>NZ_JAPZSK010000002.1:306177-612355 GCF_027531815.1 Gemmatimonas sp. | reverse complement strand
CCCCTTGCGGAGCTCCTAATCGCGGAATCACAAAAATTCAGGTTGATGTCTCGCCAGAGCCCTGATCAGCCCTGGGTCATAAACACCGCCCGCACATCCATCGATCTCTTCCTCGGTTGTCAAATAGCGTCCTACCGTCCTACCGTCCTGCGCGTAACCGCTTGCGGCTACACAAGTTCCTGCTTTTTTGATGGCCACCGTTTTGGCGGCAGATCTAACTAATAACCTGTTGAAAGTCGGGCGTCAACCCCTGCGAGATCACCGTACTGATCTTTTTTGAAGATCGGGGATCGTCGGCAAGGACGCCCTCGCACTCACACAGTCCCCGTGAGCGACGGCCCGCTCAGCACCACAGCGGACCCCCAGCCAGCGCATTTCCTCAGGTTGTGGACCCGGAAGGAGCATGTAGAGCTCGGCGGGTACGCAGCAACCGCGGCGCGTGCGGCGGGTCGGGGATATAAGCACATCCGCTACGTAATGTCAACCGGGGCACTCGCTGCCCGCGAATGCCCCGGCCGGTTCCTGCCCCTCAGTTCCGCCTGGTCCGCGGCCTACAGATGCGCACCATGACACTTCTTGAACTTCTTCCCGGAGCCACACGGACACACGTTGTTGCGCGGCGTCTGCTCCCACCCCGCCGGCAATCCTCCGGCTCCCGCCTCGCCAAGTGAGCGCACGCTGCCCGCACCGACCACCTGCGGCACTCCCTGGGCGACAATCCGCCCGGGCTCCTCGGCGCCTCCGCCGACGTCTTGCTCCTCCTCCACGAACTGCGCGTCCACGATCTCCAGCGACTCGTCGACCACCAGTTCATCGGCCGGCACGTCTTCCAGGATGCCCAGCGCGTTGTAGCGGCGCGTCGGGCGCGCCCCCTCCTCGCGCACGAACTCAGGCATGGGCGGCGGCTCGAACGCCTCCACCGGCGCCGGCTCGAAGACCAGCTGCGCCTTGAGGAACCGCTCCGTAAACGTGTTCGCCAGATCGTGCATGAGATCGACGAACATGGTGTAGGCGTCCTGCTTGTACTCGACCAGCGGATCCTTCTGCCCCCACGACCGATAGTGGATGGAGGCCCGCAGCTGGTCGAGGTCGTACAGGTGATCCTTCCACTTCTCGTCGATCACGTTGAGCGTGACGAGCGACAGCAGACGATCGGCGAACCCCTGCCCGTTCTCGTCGGTCACCTGATTGAGGCTCTCGATCTTCGCCTGGAAGGCCTCGTGCACGGCCGCCACGGCCACCGCCTGCGCCTCCTCGACGGACGTCGGGCGCTCGGCGGAAAACGCGGGCACCTGCAACATGTAGTGCATCAGCAGGTCCTGCTGCACGTACTCGAAGTCCCAGTCTTCGACGCGATCGAAGGTGGCGAGTGCCTGCTCGACACGCCGCTGCACTCCGCGCTCCAGCATCTTGAGCGCCTCCCCCTTCAACTCCTCACCCCCCTCGAGCGCAAACGCCCGCAGCGAGTAAATGACCTCGCGCTGCTGATTCATGACGTCGTCGTACTCGAGCAGGCGCTTGCGCGACTGGAAGTTCTGCAGCTCGACGCGCTTCTGCGCCTGCTCGATGGAGCGCGTGATGAGCGGGTGCGTGAGCACCTCCCCGTCCTGTGCGCCCATGCGATCCATGAGCTTCGCAATGCGCTCCGAGCCGAACAGGCGCATCAGGTCGTCTTCGAGCGAGAGGAAGAACTGCGAGGCACCCGGATCCCCCTGCCGCCCCGACCGGCCGCGGAGCTGCCGATCGATGCGCCGCGATTCGTGGCGCTCCGACCCGATGATGTGCAGGCCACCGATCTCGGTGATGTCGATCTCCTTGCCGTCGGGATCGGTGATGCGCGACGGCTTCGCATCACGGATACCCTCACCGAGTTTGATGTCGGTGCCGCGGCCGGCCATGTTCGTGGCGATGGTGATCGCCCCCGGACGCCCTGCATCGGCCACGATCTCCGCTTCGCGCTGGTGATACTTGGCGTTCAGCACGTTGTGCTTGAGCCCGGCCCGGGCAAAGAGCCGTGCCAACGTTTCGGATGCCTCGACACTGGCGGTACCCACGAGCACCGGGAAACCCAACTCGTGCAGCCGGCGTGTCTCGTCGACGATGGCATTGTACTTCTCCCGCCGCGTCTTGAAGACGAGATCCTGCCGGTCATCACGCTGGATGGCGCGGTTGGTTGGGATGACCGACACCTCGAGCCCGTAGATGGTATGGAACTCCGCTTCTTCCGTCTCGGCCGTGCCGGTCATGCCGGCCAGCTTCTCGTACATGCGGAAGTAATTCTGAATCGTGATGGTGGCGAGGGTCTGGGTTTCCCCCTTCACCTGCACGCGCTCCTTGGCTTCGACCGCCTGGTGCAACCCTTCGCTCCAGCGACGTCCCGGCATGGTACGCCCGGTGAACTCATCGACGATGAGCACCTGCCCCTCCTGCACCACGTAGTTCACGTCCTTCTCGTACAGAGCGTGGGCGCGCAGCAGCTGATGGATGATGTTCAGCCGCTCGCTCTTCGTGGCATACTCGCGCTCCACGCCCCCGCGCCGCTCGAGGCGCTCCGTGGCGCTCAGCTCCGCGTCGCGATCGATCTGTCCGATGAGCAGCGAGATGTCCGGCAGGACGAAGGTGTCCGGATGATCCGGAGAGAGCCAGTCGAGCCCCTTCTCGGTGAGGTGCACCGTGTGCCCCTTCTCATCGAGCACGAACAGCAGTTCGTCCTCGAGGTCGCGGAACGCACGCTTCGAGACGGGGAGCTTCTTGTCGGCGATGACATCGAGCTCGACCCGCTGCACCATCTGCTTGACGCCCTGCTCCTGCAGCACCTTCATGAGCCGCTTGTTCTTCGGGCCACCCATTTGGGCCTTGTAGAACTGCAGCGCCGCTGCCTGCGCGTCGTTGGCTTCCATGGCGCGCTCACCGTCGGCCACGAGCTGGTTGACCATCTCGTTCTGCTTGCGCACCAGCCGCTCGACCGACGTGTTGAACTCCGCGTACTGCCCGTCGCTCTCGTTGCCCACCGGCCCCGAAATGATGAGGGGTGTGCGGGCTTCGTCGATGAGCACCGAGTCCACTTCGTCGACCAGCGCGAAGACGTGCGGGCGCTGGACCCGCTGCTCGAGCGACACCACCATGTTGTCGCGCAGGTAGTCGAAGCCGAACTCGTTGTTGGTCCCGTACGTGATGTCGGCACCGTACGCCGCCTTGCGCTCCCACGACCCCGGTTCGGTATCGTCGAGGCAAGCGACCGTGAGCCCGAGCCAGCCATACAGGTGCCCCATCCACTGCGAGTCGCGGCGCGCCAGGTAGTTGTTGACCGTGACCAGGTGCGCACCGCGCCCCGGGAGCGCGTTCAGGTACAGCGGCAGCGTGGCGACGAGGGTCTTCCCTTCGCCGGTGGCCATCTCCGCAATGCGCCCGAGGTGGAGCTGAATGCCACCAATGAGCTGCACGTCGTAGGGGACCATATCCCAGGTGAGGGCGTGGCCGGTAACCATGACCGTCGACCCGCGCAGCCGGCGGCAGGCCTCGCGCACGGTGGCAAACGCCTCAGGGAGCAGTTCGTCCAGCGTCTCCGCAATGGCCCCCCGCAGCTCCCCCTCGACGCCGCCGCGCCCGTCGGCGCCCTGCAGTTCGCCATCGAGGCGCTCCCGCTCGGCGGCGTCGGCCGTCTCGTGCTTGGCGGCCTTGATGGCGGCGATGCGCTCACTGATGGGTCCGGTCCGCTCGGCGAGCACGCCGCGGAACTTCGCCGTTTGCGCCTGGATCTCGGCATCGCTCAGCGACGCCAGCCGCGCTTCGATCTGATGGATGTCGTCGAGGATTGGCTGGACACGCTTGCGTTCACGCTCGTGTCGCGTGCCGAACACCTTACTGATCAAGCCCTTCAGCATACGTCCCTCTGGACCTCATGGCGAGGACAGTGGTGCGCAGCATCCGGGCCACTTTGGCTCAGCCGTCTGCGCGATCCGCCGTCCGGGAATTCTCGTGATACAGCCCGGTGGATGCGATGTACGTCGCCACGGATTCCGGAACGAAGCCCTTGAGTGAGCGTCCGTCGCGGACCCGCGCCCTGATTTCGGTTGACGACACATCCACCCGTCGCGTGCTCAGCCAGCGAACCGACTGCGCGCCGTGAATCTCCTGCTCGAGCGGAACGGCTCCGTCGGTGTCCCGATGCAGTACGACCAGACGTACCATGCCGAGCAACCGGTGCGGATCCTTCCAGCGTGGCAACGTGGGGACCACGTCACTCCCGACCAGAAGGTGGAGTTGGGCAAGCGGCCATCGCCGCCGCACCGCCTCCACGGTGTCAACCATGTAAGATAACCCGCCCCGTTCAATTTCTACGGGGTCGACCTCAACCCGTGGTACGCCGTCGAAACAGGCCCGGACCATGGCCAGGCGGTGTTCCGGCGGCGTCTGCTCGCGGCCCTTCAGCGGCTGTTGGGCCGCTGGAATGACCAGCAGGTGATCGAGCGCCAGGGCGTCAATGGCGTCCTGCGCGATGAGCAGGTGGCCGGTGTGCGGCGGGTCGAAGCTGCCGCCAAGAAGCCCCAATTGCACCTGGCGTGGGGAGGTCAGTGGCGCGCCGGCGGCGCCGGCCGCGCATAGGCAACGGGTGACGTGACGGCGCTGGGCGGAACGTCGCTCGTTTTGGCCGTATCCACGGGGACCGCTCCGCAGGCGGCGCGCACTTCCGTGTCCCCGGGATAGGCCTTCCACATGGCGCTGCACGTTTCCGCCGCATCTTCCTTCCAGCGGATCTTCGTGTACAGCTCATGCAACCGCAGCCACGACAGCCGGGCGGCTTTCGTGGTGGGATACGTGGTGACGATGTCCTTGAGGTAGATGATCGCGCCGTCGACCACGGGGCGCACCTTGATGTAGTGCACCGCCGTCTGGTAATCCTTGAGCGCGAACCACTCTTCCAGCTGGGTGATGCGCTGCTTCGCCTCCTCGGTTTCCTTGGCGTCAGGATACGACGAAAGGAGCGCACGCAGCACCGACGCCGCCTTCTGCCCCTGCTCGGGGTCGAGCGACGGGCGCCGCCAGATGCTCTGATAGGCCCGCCCGGTCCCGAGCATGGCCATGGGCGCCAGCGTGTCGTCGGGGAATCCGTCCGTGACCCGCTCGAAGGCCTGCGCTGCCAGCAGAAACTCCTTCTTCCGCTCGTGCGTGAGCGCCAGATAGAAGTACGCCGGTGCCAGCAGCGGATCGCGCGACGACAGATCGCTGGTGAGCCGCTCGAACCCCAGCTGCGCGTTGTCCCATTTCTTCTGCTGGAACTCGAGCAGGGTGGCCTGAAACAGCGCTTCGGGTGTCGCGAAATCGCGTGGCTGAAATCCGCGCCCGCAACCGGCCAGCGCCGTGGCGACGGCGAGCAGGACCAGCAGACGGAATTCGACGCGATTGGGGAAATGACTCATGCGACGGAAGATACCCGGGAAATGCGGCGCAGGTTCGTGGACAGGGGCGTTATGGCAGCGCGGCCAACGTCGAGCCCGACGCCAGCGGCACGATGCGCGCCCGCCCTGGGGTCAGTCCCGCCGTGACGTTGCGCGTATCCACCACGAGGGTAGCGTGATCGACGACGCGCTGGTAGTCCACGGTCTTGTGGTCGGTGACCACGACGACGGCGTCGGCCCACCGCAGCATCTCATCGCTGAGCTCGACTCCCTTGCGACTGTGCCCCTCCTCCCGGAACTCGCTGACGAACGGGTCGTGGAACTCGACATGCGCCCCGCGCTCCTCGAGCAGCCGGATCACATCCAACGCCGGGCTTTCGCGCACATCGTCGATATCGCGCTTGTACGCCACGCCGAGCACGAGCAGTCGGCTGCCGCGCACCGCCTTCCGCACCTCGTTGAGGGCGTCGGCCACCTTCTGCACGACCCACTCGGGCATGTGGGAATTGATTTCGCTGGCCAGGTCGATGAAGCGTGTCTTGTAGTTGAGCGTGCGCATCTTCCAGGCAAGGTAGTGCGGATCGAGGGGAATGCAGTGCCCGCCGATGCCCGGCCCCGGCGTGAACTTCATGAACCCGAACGGCTTGGTCGCGGCGGCCTCGATGACCTCCCAGACGTTCACGCCCAGTTTGTCACAGACAATCGCCAATTCGTTCACCATGGCGATGTTCACGGCCCGGAACGTATTCTCGAGCAGCTTCACCAGCTCCGCCGCCTCCGGCGAGCTGACGGGCACCACGGTGTCGATGCAGCTCTCGTAAAGCGCCGTGGCCACCTCAACGCACGCCGGGGTGATGCCGCCGACCACCTTGGGGGTGTTGCGGGTGTGATAGATGGGGTTGCCGGGGTCGACGCGTTCGGGGCTGAAGGCCACGAAGATGTCCTGCCCGACGGTCAGCCCCTTGGCTTCGAGACGCGGCTGCAGCAGTTCGCGCGTGGTGCCGGGGTACGTGGTGCTCTCGAGCACCACGCACAGTCCGGGGTGCGCCTGCCGGGCGATGGCATCGGCCGCGCTCAGCACGTAGGCCATGTCCGGATCGCGCGTTTTGGACAGCGGGGTGGGCACGGCGATGGAGATGGCATCGCACTCGCCCAACCGATCCTCGATGGCGGTGGCGACGAGCTTGCCGCTGGCCACGGCGGCCTTCACGGCGTCGGCAGGGACGTCCTGAATGTGCGACTCACCAGCCATGAGCAGGTCGACCACGCGGGTGCTCACGTCGTAGCCGATAACCCGGAAGCCGGCGTGCACGAACTCGATGGCCAAGGGCAGCCCGACGTACCCGAGGCCGATCACGCCGATGACGGCGGTACGGTCGGCGATCTTGGCCAGCGCCTGATCTTTCACAGCAGTCATCTCAGTGATACGGGAAGGCGACTCAGCGGCCGAAGAACGCGCGAACGGCCGCGATCACTTCGTCGAGCTGGGACGTGGTGAGCTCGGGATACACGGGAAGGGACAGCACCTCGCGCGAGGCTTTCTCCGCCTCGGGGCACTGCCCTTCGCGGTAACCGAGATAGGCGAAGCAGGGCTGCAGGTGCAAGGGGAGCGGATAGTAGACGTTGGAGCCGATGCCGCGCTCCTTCAAGTGCGCCTGCAACGCCTCCCGCCGAGGTACGCGTACCGTGTACTGGTTGTAGATCGACGTATTGGCCGGATCGATCCACGGCGTGGCCAGTTCCGGCACGTCGGCAAAGGCCGCGTCGTAGTAGGCCGCGTTGCGACGCCGCGCTTCGCTCCACGCGCCGAGATGCGGCAGCTTGGCCCGCAATACGGCCGCCTGCAAGGCGTCGAGGCGGCTGTTGTAGCCGACAATCTCGTGGTAGTAGGTCCGCCGGCTGCCGTGCGTCCGCAGCTTCATGAGCGCCTCGAAGAGCGCCTCATCCTGCGTGACCATCATGCCGCCATCGCCGTAGCCACCGAGATTCTTGGATGGGAAGAAGCTGTAGGTGCCAATGGCTGCCGCCTCACCCGCCATGACCGTGCGCCCCCCGATGCGCCGACTGGCGCCGATGGACTGCGCGGCGTCCTCGATGACGGGCAGCCCCTGGGCCGCCGCGCTCACCTCTTCGATGGGGGCCATCTGGCCGAACAGATCCACGGCGATGACCGCGCGCGTGCGCGGCGTGATGGCCGGGGTGATGGCGTCCGGGGCGATGTTGAACGAGCGCGGATCGATGTCCACGAATACCGGCCGCGCGCCCACATTGTGGATGGCGCCGCCCGTGGCGAAGAACGTGAACGGCGTGGTGACGACCTCATCGCCGTGCCCCACACCCAGCGCGCGGAGCGCGAGCAGAATGGCGTCGGTCCCGTTGGCACAGCCGACGGCGTACTTCACCTGCGAAAGCCCGGCGACGCTGCATTCGAGCTGCGCCACGGGATCGCCCAGGATGAAGGCCTGCTGGTCGACGACCTCCATGAGTGCCGCCACCACCTCATCGCGGATGGTGGCGTGCTGCGCCTTCAGGTCCAGAAGCGGGACAGCCATGTCTCTCCTGCCGATCAAATGTTCACGCGCAGCGGAAGGGGCACATCGCGCCCCGTCTTCGCCGACTCGTAAATGCCGAGAATGAGTTCCAGTGACTTGCGTCCCGCCCGGCCGTCGGTGTCGGGCTTCGCCAGCCCGCGCAATACCGAGACGACGTTCCGGTAATACCCCTCGTGTCCGAAGCCGTATACGCTGGGCGGGTTGGTGTTGGCCTGCTCGACGAGCTTGTCGTCGTCGTCGTAGTCCGCAAACTGCCAGTGCTCAACCTTGTTCACCGCGGTACCGCCGATCTTCACGGTGCCCTTCTCCCCGAGGATGGTGATGCTGCCTTCAAGGTTCTTGGGGAAGGTGAGCATGGTGACCTCGATGGTGCCGATGGCGCCGGAGCGGAACTTCATGATGGCCACTCCGCTATCCTCGGCCTCGATGCGACGCGCGAGCGTCGCGGTCTTGGCCATGACGCTCTCGACAGGCCCGACGAGCCACTGCACGAGATCGACGTAATGCGACGCCTGGTTCATGAACGCCCCGCCGTCGAACTCCCAGGTGCCCCGCCACGGGGCCTGATCGTAGTACTCCTGCGGTCGTGTCCAGCGCACCGTGCAGTTGGCCATGTAGATGCGGCCGAAGCGGCCGCGATCGATGGCGCGCTTGAGCAGCACGACGGGCGGATTGAGCCGGTTCTGCTTGACCACGAAGAGATGCACCCGGTGGTCGTCGCAGGCCTGCACGAGCGCGTCCGCCGCCGCCAGCGAGATGGCCATGGGCTTCTCGCTGATGACATGCCGCCCGGCGCGCGCGGCCGCGATGCCATGCTGCGGGTGGAGGCCGCTGGGGGTGGCAATGACGACGGCGTCGCTCGGGACGCGCGCCAGCATCGCCTCGAGGTCGGTGAACCAGGGGACTCCGGCCGCGTCGCCGGCCTGCGCGGCCCGCTCCGTGACGATGTCACAGACCGCGACCAGCTGCAGGTCCGGGATCTTCGCGATGGCGTCGAAGTGATTGCGACTGATGCGGCCACACCCCACCAGGGCGATGCGAATGGGGCGGTCCGCCGGAATGCTTCCGTCGGTCATGCCTGCTCCTCCGTACGCACGACAGCATCGCCGCGACGCTCGTACACCGTTCCCGTTCCCGGACAGCGCAACCGCTCCGTGTCGCGCTCGACGCCGTCGGCGCCGGGGATGCGCTCAAGACGGAACCCCGCCTCGGACATCCACCCGATCCGTCGCGCCGGTACGCCGGCGACGAGCGCGTAATCCGGCACGTCGCGATTCACGACGGCGCCGGCCCCAATGAAGGCGTAACGGCCGATGGTATGGCCACACACGATGGTGGCGTTGGCTCCGATGCTGGCGCCACGCTTCACCAGGGTGCTCCGGTATTCATTCTTGCGGGAGATGGCACTGCGCGGGTTGTACACGTTGGTGAAGACCATGGAAGGACCGCAGAACACGTCGTCCTCCAACTCCACGCCCTCATAGACCGACACATTGTTCTGGATGCGGACGTTCTCGCCGATGCGCACCCCCTTCATGACGACGACGTTCTGCCCGAGGGAACACCGCGGACCGATCACGGCCCCGCCGTTGACGTGACAGAAATGCCAGATGCGCGTGTGGGCGCCAATGACGGCGCCATCGTCGACGTACGCGGACGCGTGGACCAGCGCCCCCTCACCGAGGGAGACGCCGGCCGCCACATGTCCCAGCCCGGGCTGTGCGATCATCTCCGGCACGGACGGCGCGTTCACGCGACCCCGGCGCCCTGATGCGCCGCCAGGATCGCGTGCCACTCCTGGAGCGAGCGCACCCCCGGCTCTCGCGACCGCCGGGCCGCGATGGCCTCGACGGCGGCATTGGCAGCGGTGAGCGTCGTGGTGTACGGCACCCGATTGGCAATCGCGGCCTGGCGGAGCTTCTCGTCATCCACCTGCGCGTGCTTACCCAACGGCGTGTTCACGAGCAGCTGGATCTCGCCGTTCAGGATGAGGTCCACGCCATGCGGCCGCCCCTCGTGCACCTTGAGCACGGCCGTGACCGGTACCCCCTGCTGCCGGAAGAACGCCGCCGTGCCGCTGGTGGCGAACACGGAGAAGCCAAGGGCATGGAATCGCTGCGCCAGCGTGGCGGCCGTGGGCTTGTCGCCGTCGTTCACCGTGAAGAACACGGCGCCTTCGGACGGCAGGGCATTGTCGGCCGCGATCTGGGACTTGAGGAAGGCGGTCCCGAAGTCGTCGTCGATGCCCATGACCTCGCCGGTGGAACGCATCTCCGGGCTGAGCACCGGATCGAACTCCCGGAACTTGTTGAACGGGAACACGGCTTCCTTGACGCTGATATAGGGCGGCACGATCTCCTGCGTGAACCCGATCTCGGCGAGCGTCTCTCCGAGCATGAGGCGCGCGGCAACCGATGGCAGCGACACGCCGATGGCCTTCGACACGAACGGTGCGGTGCGCGACGCGCGCGGATTCACCTCGATGACGTAGACCTGCCCATTCTTGTAGGCATACTGCACGTTGATGAGGCCCACCACGCCGAGCCGTCGGGCAAAGGCAATGGTGTGCGCCTTCATCTGCTCGACGGCCGCCGGCGGAATGACATACGGGGGCAGGACGCAGGCAGAGTCGCCGGAGTGAATGCCGGCGCTCTCGATGTGTTCCATGACCGCGCCAATGACCACGTGTTCACCGTCAGAGAGGGCGTCGACATCGGCCTCGAACGCATCCTCGAGGAAGCGATCGACGAGCACGGGGCGCTCCTCCGACACGCGTGCCGCCCGCTCGAAGTAATCACGCAGCGACGGCTCGTCGTGCACAATCTCCATGGCGCGCCCCCCGAGCACATAGGACGGGCGCACCAGCACAGGGAACCCGATCGTCTGCGCGATGGAGACGGCTTCGTCGACGCTGGTGGCCGTGCCATTGGCCGGCTGCTCGATGCCCAGTTCGCGGGCAATCGCCTCGAAGCGGCGACGGTCTTCCGCCGTGTCGATGGCATCGGGCGAGGTGCCCAGAATGCGCACACCGGCCGCCTCGAGCGGTCGGGTGAGCTTGAGCGGCGTTTGCCCGCCAAGCTGGACGATGACCCCCTCCGGCTGCTCGCGCTCGACGATCTCGAGCACATCCTCCAACGTGAGCGGCTCGAAGTACAGCTTGTCGGAGATGTCGAAATCGGTGGAGACGGTTTCGGGATTCGAGTTCACCATGATGGTCTCGTATCCCTGCTGCCGCAGCGCGAGCACCGCGCGCACGCAACAGTAATCGAACTCGACGCCCTGCCCGATGCGATTGGGCCCCGACCCGAGGATGACCACCTTCTTGCGCCCGGCCGTCGCGGCTTCGCTCTCCTCGTCGTAGTTGCCGTAGAGGTACGGGGTGCTGGACGGGAACTCGCCGGCGCAGGTGTCGATCATCTTGTACGACGGCCGCACCCCAAGCGACCAGCGCAGGGCGCGCGCCTCGAGCTCGGTCTGCGCGCGGAGTGCGGCCAGCTGGCGGTCGGAGAACCCGAGACGCTTCATGCGCCGCATAGCCTCGGCATCGACCGCCGGCAGGGCCGAGTACGTTGCCTCGGCCTCGAGCAACTCCCGCATCTGATCGAGGAACCACGGATCGATGCCCGAGATCTCGTGCAGTTCGGCCGTCTGCATCCCCAGCTGCATGGCCCGCTTGAGCTGGTAAATGCGCTCGGGCGTGGGGCGACGCAGTGCGCCGCGCAACTCCTCGCGGGAGCCTTCCACCAGGCGGTCGTCCTGCAGCCGCTCGCCGATGCTCCAGCCGGTGCGTCCGGTTTCCAGCGCACGCAGCGCCTTCTGGAAGGCCTCCTTGAAGGTGCGTCCAATGGCCATGGACTCACCCACGGACTTCATCTGGGTGGTGAGCCCCGGGTCGGCCGCGGCGAACTTCTCGAAGGCGAACCGGGGACACTTCACGATGACGTAGTCGAGCACCGGTTCGAAGCTGGCCGGCGTGGTCTTCGTGATGTCGTTGGGCACTTCGTCGAGCGTGTACCCCACGGCGAGCTTGGCACCGATGCGCGCGATGGGGAACCCGGTGGCCTTGGATGCCAGGGCGGACGAGCGCGACACGCGCGGGTTCATCTCGATGACGATGAGCTCGCCGTCGCGCGGGTTGACGGCGAACTGCACGTTGCAACCGCCCGCATCGACACCGATTTCACGGATGATCGCCACGGCCGCGTCGCGCATGACCTGGTACTCGCGGTCGGTGAGCGTCATGGCCGGTGCCACCGTGATGGAATCGCCGGTATGCACGCCCATGGGATCGAGGTTCTCGATGGAGCAGACGATCACCACGTTGTCGGCGCAGTCGCGCATGACCTCCAGCTCGTACTCCTTCCACCCCAGCAGCGACCGTTCGATGAGCACCGAATGCACCGGCGACAGGTCGAGGCCGCGCCGGACCATCGTCTCGAACTCCTCGCGGTTGTAGGCGATGCCGCCGCCGGTGCCGCCGAGGGTGAACGACGGGCGAATGATGGCGGGGAAGCCGGTGTTCTCGACCGCCGCGAGTGCCTCGTCGATGGTCGTGACGGTCGTGCCGGTCGGGCACTTGAGCCCGATCTTCTCCATGGCGTCGGCGAAGAGCTTGCGGTCTTCGGCCACGCGAATCGCGCGGGCGTTGGCACCGATGAGCTCGCAGCCATAGCGATCGAGCACGCCGTCGTCGTACAGTTTGAGCGCCACGTTGAGGGCCGTCTGTCCGCCCATGGTGGGGAGCACCGCATCGGGGCGCTCCTTGGCGATGATCTTCTCGACGAACTCCGCGGTGACCGGCTCGATGTAGGTACGGTCGGCGAACTCCGGATCGGTCATGATCGTGGCCGGATTGGAGTTCACCAGAATGACTTCGTAGCCCTCCTCGCGCAGCGCCTTGGTGGCCTGCGTTCCGGAGTAATCGAATTCAGCAGCCTGCCCGATCACGATCGGGCCAGAGCCGATCACGAGAATCCGGTGCAGGTCAGAACGTCTCGGCATGGAGGAGGTCTTCGATGATGTCGTCGAGTGAACGCTGCGCGCGCCATCCGGTGGCGTGCTGCAGCTTTCGCGGATCCCCGATGAGCACGGGGACGTCAACCGGTCGGACCAGCGCGGGGTCCTCGGTGGGAACGGCACGCGTGCCCGTGCGTGCGCTCACCAGATCGAGGAGTTGCTGCACCGACCATCCGGTACCGCTGGCCACGTTGTACGCCTCGCCGGGCGTGCCCCGCTGACAGAGGGAAATATACGCAGCCACGACGTCACTTACATGCAGGAAGTCGCGAACCGGTGAGCGATTCCCCACCAGCATGGGCGTCCCCGCCGGCGCACTGGCCAACGCCCGGGCGCGCTGCACCAGCGCCGGCAGTACGAAGCGCGGGGGCTGCCCGGCCCCACTGTGATTGAAGCTGCGGGCAATGACCACGGGCAGTCGCGTGGCGCGCCAGACCTGGAGCGCGAGCAGCTCCTGCGCCGCCTTGGTGGCCGCATACACGGTTCGCGGCGCCTGGACCGCCTCCTCGCACAACGGCATCACGTGTGAGTCGTGCCGGCCATACTGTTCGGCGCTTCCCACGATGAGCACGAGGGGGTCCACCCCGCTTCGCTCGCGCTGACGGTCGAGCTGGTGGAGGAGTCGCGCCGTTGCCGTGACGTTCACATCCCAGGCGGTGGCCGGATCGGCCGCGGCGGTGGGCAGGTGGGAGATGGCCGCCAGATGCAGCACCGTGTTCGGCCGGGTCGCGTCCACCACGCGTTGCACATAGTCATCGTGGCGCAGGTCGCCCACGAACCACGTGGCGCCGTGGTCGGGAAGCGCCGCGCCGGTGCCCGTGTCGCGGGCGTCCGAGGGCATGGCCAGCGCGAACACCTCCGCTCCCTGAGCCCGCAGCGCGGGAAGCAGCCACTGCCCCACGAAGCCCGCGGCGCCGGTCACGAGGACGCGCCCGAGGGCCCGATCACTCGGCAGCGCCACGGTCGGCATGCGGTCACCCTGACGAGCGTCCACGCGGGGGCTGGCTAGGCGTGACGGTGATAACGCGCCAGATCGGCTTCGACCATCATCTCGACGAGCTGCCGGAAGCCGACACGCGGCGTCCATTCCAGCACGGTCTTGGCCTTGGCCGGATCGGCCACCAGCAGGTCGACTTCGGCGGGGCGGAAGAAGCGCTCGTCCTGCACGACGAACTCGCGGTAATCCAACCCCACGGCACCGAAGGCGGCGTCGCAGAATTCGCGCACCGAATAGGTGTCACCGGTGCCGATGACGAAGTCATCGGGCGTCTCCAGCTGCAGCATGCGCCACATGGCTTCGACGTAGTCGCCGGCAAAGCCCCAGTCGCGGCGGGCATCGAGATTGCCGAGGCGCAGTTCGCGCTGCAGGCCGAGCTTGATGCGGGCCACGCCATCGGAGATCTTGCGCGTGACGAATTCGAGACCGCGACGCGGCGACTCGTGATTGAACAGAATGCCGCTCACCGCGAAGAGATCGAAGCTTTCGCGATAGTTGACCGTGATCCAGTGTCCGTAGACCTTGGCGACGCCGTACGGGGAGCGCGGATAGAATGGCGTGCTTTCCCGCTGGGGGGTTTCCACCACCTTGCCGAACTGTTCGCTCGAGCTGGCCTGATAGAAGCGCGCCCGGGGCGCCGCCTTGCGCAGGGCCTCGAGCATGCGGGTGACCCCCAGCGCCGTGAACTCGCCGGTGAGGACCGGTTGGTTCCACGAGGTCTGCACGAAACTCTGCGCGGCGAGGTTGTAGATCTCGTCGGGCGCGGTGCTCTGGACAACGTCGGTGAGCGAGGTCTGGTCGAGGAGATCGGCAGAGACGAGCTCAATGCGATCGACGAGATGCGCAATGCGTTCGTACGGCGTGGTGGACGAGCGGCGCACGACCCCCACCACGCGATACCCCTTGTCGAGCAGCAGTTCGGCGAGGTAGGAGCCGTCCTGGCCGGTAATGCCGGTGATGAGCGCGGTCTTGGTCACGAAACGATCGGTTTCGGGTGGTGGGTGCGGGACTCTGGTGGTGGGCTCTGCCCGACCACACCATTGAACCCGGCAACCCCGTGCGTGGATACACAACGCGGGGAGACCCGCTGTCTGAGCGAGCTCCCCGCGAGGTGACGAACAACCGGTGAATTACGCGACGGCCACCTGACCGCGCGGGGCGCGCGGCACCTTGCCGGCGGCAATGCAGCGCGTGCAGACCTTCACCTTGATGACCTTGCCGGCTTCGAGCGTGCGCACGACCTGGAGGTTGGGCTTCCAGGTGCGGCGCGTCTTGTTGTTGGCGTGCGAGACGTTGTTGCCGTAGGCAACACCCTTGCCGCAGCTGTAGCAGCGATTGCGTTGAATGGCCATGGGTGTGGTCTCAGCTGAGGATCAGTTCGATCCGCGCCATCTCCGCCCCGTCACCCTTGCGGTGACCGGTCTTGAGAATGCGCGTGTAGCCGCCCGGACGCGTGGCGAACGCGGGTCCGAGCTCCTGGAAGAGCTTGTCCGCGGCTTCCCGCTTCTGGACATGCTTGCCGGCCAGGCGGCGCGCATGGAGCGTGCCGGTGCGGGCCTTGGTGATGAGCTTTTCGACGAACGGGCGGAGTTCCTTGGCCTTGGCCTCGGTCGTCTCGATCGCGCCCTGCTCGATGAGCGAGGTCGCGAGATTGCGGAGCAGCGCGAGGCGCTGCTCACTGGTTCGCCGGAGCTGGCGATTGGCCTTACGATGGCGCATGGGCGTTAGTCCTCGTCGTCGTCGTCATCGGGCGCATTTTCGGCGGCGCGGCTGGGCGGGGTGCCCATGTCGAGGATCCGGACACCGTCCGTGCTTTCCTCGTAGCGCATGCCGAAGTTGAGCCCTTCCTTCTCGAGCAGCGCGGCGATTTCCTGCAGGGACTTCTTGCCGAAGTTCTTGACCTGAAGGATCTGCGCCTCGGTCTGGCGAACCAGATCGCCGAGCGAGCGGATGTTGGAGTTCTTGAGTGAATTGACCGACCGCACCGACAGTTCGAGATCGTCGATGGGAGTACGGAACAGCTCGGCGAGCCGGATGGCGTCGGAGTTCGCGCCATCACCGGCGGCACCGGGCTGCGCAGAGGCGGACGAGCCGAACCCGACAAAGTACTGGAAGTGGGTCTGGGCCAGGGCCGCTGCGTAGCTCACCGCTTCCTCGGGCGACATGGTGCCGTTGGTTTCGACGGTGAGCGTGAGCCGGTCGTAGTCGGTGCGCTGACCGACGCGGGTTTCCGCGACGGTGAAGTTGGCACGACGAACCGGGTTGTAGATGGCATCGATCCGTACGACATCGACCGGGAGGTTC
This sequence comes from Gemmatimonas sp., assembly GCF_027531815.1. NCBI lineage: Bacteria > Pseudomonadati > Gemmatimonadota > Gemmatimonadia > Gemmatimonadales > Gemmatimonadaceae > Gemmatimonas > Gemmatimonas sp. The sequence goes on along the minus strand of NZ_JAPZSK010000002.1, from coordinate 596,087 downwards.
TTGTCGGCCGGATGCTGGTCGCTCTCGACGTAGCCGCGTCCCTTGTTCACGTAGAGTTCGACGGTGAAGTCGCGCTCGTCGGTGATGGTGAAGAGATGATGCGACGGATCGACGACGCGCACGCCCCCCGTGGCGATGATGTCAGCCGCGGTAACGGAGCCGGGGCCCGCCTTGCTGATGCGCAGCACCGCCTGCTCCACTTCGTCGGGAAGGGAGAGGGTGAGCGTCTTGAGGTTCCCGATGATCTGGTGCACGTCCTCGACGACGCCGGCGATGGTCTGGTGCTCGTGCACCACCCCGTCGATGCGGAATGCCCACACGGCCGAACCGCGCAGCGACGACAGGAGCAGTCGGCGCATGGCGTTGCCCAGCGTGTGCCCGAAGCCGCGCTCGAGCGGCTGCAGGCGGAACTCGGCCAGATTGGGCGTGTCCTCGCGCTTGGTCGCTTCGACCAGCTGCGGTCGCACCAGCCCGGATAGATCGATGGTTGCCATGAGAAAGTCTGAATCTGGAAGTGGTCTCACCACTCGTGAGAGTGGCGACGCTCTACCCCGCCCCGAACGCGCGGTAGACTCGTGAGGGGGTTCGGGCCCCGACCAGGGCGGGCGCAGTGCGCCCGCCCTTGCAACGGATTACTTGGAGTACAGTTCGACGACGAGCTGTTCCTGCGCGGCCAGCGGGATGCTGGTGCGCGCGGGCTTCTCGAGCACGCGACCGCTGAACGACTCCTTGTCGACGGCGATCCACGAGAGCGAGCCGCCCTTCGACGCCTGCTCCATGGCACTCATGACGAGCACGAGTTCGCGCGAGGACTGCTTCACGCGCACTTCCTCGCCCGGCCGCACCTGGTACGACGGGATGTCGAGGAGGCGACCCTTCACCTCGATGTGCCGGTGACGGATGAGCTGACGCGCGGCCTTGCGGCTGGGGGCGAAGCCCATGCGGTACACGACATTGTCCAGACGGGTCTCGAGGGCGGCCAGCAGGTTGTGACCGGTGATGCCGGCCTGCGTGGACACGCGCTCGAACGTGTTGCGGAACTGCTTCTCGGAGATGCCGTAGATGCGCTTGATCTTCTGCTTTTCGCGCAGCTGCTTGGCGAACTCCGACATCTTCTTGCGGCGAGCCGTGGCCTGACCGTGCTGACCCGGGGCGTACGGACGACGCTCCACGGGGCACTTTTCGGTGAAGCACTTGGTGCCCTTCAGGAAGAGCTTGGCGCCCTCACGACGGCACTGACGGCAGCTGGGACCAGTGTAGCGAGCCATGGATCAGACCCTCCGGCGCTTGGGGGGACGGCAGCCGTTGTGCGGGATCGGGGTGACGTCACGAATGGACTTCACCTGGAGACCCGCAGCGGCGAGCGCCTGGATGGCCGACTCGCGGCCGGAACCGGGACCCTGCACGCGCACGTGCACCCGGCGCACCCCAGCGGTGAGCGCTTCGCGCGCACACTGCTCGGAGGCCACGGTGGCGGCGAACGGCGTGGACTTCTTCGACCCCTTGAAGCCCGCCTTGCCGGCGGAGCCCCACGACACTGCGTTGCCATGCATGTCGGTGATCGTGATGGTCGTGTTGTTGAACGTGGCGCTGACGTGGGCGATGCCTTCGGCCTCGACGACGCGCTTGGTCTTCTTTGCGGTAGCCATGGCTTACTTGGTCACCTTCTTCTTGCCCGCGATGGCGCGGCGCGGCCCCTTCTTGGTGCGCGCGTTCGTGTGCGTGCGCTGCCCGCGCACGGGGAGGCCACGACGGTGGCGCGTGCCACGGTAGGAGCCGATGTCCATCAGGCGCTTGATGTTCATCGCGACTTCGGTGCGCAGGGCACCTTCGACGCGGACGTTGCGCTCGATTTCCTGACGGAGCTTGTTCAGGTCGGAATCGTTCAGGTCGCGAACGCGCTGCGCGCTCGACACACCCGCGGCCTCGAGGATCTTCTGGGCGGTCTTGCGACCGATGCCGAAGATGTAGGTCAGGCCGATCTCGATCTTCTTCTCACGCGGAAGATCGACGCCAGCAATACGTGCCATGTGTTATGCGCTCCCTTAGCCCTGACGCTGCTTGTGCTTCGGGTTGCGCTTGCAGATGATGCGAGTCACGCCCTGTCGCTTGACGACTTTGCAGTGCTCACAGATCGGCTTGACGCTGCTGCGAACTTTCACGGGTCACCTCGGCGCTCACGCGCCGACGGAGTCTCCCGCACCACCAGATGCTGGCGGCCGGCCGGACTCCCCATGCTGTTCATCGCTCATGAAGCATCGCGCCCTCAGGAGAGAGCACCGATTCCGCGCACGAGCGAAGCGAAAGTGGCCAGCGGATTGGCCGGTGAAATGCCCAAAAACGGGCAAGACCCGAAGGCTAGCGGACTTAGGAGATACCCGCAAGGGACTGGTTGACTTCCGCCATGGCGGCCACGGGATCGGCGGCAGCGGTTACCGCGCGGCCAAGAATCAACCACCGGGCCCCCGCCTCCGCGGCGGCGGCAGGGGTCATCACGCGGCGCTGATCATGGGCCTCCCCGCCCGGCAAGCGGATGCCGGGGATGAGCAGTCCGAGACGACCACCGAACTTTCCCCGAACCGCATCCGCCTCATGGCCCGAACACACGATGCCGGTGCCCTGCCCCTCCGCAACCAGCCCGGCCAACCGCAGGACTTCGTCCTGCACGGTGACACCGGTCCGCCCCCACGCCGACTCGACCCCGGTGGCGTCCATGCTCGTCAGGATGGTTACCCCGAGGATGCCGCAGCCACCGTCCGGTCGCCCTTCGCGGGCCCCTTCGACGGCCGCGGCGATCATTTCCCGGCCGCCGCTGGCGTGTACCGTGAGCAAGGCGGCACCATGGCGAGCCACGCTTCGGGCGGCGCCGCGCACCGTGTTGGGGATGTCGTGCAGCTTGAGGTCGACGAACACCTCCTTGCCCAATCCGCGCAGCCACGACACGATCGCCGGCCCCTCAGCCGAGAACAGCTCGAGCCCCACCTTGTAAAAGCCACAGGCGTCCCCGAGCCGGCGCACCACGGCTTCTGCCCCGGCGCGGTCGGGGACGTCGAGGGCGACGATGGGGATGGCGGCAGACGCGGTCAGGAGGGCCACTGCAAGGTTCCGATGATCGAGGGAAGATCGCGCACGCCTTCGCGCTGCGCCCACGCGGCCATCTGCCGCGCAATGCGTTCGGGGGCCCGAGGGTCGCGCAGCGCGGCCGTTCCCACACCCACCAGCGACGCGCCGGCGAGCAGATACTGCACGGCGTCATCGCCGGTGCTCACGCCACCGAGCCCGATGAGTGGCACGCCCGGGAGCGCTTGGCTCACCCGCCACGTGGCGAGCAACCCGATGGGGAGCACGGCGGGCCCCGACAGGCCGCCACTGCCGAAGCTGATCTTCGGCTTCCGCCTGTGGGTGTCGATGACGAGCCCCGGCATCGTGTTCACGAGCGTGAGCCCGGTGGCACCCGCGTCGACCGCGACCTTCGCGGTGTCGGCGATGCCCGCGCCGAGTGTCGGGGAGAGCTTCACGAAGATCGGGCGCGGAGTCTTGCCACGCGCCGCCGCCACGAGGGCCGCCAGCGCCCGCTGGTCGGCACCAAACTCGAGCCCCCCGGCCTTCACGTTCGGGCAACTCACATTGAGTTCGAACCCGTCGATGCCGGGCATCCCGTCGATGGCGTCCACCACCGCGGCGAAGTCGTCGATGCTGTTGCCAACGACGTTCACGAAGACCCGCGTGCCGGGATGATGGGCGGGGAGCCACGGGAGATAGTCGCGCCTGACTTCGTCGAGCCCGGGGTTGGCCAGCCCGATGGCGTTGATCATGCCGCCGGCGAACTCGGAGACACGCAACGCCGGATTGCCCTTTCGCGGAGCAATGCTGACAGCCTTGGTGGAGATCCCGCCCACGGCATCGAGATCAACGACATCCTCGATCTCGATGCCGAAGCCTGCGGTCCCCGACGCCAGCACCACCGGATTACGGAAGTCGAGCCCCGCCACCCGCGTTGCGATTTCGCTCATCCACCCACCTTGCGTTCGTATTTCGCGAGATAGCGGACGATGGCGTCGGCGAGCCGTTCAGCGAGCTCTGCCTGCCGCTGCGGATTCGTGATGTAGGACGCCTCGGCCGGATTGGTTCCGAAGCCGATTTCCACCAGTACGGCGGGCATGAATGCCGTGACGAGCACAACCAGCCCAGCCTGCTTCACTCCACGGTTCGGACCTGGATGCACGGTACGCATGGCGCCCTGGATGAGCGAGGCGAGCTGCATCGATTCCCGCAAATGCTCGTTCTGCGCCATGTCGCGCATGATGAATCCGAGCGGATCATCACCGCTGACATCGGCCTTGGTTTCGAACTTCACGGCCTCGTTTTCCATCGCCGCCACGCGCCGCTCGTCTTCCGTCTTCGCTTCGGCCAGGAAGTACGTTTCGAAGCCGCGCGCGGCGCCGGGGTTCTTCCACTTCGGATTTGCCGCGTTGACGTGAATGGACACGAACAGGTCGCCCTTTGCCGCGTTGGCTATCGGTCCGCGATCGTACAAACCGATCAGCGTGTCCGCGGTACGTGTCATGACCACTCGGACGCCTCGGTCTTCGAGGGCGCGCTGGAGCTGCTTCGACACGGCCAATGTGACGTTCTTCTCGTAGATCCGTGGCCCACCACCGATCGGCCCGGACATTCCGTTGTCCCGTCCCCCGTGGCCGGCGTCGACCACGACGATGCGTTGACGATTCCCGGCGCGTGTCTCAGGGGCGCGCACCGCCGTGCGGTCGGGCTCGGCGCGCACCGACGCGGTAGCGGGCACGGACGCAGGACGCTGGGTCGCGTCGCTGGCACGCCGACCGGAGGACACCGGTGCGAATCGCCTGATCTCGCGCTTCTCCGCGTCGAAGAGCACCCCCGTACCGAGACGCGGCAGCAGATCCGCCGCGAGCGCGACCGGCACGTAGAGTGCCCCGGCCGCCCGGATGACCTCACGACCAAGTACCAGGGTGTCGTCGCCGGCAATCACCAGCGACGTGCCCTGCTCGATATCCAATCCGACCGCCCCCACCTCGAACCGGTAGCGACCGGCGCGTACCGGATCACGCAGCAGCTGTCCGCCCAGCGCCGCAGCGAGCGCATCGGCACGAAGGGCCAGCCCGCCATCCGGATGCAGGATGACCGCGACCGGGCGGACGCGCTCGCCGAGTCGTGCCGTGAAGGGGGCCGGAGCCGATGGTGGCGCGGCCGCCGGGGATTGCGCCGAGGCCGCCTGGGCGCTGAGCCCGAGCACTCCGAGTGCCCTCGCGCACCACCTCGCGCACCACCACACGCTCTGCTGCGCCGCCCGCTGCAGGGCGTGCCTCATCGTTTGCGCAGTACCCGCGCGATCTCGCGCTCGGCATCGCGCTTCTTGAGGTCCTCGCGCTTGTCGTGCTGCTGCTTACCGCGGGCAAGGGCAATCCGGGTTTTCACCTTGCCGCGCCGGAAATACAGGTCGAGCGGGACAAGCGTGAGCCCCTGACGCTCGACCGATCCAATGAGTCGGCGAATCTCACGCTTGTGGAGCAACAGTTTGCGCGTGCGGGTGGCCTCGTGGTTGAATACGTTGCCATGTCCATACGCCCCGATGTGCAGGTTCAGCAGGAACACCTCGCCATCCTTCACATACCCGAAGGCGTCGGTGAGGTTGGCCCGGCCATCCCGCAACGCCTTTACCTCGGTCCCGGTGAGAACGAGACCGGCCTCCCACGTGTCGAGGATCTCGTACTCGTGGCGGGCGCGCTTGTTTCGCGCGATCAGTTCGGTCGGTTCTTCGGTGTCCGTGTTGACCATACGTGCACAAACGTAATCGTTTTTGCGACCATCCTGCGGCGGTCGCGTGAGCCGGGGTCACGTTTGTTGTCGTCGGCGTTGACTTTCGGCCCGTTCCCGATCTATTCTTCCCGCCCTGCCGCTCCTGCGGGCAAACGGCGTTGCCGCTGCCTGCCGGACGGGTTCTGCCGGAGTGGTGGAATTGGTAGACGCGCTGCGTTCAGGGCGCAGTGTCCGCAAGGACGTGCCGGTTCGAGTCCGGCCTTCGGCACCTGAGTAGACATCACGGGCAGCGGTCGCTTCGGCGTCGCTGCCCGTGGTGCGTTCAGCCCCGCAGCGCGCTGGGGCGGACGTCTTCGGGGAGTGAAGCGGCCCCGAAGGCATGGCGCAGCGCCTCGTTCATGGCGGCGCGCGTTTCCTGCACGAACTGGGTGGCGCGCGGGAGCCCCGCGGGGTCCGGGTGTTCGACGCCGGCGGCGCTCAGCATGACACGAGCCAACCGTGTCGCCGGCGAGTCCACCGAGCCGCGTACCGCAAGCGCCGCGGTGTAGGCGCGCCAGCGCTCGTTCCAGGCCAGACCGTCGGCTGGTGCCCGCCGCGCTTCCGCGGCCAGCACCGGCGCCAGCTGGTGGGTGACATCAGCGTGCGTGCGATCGTCGAGCGCATCACGCTCGGCCACAATGAGGCCGATGGCCCGCCGCGCGAAGTGGAACTCGCGTCTCGCGGTGGCCATGTCCGGCGCCAGCGCGAAGAGCCAGTTCATGGCCTCATCGTCGGGTTCGCGCAGCAGGTAGTTGAGGTACAGCTCGACGCGATGCCGCTGCGCGCGCGTCGCCTGCCAATCGGCCCACAGCCCCATATTGGCCGATCAGGACTGCAAAATGGGAAGACCGCCGGGCACCGCGCCGGCCGCCTCGAAGCTGGCCAGCCCGACGCGATCACGCACGACAGATTCGTCAGCCAGCAGATCACTCAGCCGCACGCTGTCGAGCACCTCGTCAATGCGCTTCTGGAGCAGCATCCACACCGGCCGAATACTGCAGTTCTCCGCTTCGGCACACCGCCCGGCGTCCACCGGATGCGATACGCAGTGCAGGTCGAAGGTGGTGAGTTCGGAGGCCTTGATGACATCACGCACGGTGATTTCCTCGGCCGCGCGCGCCAGCGAATACCCGCCGCGGGCCCCGCGCGTGCTGGCCACGATGCCGGCGCGCCGCATCCGCAGCAGAATCTGCTCGACGTAATCGCCCGGCAGCTTTTCGCGTGCCGCCACGTCCCGGCCCGTTACCGGCCCGTCGCCGGCGCGACGGGCAAGGTGGAGGGCGCAAATCAGCCCGTACTCAGCCCACGTTGTTATGCGCATACCCGAGAGTCTAGGTCGGACTCCCGGTCCAGACAAGCTGCGGCGGACCTCACACTTACGGTTGAGTTCGCCGGTGTCCCGACGGCTGCCCGGGCTGTCACGACGCCGGCCGACTGCCCGGCATGCCGATCTCGGTGAGGCGACGGAGATCGAGCAGGGCCTCCACCTCTGCGGCCGGGACGATCTGCTCGCGGGTGATGAGATCGCGGATGAGCACGCCCTCCCGCACGCTCCGCTTGGAGAGCTCGGCGGCGGCCGCGTATCCGAGCGCGGGAAGGAGAGCGGTGGCGAGGGCCGCCGAGCGTTCCACCCAGTAGGCGCACATGTCCGGGTTGGCTTCGATCCCGGCAACGCAGCGGGTGGTCAGCGTCGTGATAGCCGACGTGAGGATGTGCATGGACAGCAGCACGTTATGGGCAATGACCGGCATCATGACATTGAGCTCCAGCTGCCCGTGCTCGGCGGCCATCGCCACGGTGACATCGCAGCCCATGACCTGATAGCACACCTGATTCACCATCTCCGGAATGGAGGGGTTGACCTTTCCCGGCATGATGCTGGACCCCGGCTGCACGGCGGGGAGCACGATTTCATCGAATCCCGTGCGCGGGCCGGACACCATGAGTCGCAGGTCGCTCACGATCTTCGAGAGATCGATGGCGATGCCGCGCATGGCGGCGCTGAATGCCGCCACGTCCCCCATGCTCTGCATCAGCTGCACCCGATCGGTGCCTTCGCGCAGGGTGGTGATACAGGTGATATCGCGCAGCGCCGCAACCATGAGCGACGGGTACTGCGGTTCGACGGTGACCCCGGTGCCGACCGCACTGCCCCCGATGCCCAGATCATTGAGGTAGTCTGCTGCTTCACCGAGACGCTTGCGCGCGCGTGCGATGGATCCAGCGTAGGCGGCGAACTCCTGTCCGAGGCGGATGGGCATGGCGTCCTGCAGGTGCGTCCGGCCCGCCTTGACGATGTGATCGAACGCCCGCGCCCGATCAACCAGCGCGGCCTCGAGCGCTTCGAGCGCGCCCACCAACAGCGGCAGTTCCCCAAGTACGGCGAGCCGGATGTTGGTGGGGATCGTGTCGTTGGTGCTCTGCGCCATGTTGACATGGTCATTCGGATGCACCGGGACATAGCGGCCGCGCGGCGCTCCCAGCAGCTCATTGGCGCGGTTGGCCAGCACCTCGTTCACATTCATGTTGTGCGACGTGCCGGCCCCCGCCTGGTAGGGATCGACGACAAACTGGTCGCGGTGGCGTCCGGCGAGCACTTCATCGGCGGCGGTGACGATCGCGTCGGCCAAGGGGGCATCGAGCCGGCCGGTGTGCCGGTGCACCATGGCTGCGGCCTTCTTGATCCAGACCTGTGCCACGACGAACGGCCACAGCGGGCGCAGGCCACTGATGGCGAAGTTCTGCAGCGCCCGCGCGGTCTGAATGCCGTAGAGCGCCGACTGCGGCACCTCGAATGCGCCGAGCGGGTCCGTCTCGACGCGCATGGCAACCGGCGGCAGCGACGACGTTCCCGCAGTGGCGCTCATGATGCCCTCGGTCAAGGGAAGGTGATGGTGGTGTCGATGGAGGAGGTCAGATGCAGGGTGGCGCCGTTGGCCGTGACGAGATTGGTGCGCCAGCGAATGAGCGTGAGCGAGCGCCGGGCGGTAGCGATCTGGAACGGGTTGAGCAGCCCCCCGGGGAGCACGGCCGATCCATCATCGCGCAGGGCGCAGTACACCTGCTCGTTAGCGAAGGTGGAGCTCGCCGGATTGGGGTACTTGAGCTGCAGGATGATGGCCGCCGTGGGGTCGTTGGTGGCGTTCCAGGTGACCGTGAGATTCTCGCCAATGGGCGGCAGCGACAGCGGACTCAGGAGGAGCGGTTCGGCGAGCTTGAGCGAGCCAGCGATGGTGGGGAACGCACTGCCATTGCCGGGGAGGGTCACCTGCGCAATGTCCCCGGCGTTGTATGTGATGGGCGCTCCCGCTGCCGTGGCGTAGCGCCGATCGGTGCTCGAGTACGCAAGCTGACGGGTGGCGCCGCCCACCACGATGGACACGGCGTCTCCGGCACTGCGATCGCCGCGCGCCACGGGGGTCACGGTGTCGATGGCCGCGTAGACGCACTGGTCGTTCTGCTGCGCGCTGCTGTTGGGGACCTGCAGGTTGACCGATTCGAAGGCCACCACGGTTGCGGCGGCCGCTCCCTGCCCTGCCGCGTTGCGCTTGCCCACGAAATTCACGGCCCCGTACTTCTCGAGGCTGGGCGCGCTGTCGGTGATGCTCGAGCAGGCGCCGGCCGCGACGCTGCCGATGACCAGGAGCAGGAAGCCTCGCAGGGTGGCGCGACGACGATGAGTGGGCATGCGCATGGGGGCTGAGGGAGGACGAAACGGAGCGCGCGGCAGCACTCAGGCACCCAGGGGCCGCGCAGCGCCACGCAGGAACGGGTTGGACGCGAGTTCCCGCCCGATGGTAGTCACAACACCGTGCCCGGGCAGCACCCGAGTCTCGGGTGGCAATGTCGCCAGCCGCATGAGTGAGGCCTGCATGGCGCGCGGATCGCAGAGTGGCAGATCGGTCCGCCCGATGGAGCCCGCGAAGAGCACATCTCCCGACATGCAGAGACCGTGCCCCACGAAGGCCACATGGCCGGGGGCGTGTCCCGGCACATGCCAGACCTCGAAGCGATAGTCACCCACCTGCACGACACCGCCTTCCGCGACGTCATGCGTGGCCGGAGGCGGGTTGTCGAGGCGAATGCCCCAACGGGCGGCATTGTCGGCCGCGGCCTCGTAGAAGGGAGCGTCGGCGACATGCCTGTGGATGGGCACCGGCCTCGCACGCACAACACCGGCGATGCCGCCCACGTGATCGAAGTGGCAGTGGGTCAGCCAGATGGCGTCGAGTGTGCACCCCGAGGCGTCAATGGCCGCCAGCAGCCGATCGGCTTCGTCACCCGGATCGACGAGCACCGCCCGCTGCGAGGCGGGGTCGGCCACCAGCCAGCAGTTCTCCTCGAGCGGTCCTACGGTCAGCTGCTGCACGTGCAGTTCGGACATGCTCACCCTTCGGCCGCTGCGGCCGCGATCGAGCTCTCTCCTGTTTCGAGCACGGGAGTTTCCCCGATGCCATGATGCGCGAGCCACCGCTCGGCCTCAAGCGCCGCCATGCATCCGGTGCCGGCCGACGTGATGGCCTGCCGATAGTAATCATCGATCACATCGCCCGCGGCGAAGACCCCGTCCACTGAGGTAGCCGTGCGCCAGGACGACACCTTGATGTAGCCGTGTTCGGTGACGTCGAGCTGGCCCTTGAGAAAGCGCGTATTGGGTGTGTGACCGATGGCCACGAACAATCCCCCCACCGCGATTTCGCTCACGGCCCCGGTCACGGTGTCGGCCAGCTTGAGCCCGGTGATGAACTCGTCGCCGACCACGTCGGTGACCTGCGAGTTCCAGAGCACGCGTACCTTGGGGTGCGCGAGCACCCGGTTGGCCATCACCTTGGAGGCACGGAAGCTGTCACGGCGGTGGATGATGACCACTTCGCTCGCGAACTTCGTGAGGTACATCGCCTCTTCCATGGCCGTATCGCCGCCGCCCACGACCGCCAGACGCTTGTTGCGGTAGAACGGCATGGCCCCGTCGCAGACCGCGCACGCCGATACGCCACCCCCCTGCTGCGCCAAGCGGAGTTCGCTGTCGAGTCCGATCCACTTGGCGGCAGCCCCGGTGGCCACGATGACGGTGTGCGCCTGCAGCGGCTCCGAGTAATTGGGCGTGACCGTGAAGGGCCGCTGCGAGAAATCCACCTCCCGGATCAGTTCGCTCACCACCCGTGTTCCGTGGTGCACGGCCTGCGCCTTGACGCGATCCATGAGTTCGGGGCCGCTGATGGGCTCGGGGAAGCCGGGAAAGTTCTCGATGTCGGTGGTCAGCATGAGCTGGCCACCGGGCAACTCCGTGCCCACGGGTTCTCCCTCGAACACCAGCGGCTTCAGGTTTGCGCGCGCGGCATAAATGGCGGCGGTCCAGGCGGCGGGGCCCGACCCGATGATGACGATGTTTTCGGTTGACAGTGGCATGTCCACGCGAGGAGAAACGGTGAAACCCGGGTGCGGAACCGGGGGAAGATCGATGGCGGTCGGCGGTGCGCGTTCAGTCTACGGCGAGGACACCGAGGGCGCCGTGACAGTGCGACGCGGTGCCCACGAGCACTCGACAGGCCCCCGCGTTCCCGCGTTCAGCGACCAGGCGGTCGGCATGGGCAATCGCGTCGGCGTCGATCATGCCGACACCATACGTCCGATGTGTGCAGTGAAAGATAGCGGCCTCCCCCAGCCGTGGCTCCCCATGGGCGAGGCGTCGGATCGTGACGGGCAGACTCCAGTCGCGCGTCTCCCGGGTGGCGGGGCACTTGGCCGGCTCGATGCAATTGACCGGGCAGGTCCAGGTGGCAAAGCTCACGTAGTGGCGCCCATCGGGTGCGGCCCGTTCCCAGGGTGTGGGGGGCACTGCCGGCATGGGTTGTACCGTGACGGCTCGGGCGGGCCAGCGGTGTTTCGCCCGCGCCACGAGCCAGTCGAGGCACAGATGCGGCATGAGCGGCGAGGGGACCATGGCATGGCCAGCCAACGCCTCGGGGCCCGCCGCCAACCACTCGGCGAGGTACGCATCCCAGTCCCGCAGCACCAACCGCAGGGCGACGCCGTCATAGGCACCATCCTGCAGGCGCGCGGCGACGCGACAGGCGGGATCCCGATCCACCACCACGATGTCATCGGCCCACAGCGCCTTCCGCTGGATGGCGCGCGTGAGTTGCTGCGCGTACCAGCTGCCGTAGCATCCCCCGCCAATGATGACGATGCGCGCGAATTGCAGTGCCATGCGTCAGCGACGCAGCTGTCGGCCGCCGTCGACCGGAAGGACGACGCCGGTGATGTATGGCGCGTCCACCAGAAAGTGCACGGCCTGCAGCACGTCGGCGGGTACGCCACTTCGCGCCAGGGGCACGTCGCGCAGGAAGCGTTGTCTGGCCTCGTCGGTCAGGTCGTTGGGGGCCAGCACCAGCCCCGGAGCGATCGCGTTCACGCGAATGGCCGGTGCGAGGTGATCGGCCACGGCGCGCACCAGCTGGGTGAGCGCCGACTTGGTGACCTGGTGGGGAATGAGGCGCGGGAAACCGGTCTCGGCGGCGAGATGGTCGGCGATCTGCACGATGGCCCCGCCCGTGGTCATGACCCGCGCTGCTGCCTGCATGAGGAAGAACGGCGCGCGCAGGTTGATCGCCTCCGCACGCGTCCAATCCTGCGGCGTGACGCGATCGAAGTCCCGCCACTCCATGACCGACGCGGAACTGATGACGACGTCGAGACGCCCCAGGACTTCGACGGCGCGCTCGACGAGCCTGCCGGGCGCGGCGGGATCGAGCAGGTCCTCCTGCACTGCGTGTACGCGCACACCGTGCTGCTGCTCGAGCGACCGGGCGAGGGCGGCCGCCTCGTCGGGAGAGCTGCCGTGATGCAACAGCACATCGTACTCGCGTTCCGCGAAGCTCCGCACCAGGGCCGCGCCCAGACGCCGCGCTCCGCCGGTGACCAGTGCTACGCGGCGCGACATGGCCTACGCGGTGGTCGTGCCGCGGGTGGCCACCCGGGCATCCTGCCAATCGAGCCACACCTTGGGAACGAGTTGGCCCCCCAGCTTGCGGGGGCCGTCCTGCGTGCCATGCCAGTCGGATCCACCACTGGGGAGCAGTCCGGCCTTCTCCGTGTGCTCGACCAGTCGCTGCACGAGATACGGGGGATGGCTCGGATGCAGTACTTCAACGGCATCGAGGCCACGGTCGGCGAGGCGCGCGATGCGGGCCGGGGTGGCGAGTTCTCCCGGATGCGCCCAGACGGCGAGTCCACCGGCCCGATGTACCAGGGCCATGGCATCGGCCACGTCGAACTGTTCCTTGGCCATGTACGCGGGGCGCCCCCAGCCTATCCACTTGTCGAACGCCTCGCGGAACTCACGCACCCAACCGCCGGCCAGCATGGCGCGGGCGATGTGGGGGCGGCCCACGGCGCCGTCGGCTGCTTCGGCAAGCACGGCGTCCATGGTGATCGGAATGCCGTGCGCATTGAGCGTCTCGACGATGCGCTCGGCGCGCTGCACCCGCTGCACGCGGAAATCGGCGAGCGCATCTGCCATGGCGTGGAGGTCGGTCAGGTGGAGACCGAGGAGATGCAGTTCTTCGCCCTCGAAGTGCGTGCTGAGCTCGACCCCCGGCACGATGCGCACCCCGAGGCGCTCGCCCGCTGCGTGCGCCTCGGGGAGCCCGTCGACCGTGTCGTGATCGGTGATGGCAATGGCGTGCAGCGCCGCGTCGGCAGCGGCCTGCACGACGGCAGCCGGCGGCAAGGCGCCGTCCGAGGCAGTCGTATGCACCTGCAGATCCACGAACGCCGCTGGCGCCGTGGCCTCGTCACTCACGAGCGGTAGCCGGCTTCGGGGGAACGCGCGCCCGGCTGCGACGCCCGGAAGAGCTCCACGAGCTGGGCGTCGTCGAACTCGGCCAGCGACTGCTCGCGCGAACGCACTCCCATGGGGGAGTAGCGGGTCACGCGCACTTCGCGCCCATCCCCGGCGCCCGTCACGAAGATGAGTCCGAATTCGTCCCCGACGTACTGCGTGAGGAAGCCGGACGGATACACCTGCCATTCGCGTCCATCGATGTCGATACGTCGCGTGGGCATCTCAACCTCCCTGTACTTCACGCCACAGATGGCTCGACGCGTCATGGCCGTGGAGCGATGCGATAGCTGCATCGCTCGCCGCCTCGGTGAACTCCACGAAACGCCCGCGTTCCGTTGCGTGCTCAAAGACCCAGAAGTGAGCGAGCACGGCCGCCGCGCGTGATTTACGCGCGGCCAGTGCCGCCAGATAGTCCGCCCGCTCGTCGTCGCCGACATGGCGTTCCACGATGGCAAGGGAGCGGGCCATGCGCTGTTCAAACCGTGGATTCGGAGACCGACTCGAGCGCCTTCTTGAGATCGCCCATGAAGCGATCGGCGTCGGCGCCATCGACGACCTTGTGATCGAACGACAGCGAGAAGTAGCAGCAGGTACGAATGGCGATCGTGTCCTCGCCGTCGGGACCCGTCATCACCTTGGGGCGCTTCTCGATGGCGCCGAGGCAAAGGATGGCCGTGGTTCCCACGGGAATGATGGGCGTGCCGGTGATGGAGCCGAAGGTCCCCGGGTTGCTGATCGTGAACGTCGCATCCTGCACGTCGCTGGGGCTCAGCTTCTTGCCGCGCGCACGCGCCGCCAGGTCGTTCACGCCACGCGTGAGTCCGGTGAGGGAGAGTTCATCGGCCCGCTTGAGCACCGGCACGATGAGCCCCGCGGGTTCGAGCGCCACGGCGATGCCGAGGTTGACCTGCTTGCGATAGATGATGTCGGTGCCGGCGACGGCGGCATTGAGCACCGGGTGCCGCTTGAGCTGCGCGCTGACCGCTTGCAGGATGAACGGCATGTAGGTGAGCTTCTGCCCCGACTGCGCCTCGAAGGCGTGGCGCATCCCCTGGCGCAGACGCGCCACACGGGTGAGGTCGATCTCCCAGAAGGTCGTGACGTGCGCGGCCACCCGGCGCGCCGTGGCCATGTGGTCGGAGGTCAGCTTGCGGATCTTCGACATGGGCTCGACCACATCTCCAGGCCACGGCGTGGGCAAGGGTCCGTGTGTGTCGGTTCCTGCCGGGGCGTACATGGACGCTCCGGCGGGCGCCGCTGCCGCCGCTGCGGGGCGGTTGGCGAGGAAGGCGTCGAGGTCCCTGCGGGTAACGCGACCGGCAACGCCGGTGCCGGAGAGACCGCCAATCTCCACGCCGTGCTCGGCGGCCATCTTGCGCACGAGCGGCGACGACTTGGTACGCAGGCGCTCTTCAAGTGAACCCGGCGCCATGGCCGGCACCGCGGGACTTGCCGACGATGGCGCAGCCGCCGAGGCCGCGACCGGGGCGACTGCGGCTACTGCCGTGGGAGCAATCGAGTTGGCAGCTTCGGCGGGGACCGGCGCGCTGGGGGCCGGCGCGGCGGCTGCGGCCGCGGCATCGGTTTCGAGACGCGCCACTACCGTGTTCACCGCCACGGTCATCCCTTCGCCAACGAGGATTTCCATGAGCACGCCAGCGGAGGGAGACGGAATCTCCGCATCGACCTTATCCGTGGAGATCTCGAAAATGGGCTCATCGCGCTTGACGTTGTCGCCAACCTTCTTGAGCCACCGCGATACCGTCCCTTCCGCGATGGATTCGCCCATCTGCGGCATGATCACGTCTACACGAGCCACTCGGTCATCCTCGATATGTGGAAACTGCGTCTTCGGCCCGGTCGCGGCGCTTGAGGCGCCACAGCGCGACTACCGGGAGCGTGACGGCACCGATGGCGGCGCCCCACCCGGCGTACACCCACCATTCGCACGCAGGCAAGCCGGGGTCCGGGGTGCAGCGATTGAAAAAGCCCAGGAGCTTGCCGATGCCGACCCCGGACATGGCCCCGCTCACGGCGCCGATGAAGAAGGTAAAGCATCCGACGCCGATATTCCGCCCCGTGCGATCCTCACCGGGCGTCGGCGGTCCCGCCGCCATCAGTACCCGGCCTCGATCAGGTGACGGGGATCGGCAGCGCGGTGCAGCGCATTGAAGTAGCGCTTGACGTTCTTGTCGAGCCGGCTTTCGCCCACCTGGTCGGTGTGCACCTCGACGAACGTGTAGTGGCCGCCCTCCATCTTGACCGAGAGGGTCATGGCACCGAGGGCGCCGGCATAGGCGCGCGAGCGCGCGTCGGCGCTGCTGCGAGCGAGGCCCAGCTCGCCGAAGTAGCGATCGGCCTGCTCGAGCACCATGTCGGGTGTGAGCGAACAGCGATGAAAATGCCGCATGCAATGTCTCCGTGGGGGTCCGTCAGGGCACCCGCTTCCGGGCGGAATCCGACGCGGCCGGCGCCGCGGGCAGTGTCTTGGCCGAATCCTTGACGCGCGTGGAGATGGGCGTCCGGATGTTCATGCCGGGTTCATCGGCCTCCAGGATATCCTGGGTCCAGTCCTGCGTCTTCTGCAACTCCTTCGTGGAGTCACGCCGGAACTGTATAGCCATGGCCCACAAGCCCGCGGTGACGAACATGAGGTTGCTGCGATACGTACCAAGCTCGCCGGTTTCCTCGAACCCGTTGGACACGGTCTTCATGTCCTTGTTGGTAGCGAAGATGCGCCCCTCTCCCCCCTGAATGGGGACGCCGCTTTCGCGGTCGTGCACGATGACCCGCCAGTAGATGGGCTCGAGCGCGCGCGTCGGAATGGTTTCCGGCGCGACTCGGATGACGAACGAGTCGGTACGGAACCGCAGCTCCCGAATGTTCTTGCGGCCGGCATCACAGCCGGCGCTGAAGGCGCCGGCTGTGATCGCGAAAGCCGCGCCGGCGATCCAGCGCGCGCGCGTGTGTGTCACTGATAGTATTCCAGCCCGAGGTGCGTGATCTGGTCCTCACCCATGAGGTGACGGAGCGTGTTCTTCAGCTTCGTCTGCTGGATGAAAAGGTCGTGCTCGGGCTGCAGTCCCGCAGCCACCGTGGGCGCCTTGTAATAGAAGCTTAACCATTCCTGAATGCCCTTCATTCCGGCACGCTGGGCGAAGTCGCTGAACAGGGCGAGGTCGAGCACGAGCGGCGCGGCCAGAATGGAGTCGCGGCAGAGGAAGTTGACCTTGATCTGCATCGGGTAGCCGAGCCACCCCTTGATGTCGATGTTGTCCCAGCCTTCCTTGTTGTCGCCGCGCGGCGGGTAGTAGTTGATGCGCACGACGTGCGAGAAGTCCTTGTACAGCTCGGGGTACTTCTCGGGCTGCAGAATGGTGTGCAGCACGGAGAGCTTCGACTCTTCCTTCGTCTTGAACGACGCCGGATCATCGAGGACTTCGCCATCGCGGTTGCCGAGGATGTTGGTGGAGTACCAGCCCTCGAGGCCCAGCATGCGCGCCTTCATGCCCGGCGCGATGACGGTCTTCATCCACGTCTGGCCGGTCTTGAAGTCCTTGCCGGAGATGGCCACGCCACGCTTGTTGGCCAGGTCCACCAGCGCCGGGAAATCGGCGGAGAGGTTGGGGGCACCATTGCAGTACGCCACGCCTTCCATGATCGCGGCATAGGCGTAGAGCATCGACGGCGCGATGGCGTCGTCGTTCTCCTCCATGGCTTTTTCGAACGCTTCGATCGTCTGGTGTTGCGGGCCGGCCTTGATGTAGGTCTCGGTGGAGCCGCACCAGACCATGGCCCCGCGCTCGGCGCCGTTGGCCGCCATGAAATTGCGGATGTCAGCGCGGAGTTGCTCGGCGAGTTCCTTCTTGTTCGCGCCCGACTTCACGTTGGTCGCACCGGTAATGCGCGTGACGTAGCGGCTTTCGAACACCGCCGGCATGGGCTTGATACTCTTGAGGAAGTCGGCGATGGGCTCAATGTCGTCCTTGACGAGCACCCCGGCCTTGGTGGCCGCGGTGTACGCGTCATCAGGGATCGGATCCCAGGCCCCGAAGACGATGTCGTTGAGCGAGGCGAGGGGTACGAAGTCCTTGATGAGCGGGCTGCGGTTGTCCGTACGCTTGCCGAGGCGGATGGTGGCCATCTGGGTGAGCGAACCGATGGGCACCGACAGGCCGCGGCGCACGCGCTCGACGCCGGCGATGAAGGTGGTCGCCACGGCGCCGAGCCCCGGCGTGAAGATGGCGAGCTTCCCCGTGGCCGGGGCGATGTTCGCGGGAGTCCCGCGGGTCGAGTCGGACACTGCGTTTATTCTCCAGGAGAAGTAGGTGTCGGAGCAGCCGTGGCGGTGCGATAGACATACGCCATGCGCTGGAAGAACGTGACCCACGCCGTGACCATGAGGAGCGTCACGATCGTGGCCAGCACCCAGCCGTGCAGCGCCAGGCCGAAGAACGCCTGCGGCGCGGCCAGCAGCGTGATGCGCTCAGGGCGCTGCAGCACGCCCACACGCGCCGAGAAGCCGAGCCCTTCGGCGCGCGCGTTGGTGTACGACGTAAGGAACGTGGCGATGAGCGCCAGAGTTGCCACGATGACCATGCCCTGATTGGCGTGCTGCACATGCGTGGCGTAGAACACCACGAGCCCGCCGAGCAGGAAGCCGTCTGCCACCCGGTCGAGGGTGGAGTCGTAGAAGGCGCCGAACAGACTGGTGGTCCCCGTCCGTCGCGCTACCGTGCCATCGAGCACATCGAAGAGTGCCGTGAGCCCGAGGAACCAGCCCCCGGTTCGGATGTGGCCGGTCGCGAAGATCACCCCCGCCGTACAGGTGCAGAGCGTCCCGACGGTGGTGATGGTATTGGGACGCACACGCTTCGCGACCAGCCAGTCTGCCACGGGGGCGATGACTTTCAGGTATCCGCTTACGATGGCGTTCCAGATGGCTTTCATCAGGGCAACAGTGACTGGACCGGGCGCGGTGGAGCGATCTCGACTGGCGCGACCGGGCGCTGGCCCGAGGGCTTTGGGCTCGGGGGCAGCCCGGGAAAGCTAGAACTCCCCCCACGTCAACGGTAGAGATGGAAGCGACGGGCGTCCTTTTCGAAGGCCACGACCTGCGGCAACAGCCGATCGAGCACGGCGTCGGGATCCCGCCCCGCCAGCAAGGCCTCGCGTACCCGCGCCGAGCCCATGCGGAGGTCGAAGCCCGGGAGCGTGAGGCGGAGGGAATCCCCGTGCACGCGATGGAGCGCCCAGAGCAAGGCCGCACCGATGCGTGCCGGCTGCACGCGTTCCCGATCGGTCACTTCCAGCCGAATGCCAGGAATGCTGCGCCCGGGATACTTGTTGTCCCCCGGCTTGTCGGGGGTGAAGCGCTCCGCGCGGAACTTCACGCCGGTGAGCGTCAGGTCCTCGAGCAGGCGTACCAGCGTATCGGCACGCAGCCACGGGGCGCCAATGCGCTGGAAGGGCTGCTCGGTGCCGCGCCCCACCGACACGTTGCTCGCCTCGAAGGGCACCAGCGCCGGGTAGAGGAGCGCCGAGGTGAGATTGGGCATGTTGGGCGATGGACGGACCCAGGGAAGCTCCGTGTCGTCGAACCACATGCGTCGTCGCCAGTTGCGCATGGGGATGACGGAGAGTCGCGTGCCCATCTTGAGGTTGGCCTGGAACAGCCGGGCGAGTTCGCCCATGGTGAGGCCGTGCCGCAGTGGCGAGGGGTAAACGGCGAACCCGTTGGTGCGGTTGGTGCCCGTGGGATACTCGGCGTTGGCCAGGTTCGAATCGAGGAGGGCCCCCTCGGTGAAGGCACCGGAGAGGGGATTGGGGCGATCGAGCACGAGCACGGGGATCCCCCGCCGTTCGCCGGCCTGCATGGCGTAGAGCACGACGCCCACATACGTCCAGGTCCGAGTCCCGATGTCCTGCAGGTCCACGACGAGCACGTCCACGTCCTGCAGGAGGCTGTCGGGCGGAGCCATGGTGGTGCGCTGATACAGCGAATGCACCGTGAGGCCAGTGCGCACATCCCGCTCGTCACCCAGCCCTTCGCGATCGTAGGTGCCAAGCGCGCCGTGCTCGGGGGCAAAGAGGCGCACGAGCTTGACCGATGCCTGCTGTGCACGCGCATCGGAAAAGAGCAGATCCACCGTTCGCCGGCCACGCTCGTCCACACCCGTCTGGTTGGTGACCAGCGCGACGCGCTTGCCGGCAATGAGTTTCACGCTGTCGTCGAGGAGCACCGTAATGCCGGGGCGAACCTTGCGATCGAGAGCACGCGTGCGCAGCCCCGGCGGCAGGTCGGCCCCGTCGTCGGTGGCCGGACCTGCCCCCCCCTGCCGCCCGGCGCAAGCGGCCACCCCGGCGGCCACCCCGGCGGCCAGCGCAAGCAGCGACCAGCGTCGCAGCCTGCCGTGCGGTCCTGCCCATGTCGCGTTCACGCGCTTCCTCTCCACAGTAAGTTCCGGCTGCGTTCACGCGGCCCCCCGCGCCACGCCCCCGGTGCGCCCCATCCCTGCCAACACATGACCGGCACGACTCCCCATATCCGGCGGCCGCTTCGGTCGGTCCCGTCCTGGAAGCTATCACGTCCCCGCACGCGGTGGGTATGCAGGGCTGCCGCGTCCTTGCTGCTTGCCGCGTGCCAGTCGACAGTGCGCCCGCCCGCGCGCCCGGTCGCCGCTGGGGCCGCGGTCTCTTCATCCATGCAGCGCGCGGTGGCGGACAGTCTGCGCATCGTGCTTGAGAGCGCCGTGGCGGAGGGGGCATTTCCGGGCGGCTACGCCGTGGTGGGGACGCGCGAGGGCATTGTGGCCGAGTATGGCGCGGGGCGTCTCGACAGTGCCGATGCCTCCAGACCGACCGCGCAGACGGTCTGGGATCTGGCCTCGTTGACCAAGGTGGTCGGGACCACGAGTGCGGTGATGCAGATGGTGGCGACCGGCGCGATCGCTCTCGATACGCCGGTGGTACGCTACCTGCCCGAGTGGACGGCCCCTGTCGCGGCGGGGGTCACGGTGCGCCACCTGCTGTCGCACCATGCGGGGCTTCCGGCGTGGCGTGCCCTGTACAAGGAGGCCGATACGCCCGAGGAGGCGTGGCGGCTGGTGCTGGCCACGCCGCTGGACACGGTGCCGGGGGTCCGCTTCGTGTACAGCGATCTGGGCTTCATCCTTTTGGGCCGGTTGGTGGAGCGGATCAGTGGCGAACCGCTGGCGGAGTATGGCCCGCGTCATGTTTTCGGTCCGGCGGGGATGCGGGACACCCGGTACCTGCCCCCGGCGTCGTGGCGGGGGCGCACGGCACCCACGGAGCAGGATCCATGGCGGCAACGGAAGCTGCGGGGCGAAGTGCACGACGAGAATGCCGCGCGACTGGGTGGGGTCTCCGGCCACGCCGGGCTGTTCTCCACGGCCACCGATCTGGCGCGCTTTGCCCGCTTGTACCTCAACGGCGGCCGACTGGATGGACGGCAGGTGCTGGACTCCGCCATGATCCGGCAGTTCACCACCGTGCAGAACCCCACGGTCTCGTTGCGGGCGCTGGGGTGGGAGACGCCCACAGGTCGCAATTCGGCGGGACAGCGGTTGTCGCGACGCGCGTTCGGGCACACCGGGTTCACGGGGACGTCGCTCTGGATGGACCCCGAGCGCAACCTGTTCGTGGTCCTGCTCACCAATCGGGTGAATCCCACGCGTCAGAACAGCCGCATCGGCGCGGTGCGCAGCCGGCTGGCTGACGCCGTGAGCGGGGCCATGAGCGGCACGCCCCCCGACGCCTCCCCTGGGCAGTGATCCCAGCGCCGGAGGCGGCGGCGCGACTGGCCGCTGGCCCGTGGCGTGATGCACTGAGTGACGGGCAAAGGGATCCTCGCCCCGCCTCGAGTGTTTCTTGCAAGGGGAGTGATCCTCTCGCTATTATCCGCGTAGCACGAACTGACGCCCACGAGGGGGCGGCTCGCGAGGGCGAGCAGACCACGTGGGTGCAGTCCATCGGGTCGGCGACCGAGCCGACCGTTTCGGAGGACGAGTATGAGCACGATGCAGCAGCCGGACGTCATGGTGATCATCACGCCTGTAGCCGTGGCCGAAGTGCGCAAGTTCATGGAAGCCGAGGGGGTGACCGTCGAGCAGGGCGGCCTGCGCGTGTCGGTGATGCCCGGTGGATGCAGCGGCTTCAAGTACGGGCTCGTGATCGAAGACAAGTCGGCGGACGACGACATCACGGTCGAGATCGAGGGGATCAAGGTGTTCGTCGATCCGTTCTCGGCGCAGTACCTCAGCGGCACCACGATCGACTACGTCTCTTCGATGCAGGGCTCGGGCTTCACGTTCAAGAATCCGAACAGCACCGGCGGCTGCGGCTGCGGCAGTTCGTTCTCGGCGTGACGCGTCCGATCGCCCGCCGGGCGATCATTCTTCACCATCTTCGATTTTCCGTTCATGGCCTCCGAATCCACGGCGGCCCGTGATCAGGTGCAGGCCCGCACGCTCGAGTCGAGCGGCGGGCCTGTGCGCGTTGCGGGTACGCCCTTCGTTCATGCCGGTGTCACCGGCACCGCGCGCGAGCGCATTCCCACCATCATCATCGATGAACACGGCGCGATGGCGCGGGCGGTGGCGGGGCGCATAGCCACGCTCATCCGCGAGCACGCGAGCGCCGCTCGACCACTCGTGCTCGGGCTGGCGACCGGCAGCACGCCGATCGGGGTGTACCGCGAGTTGATCCGGTTGCACCGCGAGGAAGGGCTGAGCTTCCGCCATGTGGTCACGTTCAATCTGGACGAGTACTACCCGATGCGGCGGGACAGCATCCACTCGTACCATCGGTTCATGTGGGAGAATCTCTTCTCGCACGTGGACATCGATCCGGCGCACGTGCACATCCCCGACGGGTCCCTACCCCGGGCCGACGTGGAGGCCGCGTGTGCCGCCTACGAAGCGCGCATCGCCGCCCTGGGGGGCATTGATTTTCAGCTGCTCGGCATCGGCAAGACCGGGCACATCGGCTTCAATGAACCGGGCTCCGGCGAACAGAGCCAAACCCGCCTCGTGCACCTCGACAGCATCACGCGCCGTGATGCGGCTGCCGATTTCTTCGGCGAGGAGAACGTGCCGCGCGAGGCCATCACGATGGGCATTGCCACCATCATGGGGGCACGCGAGATCGCGATCCTCGCGACCGGTGAGCACAAGGCCGGGATCGTGCGGCGTGCCGTGGAAGGCGAGATCGACCGGGCGGTGGCGGCGACGTTCCTGCAGCGCCATCCGAACACGACCTTTTACGTGGACGACTCGGCGGCAGTCGATCTGACGCGGGTGGCCACGCCCTGGTTGCTGGACGAAGTGCATTGGGGGGACGCCCTCATGCTGCGCGCCGTGACGTGGCTGGCGGCGAAGTGCGGCAAGGCCATCCTGAAGCTCACGCAGCAGGACTATGCCGACAATCACCTCACCTC
The DNA here is from genome assembly GCF_027531815.1 of Gemmatimonas sp. NCBI lineage: Bacteria > Pseudomonadati > Gemmatimonadota > Gemmatimonadia > Gemmatimonadales > Gemmatimonadaceae > Gemmatimonas > Gemmatimonas sp. The sequence goes on along the minus strand of NZ_JAPZSK010000002.1, from coordinate 572,949 downwards.
CCTGGTGGCGCGGCACGGTTCCCCGGGCGCCGTGAACGGCCTCGTGTTCAACATGCTCGGCGCCAAGATTCGCGGCAAAAGCAAGCTGCCGCGCGGCCTGCGCACCATTTGCTTCTCGCCGCATCCGGACGACGACGTCATCTCCATGGGCGGCATCCTCCGCAAGTTCGTGGAGAACGGCAACGACATGACGGTGGCGTACATGACGAGCGGCAATATTGCCGTCTTCGACCATGATGTACGCCGGTATCTCGACTTCCTCGTGCGCCTCGACGCCGAGCGCATCGGCGGTGGCGCGAATGTGCGGGCGCTGGCGGAGACGGTGCACGCCTTTCTCGATCGCAAGCAGCCCGGTGAAGTGGACATTGCCGAGGTGCAGGACATCAAGCGCATCATCCGTGAGTCGGAGGCGGTGAGCGGCATCGAGGTGATGGGCCTGTCCAAGGCACACGCGCGATTCCTCAACCTGCCGTTCTATCAGACCGGCAAGGTGCGCAAGGATCCGATCGGGCCGGCCGACGTGGCGATCGTGGCCCAGCTGCTGCGCGAGCTCAAGCCCGACCTCATCTTCGTGGCCGGCGACCTGTCGGACCCGCACGGCACCCATCGCATGTGCAAGGAAGCGATCGACCGCGCCGTGGCCGAGGTCTACAGCGGCGCGCAGGCTGGCGCACGCCCCGAGATCTGGCTCTATCGTGGCGCCTGGCAGGAGTGGCCGGTGACGGAGGCCACGGTGCTGGTGCCGTTGTCGCAGGAGGAGCTGACCCTGAAGATTCAGGCGATCTTCAAGCATCAGTCGCAGAAGGACTCGGCCCCCTTTCCCGGGCAGGACGAGCGGGAGTTCTGGCAGCGCGTGGAACAGCGCAACAAGACGACGGCACGCCAGCTCGACCAACTCGGCCTGGCGGAGTATTTCGCCATGGAGGCGTATGTCATCGCGTAAGTCGAGGGACGCGTGAGCGGCACCTTCAATCTTCTCGACCTGCTGGTGCTGCTGTTGTACCTGGGCGGCACCACGGCCCTGGGCATGTACATCGGGCGCGACCAGAAGTCGGCGAACGACTACTTCGTGGCCGAGCGTGCCATCCCGTGGTGGGCGGTTCTCTTCTCGATCGTGGCGAGTGAGACCTCGGCGCTCACCTTCATCAGCATTCCGGGGTTGTCGTACACCGGCAACCTCGGCTTTCTGGAGGTGGTGGGCGGGTACATCCTGGGACGCATCGTTGTGGCGTACACGCTGCTGCCGCGCTACTTCAACGGCAACCTCGTGACGGCCTATGCGCTGCTGGAGACGCGTTTCGGCCTCGCGACTCGTCGATTCACGTCGATCGTGTTCATGATCACGCGCGCCATGGCAGACGCGGTGCGCGTGTTTGCCACGGCCATTCCGGTGGCGCTGATCATTGGGCCGGTCATGCCGCGCGAGTACACCATGCCGGCGGCCATCCTGGTGCTGGGTGTGCTGACGGTGATCTACACGTATCGCGGCGGGATGAAGGCCGTGGTGTGGACCGAACTGCTGCAGGCGAGCATCTACGTCCTGGGGGGCATTGCCGCGATCATCCTGCTCGGTGATGCCGTGGAGGGAGGGTGGAGCACGATCGTAGACCGTGCCCGGGCCGCCGGCAAGTTGCAGGTCATCGACTGGTACGCCGGGTTCGACCGCCCGCACACCATGTTTGCCGGTCTGATCGGGGGCGCGTTCCTGGCGATGGCGTCGCACGGGGCCGACCAGATCATCGTGCAACGCCTGCTCTCCAGCCGATCGCTAGCGCAGGCGCAGGTGGCGATCATCGGCAGCGGGTTTGCGGTGTTCGCACAGATGACGCTGTTCCTCTTCGTGGGGTTGGGCCTCTGGGTGGTCTACAACGGGCAGTCCTTCCCGCAGGCCGACCAGATCTTTCCCACGTTCATCATCGAGCGCATGCCGCACGGCCTGATCGGCCTGATCGTGGCCGCAATCATTGCCGCGACCATGAGCACGCACTCGGGGGCGATCAACGCTCTGGCCGCGTCGTCCACCTACGACATCTACCTACCCTTCACCGGGCGCAGTGCGGACGACCCGCGGACGCTGAAGGTGAGCAAGCTCTTCGCCCTGGTGTGGGGCGTGGGACTCACCCTGGGCGCCCTCCTCTTCAAGGAGCAGGGCACGCCGGTGGTCGTGATCGCGCTGTCGATCGCCTCGTTCACCCAAGGTGGCCTGCTGGGCGGGTTCTTTCTCGGGATGTTCTGGGACCGTGCCAACCAGCGTGACGCCATCGTGGGAATGAGCGTGGGGATCGGGTGCATGGCGTTCATCGTGTTCGCCAAGCAGATCGTGGCGGCCTACCCATCCATGGCTCCCACGCTGGGGGGGGTGGCCACGATAGCCTGGCCGTGGTACGTACTGATCGGCCTCACGATTACCTTCGTGACGGGCATGTTGTTGTCGTTCACCCACGCGGCGCCCGCCGACCCGGCCGGCGCGTCGCTCGCATCGAGGAGTGTCAGATGAGCGCCGGACCTCTTGACCCGACGCCATTGGTGGTGGGCGTGGATGGTGGTGGAAGCCACACGCGCGTGCTTCTGGCCGACGCCGCGGGCACTGTGCTCGCCCGCGTCGAAGGCCCCGGCAGCGCCCTGCGCCCCGGTGCCGAGGGAGCGGCGGCGGACATCATCAAGGCGCTCATTCAGGACGCGCTCGCCACGGTGGAGCGTACGGAGACGCGACCGGCCGTGTGCGTGGTTGGCGTGGCTGGCGCGGGGCAGGAACGGGCGGCGCAGGCGCTCTGGTCTGCCCTCGCCAAACATCGCGTGGCCGATGATGTGTCCGTCCAGGCCGATGCGGTGATTGCCATGGACGATGCGTTCGGCGACTCGGCCGGCGTGCTGCTCGTTGCGGGCACCGGCTCGGTGGCCTACTCCAAGGCACCGGACGGGCGTCTCGAGCGCTGCGGCGGGTGGGGACCGAACGTGGGGGATGAGGGGAGCGCGCATTGGCTCGGGCGCCGTGCTCTGAGCGTCGTGACGGCTGCGCACGATGGCCGCGAGCCGGAAACGGCGTTGACAGGTGCCGTGCTCACGGCCCTCGAGCTTGAGACGTTGGACGACCTGATTCCGTGGGCGGCCACCGCCACACCCGCCACGCTGGCGCTGCTTGCGCCGGTGGTGGCGCAGGTGGCGGGCACCGGTGACTTGCGGGCCAACGCCCTGATCTCGTTCTGCGTGGAGGAGCTGGCGTTGCATGTGCGCACCCTCGCCCGACGCTGCTTCACCGACGAGCGAGCCGCCATCCCGGTGGCGCTGGCAGGCGGGCTGCTCTCCCGCGGCTCGCTGGTGCGCAAGCGACTCGAGCAGCGTCTCAAGAGCGCGGTGCCCGGCGCCACCGTGCGCAGCGACGACGTCGACGCCGCGCGCGGCGCGGTACGGCGTGCGCGGCGCCTGTTGGGGGTCGAAGTCTAGCCGCACTCTGCGTCTGGTTCGCGCGGGGATGCCGCTTCACGTGCATCGTGGCGTGTGGCCGTGAAACGCAAACGGGCCGATCATGATGATCGGCCCGTTTGTCCTTGTCGCCACCTGCGTTCAGGCGGGGACGGGCTCGGTGACCGGGCCGTCCTTCAATTCGCCTTCCCAGCGGGCCATGACGGCGGTGGCGAGACAATTCCCCAGCAAGTTCACCGAGGTACGCGCCATGTCCATGATGGCGTCAACGCCGAGAATGATGGCAATGCCTTCGAGTGGCAGGCCAAACTGCGCCAGCGCGCCGGAGAGGATTACGAGGCTTGCCCGCGGGACGGCCGCCACGCCCTTCGAGGTGAGCATGAGCGTGAGCATCATGAGCAGCTGCGTCCCGATGGGCATGTCGATCCCGGCGGCCTGTGCCACGAACACCGAGGCGATGGCGAGATACAGCGTGCTGCCGTCGAGATTGAACGAGTAGCCGGTAGGGAGCACGAACGACACGATACGCCGCGGCACACCGAACTTCTCCATGGCCTGCATGGCCTGCGGGAAGGCCGCTTCGGACGAGGCGGTGGAGAACGCGATGAGCCACGGTTCCTTGACCAGCGCCCAGAAGCGCTTGATGTCGATCCGGGCGAGGAGCGCGACCGGCAGCAGCACGATTACGACGAACACGATGAGCGACACGTACAGCGTGCCCACGAGCTTGGCGAGGTTGAGCATGACGTCAAGGCCGCTCTTGCCCACCGTGACGCCGATGGCGGCCCCGATCCCGATGGGGGCGTAGGCCATGACGATGCCGACGAACTTGAACATGATGTCGCTGAGCGACTGCAGCCAGTCGATCATGAACTTCTTCGACGGCCCTTCCACCTTGGCGAGCGCGACGGCGAAGATGATGGCAAAGAAGACGATCTGCAGCACCTCGTTCTGTGCGGCCGCCTCGAAGAAACTCTGCGGTACGGTGTGCTCGAGCACCGACGCAAAGGTGGGCGTCTTGGCAGCGAGTGCCTTGAACTCCTCGCTATCGCCGGCCGCCGAGATGGCGAGACCAACGCCGGGCTTCGCCAGGTTGACGGCAATCAACCCGATCGCGAGCGCAAGCGTGGTCACCACCTCGAAGTAGATGATCGAACGCAGCGCCAGCTTGCCGACCTTCTTCATGTCGTCGCCGTGACCGGCGATGCCCACCACCAGGGTACTGAACAGCAGCGGCACGATCAGCGACTTGATCATGCGCAGGAAGATGTTGGCCAGCGGCTTGAGGTTCTGCGAGAACTCCGGGGCAAGCCACCCGATGAGGATCCCGACGATCATCGAGATGATGATCCAGCCGGTAAAGCCAATGCCAAGGAATCCCTTCTTGCCGGGGGTGGCGGCGGGTGTGTCGGCGGAAAGATGTGCCATGGGACGGGAAGAAGGTGAGCCGGCGCTCAGCGATCCGTGGCGCCGGTGCGCAGCACGGAGTTGCGATAGCCGTAGACGAAGTAAAGCCCGAGGCCGACTGCCATCCATACGCCGAACGCAATCCACGCGCTGACGGGCAGTCCCTTCATGACGAAGACACAGGCGCCGGCGCCGATGAGCGTGACGGCCCACACGAACGGGACTCGGAAGGGGCGCGGGCGGTCGGGTTCGCGGATACGGAGCACCAGCACACCGATGCAGACCACCGCGAAGGCCGCGAGCGTACCGATGTTGGTGAGGTCATAGGTCGCGGCATCATCGGCCAGCAGCGCGCCCAGCGCCACGAGCACCCCCGTAATGAGCGTGGTGACCTTGGGCGTGCGTGTCTTGGGATCGAGCTTGGCGGCAAAGCGTGGCAACAGGCCATCGCGCGCCATGGCGTAGAAGATGCGCGGCTGGCCGTACTGGAACACCAGCAGCACTGCGGACATGGACACCACGGCGCCTGCGGCCACGATCCAGCTGGCGGTCTCAAGGCCGGCGAGGGAGAGCGCCTTGGCCAGCGGGTCGGAGCTGCGGAGCTGATCGTACGGCACGAGGCCGGTGGCCACGAAGCCGACGATCACGTAGATGAGGGTGCAGATGGCGAGCCCGCCCAGGATGCCGCGCGGCAGGTTGCGTTGCGGGTCTTTCGTTTCCTCGGCGGCCGTGGAGATGGCGTCGAAACCGATATAGGCGAAGAAGACGATGGCGGCACCCTGATGGATGCCGGTGAATCCGTTGGGGGCAAAGGGCTTGTAGTTGGCCGGATCGATGTGCAACGCCCCCACGATGACGAACAGCCCCAGCACGATGAGCTTGATGATCACCATGATGTTGTTCGCCCGGGTGCTCTCCTTGACGCCCCGCATGAGCAGCGCCGTGATGGCGGCGACGATGCTGAAGGCCGGGAGGTTGACCAGGACGGGCACGCCGGCAATGCGCGGGGCGGTGTCGAGCAATGCGCGCACGGCGGGATCACTGCTGGCCTTCACATTCCAGTAGCCGTGCGTGAGCCAGCCGGGGAGTTCGATGCCGAACCCGCTGAGCAGGGCGTTGAAGTACCCGCCCCATCCGATCGCCACCGCCACGTTCCCCACGGCATACTCGAGGATGAGCGCCCAGCCCACGATCCAGGCGACGATTTCCCCGAGCGTGGCATACGAGTAGGCATAGGCGCTACCGGCCTGGGGGATCATGGCCGCCAACTCGGCGTAGCAGAGTGCCGCGAGTCCGCAGACAGCGCCGAGCAGCACGAAGGAGAGCACCAGCGCGGGCCCTGCCCCGTAGCGCACGACCGTCCCGTCGGCGAGGGTCTCACCGGCGGCGGCCGTACCGAGGGAGGAGAAGATGCCGGCACCGATCACGGCGCCGATGGCCAGCATGACGAGATCGCCTGCGCCAAGCGTGCGGCGCATGCCGTGCTCGCCGTCGTCGGCAGCGACGATCGGCTTACGATCGAACAGCCCCATGACGTATCTGGGAGGTGGGGGGAGGCGAGCGCCTCGGGAGGGGAGTGTACACGCGGTGCAGGCGAACTCACGCGCGGCCTGAAACGCTAGCGCAAACTAGTGCGCTGCGCGGGTCACAGCGAGTAGGTAATCTCGGCGCGCGCGCGAACGGGGACGCCCTGTGCATTGACCGCCGGGCGGAAGCGGATGGAGACGAGCGCCTCACGCAATTTGCGATTGTAGGCCCCATCCTTGGTGGGGCTGAACTGCAGGTCGAGCACCTTGCCGGTGGAGTCGACATCGAAGACCACGACAATCGTGCCCTTCGCCTTGTTGGGTACGGGGAGCGGCGGGAGAAAAAGCTCCGTGGGGGCCGGCGGATATACCGTACCAGGCCCGCCGCCCGTACCGGCGCCGACGCCGCTGCCGCGCCCGGTGCCGACGCCTGAGCCAACACCGCCACCGCTACCGGGCCCGGTGCCGCCGCTGCCGTCATTTCCCGTGCCCACGCCTGTGCCTGCACCGGCCGCAGGTGTGGTGGCCGCCGTGGGCGCCGCCGCGGCGGCCGGCGCCGTGGTTGACTGGGGGGGCGGCGTCTCCGGTGGGGTAACCTTGGGCTTCTCCACCGGTGGCGGCGTGATGGGGGGCAGCACCTGCGGCCGCGGCGGTACCGGTACGGGAGGCGCCGGCGCCGGTGTGGGCGCAATGGGTACGTACAGGAGCCGCTCCTCGATCATGCGGCCACCGGCGCCCCTGTTCCCGCCGCCGCCGCCACCCGCCGGCCCCAGCCCCCCGGCGCCCATGACGGCGCGCAGGAGCTCGGGCGACGTGAACGGCACGATGAGCAGCAGGACGATGGCCACGTGCAGGAGCACGGCCAATACCAGACTGCGCACACGCCGCGGCGAGTCGACCGGGATCCCGATGGGCGGCCGATATCGGGGCCGCGCCGGGGGATCGGGGGTCGTCAGGGTGAACGGTTCGATTGGCGGACGTCCGGCCATGCGGCAGTGGGAAAGGTACGACGCAACGACGGGGTGGGCGGCAGGGGTGCCGACCGAGGGCCCGTCGAATGTACTACGGCGGGCGACCCCGAATGGGTTCGCCCGCCGTATTGAACACCAGAACAGCCTATGAGGTGCCCTCGACCAGCCCCTTACTTGGGCGCGACGCCGATGACCTTGACCCCGGCGCCACGCGCCTGGTCCATGGCCCACACCACGTTGGCGTAGGTGGTCATGGTGTCACCCTTGACGAAGATGATCTTGTCCGGGCGCGGATCGTAGATCGACTTGAGGCGCTCGAACAGTTTGGCCTTGTCGATCGGTTCCTTGTTGATCGCGTACTTGTCGTCGGGCAGGACCTCGAGCACGATCTGATCCGGGTTCGCATTCGGCTGCGCCTGCTGCGGATTCGGGTCGGGGAGCTGCGTGTCGATGGCCTTGCGGCTCATCGGCACGATGATCATGAAGATCACGAGGAGCACGAGGAGCACGTCGATCATGGGCGTCACGTTGATCTCGTTGGTGAGACCGCCGCCGCCACCACCACCTGCGGACATGCCCATCGTCAGTTGCCTCCCGGCCGCAGGCGGTCGCTCTCGACGAGCGACTCGGTACCCGGTGCCTGTTCAGTGATGAGGGCTGCCACACGCACACCATTGCGCGAGAGCTTGTCCATGGCGTCGATGACCTTGAGGTACTGAAGGTCCTTGTGGGCCTTGACGTACATGATGTAGTCATCGCGCCCTTCCACCCCGTAGATCTCACGCACGAGCGTTTCGAGATCCTCGTTGCGGACCGGCTTCTTGTTCAGGTAATACTGACCCTGATCGTCGATACCGAGCACCTGGTCTCCGTCCTCTTCCGGGTGCGGCTTGAGGTTCTGGCCCTCGGGCGGCACCGCGGTAAAGCCCGCGTTGATCTGCGGAATGGTGATCATGAAGATGATCAGGAGCACCAGCATCACGTCGATCATGGGAGTGACGTTCGGATCGGCCTTGACGCCGCCGCCGCCACCTGCACTCATGCCCATGCGTTACTCCTTGCGTGGAGCCCGGCTGACGCGCGCCCCGTTCTGGGGGCGCGCCACCGGACCGACGGTGATTAGTGCGAGATCGGGGTCTGGCCGGCCGTGTTGAACTCACGCGTGAAGCGCGAGCGGCCGAACTCACCCGACACCCCCTTGATGAGGTAGTCGATCATTTCCTTCGACGTGTACGTCATCTCGGCCGTGAGATTGTCGATCTTCGTCTGGAAGTAGTTGAACGCCCACACCGCCGGAATGGCCACGCCGATACCGATGGCCGTGGTGATGAGGGCTTCGGCGATACCGGCCGCCATGGAGGAGATACCACCGGCGCCCGACGTGGACATGGCCGTGAACGAGTTCACGATACCCATGGTCGTACCGACGAGACCGACGAACGGCGCCGTGGCACCGACCGTGGCGAGCACGCCGAGGCCGCGCTTGAGGTCGACGACCGTCATGAGCATTTCCCGCTCGACGGCACGCTCGGCCGAGTTGATGTCGGCCACGGTAACCGAGCCGTCCTGGATCAGGGGACGGATTTCGCCGAGGGCGCCGCCCAGCACGCGCGCCACGTGCGACTTCTTGTAACCTTCCGCCAGCTTGATGGCCTCGTTGAGGTTGTCCTCTTCAAGGAACTGCGAGAACTCCGGGGCAAACTTGCGGGTTTCGCCCTGCGCCTTCCGCATCTGCCACCACTTCTGGATGATGATACCGGTCGAGTAGGCCGACATGATCAGCAGCGTCCAAACGATACCCTTGGCAAACCAACCCATCTCGTGCCAAAGGTCCATGATATCCATACCCATCGTGCTTTCTCCTGGGAAACGGTGGTGGCTTAGCGATTGAGTGAGAACTGGAACGGCTGCTGCACGAGCTGCTTGACCTTGCGTCCGCCCACTTCAGCAGGCAGGAAGCGCATACGCTGCAGCGCGTTCCGGACGGCGGTCGTGAAGAGGTCGTTGTCGGACTTGAGCGCCTTGAAGGTGTTCATTTCCGCGCGGCCGGTCGTATCGACCACGAACTGGGCGAGCACCTGCCCTTCGATGCCCGCGCTGCGGAGCATGTCGGGGTAGGCCGGTCCCTGGGCGCCGGGCGCCATGACGACCGGCTTTTCGACCTGGAAGTCGAAGTAGGGCTGATCGCCCTGTGGCACCACGGCCTTCCCACCTTCGACACCCTTCGCGATACCACCGGCGACACCCTTTCCGGAGAAGTCGGCCTCGTCCGTGACCTTCTTGGACAGGTCGATCTCAGGGATGACGTTGGGGATTTCGATTGGAGCCGAAAGCAACTGGAAACCCTTCGGTGGCGGCGGCGCCGCGACAACGTCAGGCGGTGGCGGTGGCTTTTCCGGCTCGGGCGGCTTGGGTTCGTCTTTCTTGACCTCGACGAAGTCCAACTTCTCGACCTTCTCGTCCTCGATGGCCGCACCGGCACCCTTCGTCACCGCGATGAGCGCGGCCACGATGGCAGTGTGAACGACCAAGGACATGAAGGACCCGCCGGCGCGTTTCTGCTTCTTTGCCTGAGACTCGATCAGGTTATTGAACATCTCGCTGGTCCGGGGTACGGGCTACCAACGTCGGCCCACGGAGCGCCCGCGGGTGACTGGCCGATTCTACCGCCTGGAGATGATCCGGCAATGATTGCCAGATTAGGATCCGATTAATCCGCAGTTAGCATTCCGTTCATGTCGATCGGCCCCTCCGTGCTATTGACAATCGACTGATACTCCCCCGTCATGCCGGAGCCGGGAGCGCCCGCGAGCGGCAGCGTCACGGTGAAGGTACTGCCGCGCCCCAGACGGGACTGCACGTCGAGGGAGCCGCCGTGCGCCTGCGCGATCCACTGTGCAATGGCGAGACCGAGACCAAATCCACCTCGTTCGCTGGCGCGTGACCGCACGCGATCGGCGCGCCAGAAGCGTTCGAATACATACGGCAGGTCGGCGGCGGCGATGCCGATGCCGGTGTCGCGCACTGCGAAACGCACCACTTCCTCGTCCCGCTGCAGGGAGATCTCCACGGTCCCCCCGCGCGGCGTGTACTTGATGGCATTCGTGACGAGATTGAGGAACAGCTGCCGCAGTCGCGTGAGGTCGCCCAGGACCTCCGCGTTCTCGAAGTGCTCTGCCAGAATCACCAATCCCGCGTCTTCGCCGAGGAGGCGCGCCGTCTCCACCACCTCGCGGGCCAGTGGGGCCAGTTCCACCGGTTCGCGATACAGGTCGAACCGCCCCTCGTCGGCGCGCGCCAGCGTGAGCAGCGAGTCCACGAGGTCGGCCATGCGGGTCACCTGCTGCAGCGCTTCCTCGAGCGCCACGGCCTGATCGGTCTCGCTGGAGGTGGGCGACATGGCCCGCTCGACGTCGGCGCGCATGACGGCCAACGGCGTCTTGAGCTCATGGCTGGCGTCGGCGGTGAAGCGACGCAGCGCACCGAACGAGGTTTCAATGCGCTCGATGAACGCATTGAGCGTGGCGGACAGTCGCGCGAGTTCCTCGCCGGCCGCGCCGATGGCCAGGCGGCGATGCAACGACCGACCGTCGGTGATGGCTTCGACCTGGTCGATGATGCGGTCGATGGGTCGGAAGGCCCGCCCGGCAATGACCCACGCGAACAGCATGGACACGATGACGAGGATGGGCGACACCACGAACATCGTATTGGCGATGCTGTCGAGCGCCTCATCGATCTCCCGCGTGCTCAGCGCGGCGTACACACGGTACCTGGCGTCGTCGCTGAGCGGAACGTCGCGCGCCGCCAGCAGCACTTCGTCGTTGAACAGGCGCACGCGCTGCATGCCGTTGTCTACGCGGGACTCACGGGCCGACCGGCTGAACCGGTCACGATCGGACACGGACAGCGTGCTGACCTGCGGCGAGGCGTAGATGTCGTAGCCGGTGCTGTCCTGCACCAGCACGTAGCCGTCGAGCAAGGACAGGAAGGCGCCCATACGCTGCCCGACCGAGCGGGCCGCCAGGGGGTCCTGCTTGATCAGCATGGGCTCGGTGCCGGTGGTGCGCGCGAGCTCGATGGCCTTCACGATATGCTGGGCCTCGTTCTGGACGCGCTCCTCGAGCTGTCGAAAGAGGATCTCGCGACGGACCGCCAGCAGCGACACCGAAAACACGAGCAGCGACCCGATGGAGGCCGCCGTCCACGCCCACGTGAGGCGCGCGCGGATGGAGCGCATGGCCATGCCGCCTGCGCTACGCGCGAATCATGTAACCGACCCCGCGGACGGTCGTGATGAGCTTCTTCTCGTGCTTGGCGTCGATCTTCTTGCGCAGGTGATTGATGACCACGTCGACGATGTTCGTGCCGGGATCGAAGTGGTACCCCCAGGCATACTCGGTAATGAGCGTGCGGCTCATGACCCGGCCGGCGTGGCGCATGAGGTACTCGAGCACCGCGAACTCCTTGGGAGTCAGTTCAATCGGCTCACTGCCCCGCCGGACCTCGCGCGTACCCTGATCGAGCTCGAGATCCCCGACGGTCACCAGGGGACTCGCCAGGGCCCGAGGCCGACGCAGCAGCGCTTCGACGCGCGCCAGCAGTTCCTCGAAGGCGAAGGGCTTGGTGACGTAGTCGTCGGCCCCGGCGCGCAAGGTCTCGACCTTGGCGTCCACCGCGTCCTGTGCCGTGAGCACCAGCACCGGACGCTCGAACCCCTTGGCCCGCAGCGAGCGCAGCACGTCGAGCCCGTTTCGTCCCGGGAGGCGCATGTCGAGAATGATGAGATCGTACGGCTGCGCGGTGGCGAGCCGCTCCCCCTCGAGACCGTTGTTGCACAAGTCCGCGTGCCAGCGCTGTTCCTCGAGGCCACGTCGCACGAACTCGCCCACGGTGGGATCGTCTTCGATGACCAGGATTTTCATGTGTTGCGCCCCGATGGCCGCTTGAATCCGTATTCGCGAATCTTCCGGTACAGGGTCTTGGGGGAAATGCCCAACTGCTCCGCCGCGCGTCCCTGATGCCATCCCGTGCGCTCGAGTGCCTCGGCGATGTGCTGGCGTTCCAGGTCATCGAGCGACGCGCCCGCACCGGCGGACCCGGCCACCGGCGTGCCAGCCCCGGTGCCGGTGCTGGCGCCAGCCAAGGTCAGATCGCTGACCTGCACCACCGCCCCTTTCGCCACGAGCGCCGCGCGCTGCATGGTGAGTTGCAGCTCGCGAACATTGCCTGGCCACGAGTGCCGCTCCAGCGTCGCCGCGGCTTCGTCGCTGAGACGCAACCCACGCCCGCGAGACGCCGCCGCGAGGAAGTGATGGGCCAGCAGCACCACATCGACCGGGCGGTCGCGCAAGGCGGGCAACACGACCCGCATGCTGGCCACACGATGCAGGAAGCCCTCGTGCACCGTCCCCTTCGCCACACCGGCCGCCAGGTCGTGTGCCGTGGATGCCACCAGGCGCGCGGTGAGGGGTACACGCCGCTCTCCACGACGTGGCACGAACGCGCCGTCGTCGAGGATGTGACACAGCGCCGCCTGCGCCGCGATGGGCAGGGCGTGCACATGCTCGAGATAGAGGGTGCCACCGGCCGCCAGCTCGAGGGCGCCCACGGCACGGTCGGCGCTGTCGTCTGCCGTGGGCCCCGCGCCGGTCGGCGCCCCAAGCAGTTCATCGAAGGCCGTGGCCGCCGTAAGCGTCTCACAGTCCACACGAATGAACGGCGCTTCCGGGCGTCCGCCCTGGTCGTGCAGCACCCGGGCGAGCAGCCGCTTGCCGGTGCCGGCCTCGCCGGTCACAAGCACCGGGAGCGGACTGGCGGCGAACTGGTGCACCATGGCCAGCACGGCCCGCAACGGGGCGTATTGCGTGAGGAATACGGAAGGCGTCTCCTCCCGGTGCAGGCGGGCCGCAAGATGCCGATTGCGCCGCACCAGGAGGCGCTTTTCCCAGGCTCGCCGTACCAACGCCTCGATTTCGGCCATGCGATACGGCTTGGACAGGAAATCGTACGCCCCCAGTTTGAGCGCGGCCATGGCCGTCTCGATGGTCCCGTTGCCGGTGATGACAATGACCTCGGGGGGCATGAGCTCTTCGCGCACGAGACGCAGGACCTCGAGCCCGTCGAGCTCCGGCATGACCACGTCGAGCAGGGCCACGTCGAAGAGTTCGCGGCGCAGCAGCTCGAGCGCCGAGCGACCGTCACGCACCATGCGCACCTGAAACCCGCGGGCCGTCATGAACTGCTCGAGGATTGCCCCCAAGTGCGCTTCATCCTCGGCGATGAGTACCCGGATGGGGGACTCGCCCGCCAGCACCGCGCTCCCGGTTGCCGGCGTGGTCATGGCTGCTCCGCCGCGTTGACCGCCGCGAGCGTACCGAGGGCGTCGCGGGCCGCATTGCCTGCGGTGCCGAGCACGGGCAGGGACACGCGGAAGTTGGCCCCCTGTCCCTCTGCGGAAACGAGCTCCAACGTGCCGCCGTGGTCCACCACGATGCCGTAGCAGATGGCCAGTCCGAGGCCGGTCCCCTGCCCCGGGGCCTTGGTGGTGAAGAACGGCTCGAACACCTTGGCCTGCAGCGTGCGCGGGATCCCCGGCCCGTCGTCTTCCACTTCGAACACCGCCTGCAGCAGGTCGGCGGCATGGGCGAACCGCGTCCGGATGACGACACGCCCCTGCTCGGGGGAAGCGTCGAGCGCGTTCATCGCGAGGGCGATGAGCACTTGCACCAGCTGATCGGCGTCACCCTCCACCATGAGCGGGCGGTTGGCCTCGAGTTCGGTGATAACCTTGACCCGCTTGAAGCGCGGATGGTGCTGCAGCAGAAAGAGCCCCTGCTGCACCACGGTGTTGAGATCCAGCGATTCACGTCCCAGCGCCTTGGGTCGCGAGAAATCGAGCAGGCCGTTCACGATCTTCTTGCAGCGCTGCACCTCGAGGTCGATGATGTGCAGGAGCTCGGCCGGCGGAACACCCGTGCCGGTCTCCGCCTGCATCGCCATGGACTCTGCGCACGCGGCGATTGTGGCCAGCGGGTTGTTGATTTCGTGCATGACGCCCGCCGCCAACTGCCCCAGTGCCGCCAGCTTCTCGGCCTGCGCGGTGCGGTCGAGCGCTGCCCGCCAGTCGGTGATGTCCTCCCCGATGGTGATGACGTGGGTGACGTCGCGCCCACCCATCCGCATGGGAATCTTGGAGATGCGGAAGGTCCGGGTGGTTCCGAACGCGTTGCTCTCCATCTGGAACTGCTGCAGGCGACCGGAGGCGAACACCTCGTCGAACTCCTTCCTGAGCAGGGCCGCGGGCTGGCGGTGCAGCACCTCGAAGATCGATCGCCCCACGGCATCGGCGCGCGCGACGCCCTGGAGGCCGGTTTCGCGCTTGTGATTCCACGCCTGAATGCGGAACTCCCGGTCCACCACGTACAGGCCGAGGGGGAGCGAATCGACGATGCACTCGATGAACGCGCGCTGATCGGCGACTTCACTCACGCGGGCGGTCAGCTCCTGCTCGAGATCATGCAGGTAGGCGTCACGGCTGATGGCCACCGCGAGCAGCGCGGCCACATCGTCCACGAGGGTCGTGGCCTGGGGGGGCAGCACCCTCTTGCCATGCACGATGAGCGTGCCGACCCGGGTCTCGCCGGCCATGACGGGCACCAGAGCCCGCCGGGCCTCTGGGCCCTCACCCGTTCCCGGTACTGCACCGGGGTCCGCGGCGCCGTTCGCCGTATCGAGTGTAAGCCGTTCGACGCCGATCGCCGGGGCGAGGTGCTCGAGCACGGCGGCGATTCCGTGGGTCGCGCCGTCAGCCGCCGCCAGCAGGCGCACGAAATCCGGGAGGGTTGCTGACGAAGGTGTGGGAGTCACGGCATCGGGCGCGGGGGAAGCGCGGCCCCGCCGCCCGCGCTGCTTCGCGCGGGGTTCATGGGACCACCACCGCAAGGTAGGCCTACCCAGAACGTCGGACAAGCTGACCGAACGGATCCATCTCAGGTCACAGACTTGATCTTCTCGAAGATTTCCTCATTCTCCCGCCGCAGTCCAGGATGCTGCTCGATGTGCGCCCACTGCACCACGCCGGCCCGGTCGATCAGAAAGTATGCCCGATTGGCGATGAGTCCGTCGGTCCACATGGCCCCGAACTGCCGCGCCACGGCGCCGCCGACGTCGGACAGGAGCTGCACGCGCATGCCGTGTGCGTCGCGAAATTGCTGCAGCACCTCAACCGGATCCACCGAAATGGGCAGCACTTCCACGTTCAGACCGGCGAAGGCATCGAAGTCATCACTGAAGGCACACAATTCGCTGGTGCATACGCTGGTGAACGCCTTGGGGAAAAAGGCAAGCAGGACAGCTTTGTGTGATTGGAAGCTGGCCAGGGAGACGATCGTGTTGGCGGTGGACGGCAGGGAGAAATCGGGCGCCTGCGTTCCCGCGGTCACTGCAGACGGGGCTTCGGAAGACATGCAAAACTCCTGGAGAGGGATTTTTGTGATGAGGCGGCCATGACGGCACCGGTACCGTCTCCACCCGGCCGGTTGGCGGGGCGCGCGCGCCTGCGCGTGCTGCTGGTGGAGAACGACCCGGTGGCCGCCCGACGTTCCGAGGCGTCCCTGGCGGCGCATCGGGAGTTCGACGTGCGCGTGGATTGTGTGCCATCGCTCTCGGGTGCCATCCGGCTGCTGCTCGAGCAGTCCTACGATGCGGTGGTGCTGGAGCTCGACGTGGATGATGCGTCGGGGCTGGCCACCCTGGCCGGGATCCGCGGGGCCGCCCCCACGGTTCCGGTGGTCGTGTATGCCCGGGCACTCGATGATGTGCTGGCCGTGCGCGCCCTGCGAGCGGGAGCGCACGAGTGTCACGACAAGCAGCACCTGCCACCGGTTCACCTCGCGCGGTCGCTGACCTTTGCCATTGAGCGTCAGCGGCGGCTGGCCGCGCTTGAAGCGGCGCGCGTGGACGCGTCCCACCGGGCCACGCACGATCCCCTGACCGGCCTCGCCAACCGGGCGCTTTTCCTCGACCAGTTGGAGCGTGCGCTGGCCTTCGGCACGCGATACCACCGCAACACCGGGGTGCTCTTCATCGACCTCGACGGCTTCAAGGAGGTGAACGACCGTCACGGACATGCGTTGGGAGATCGGCTGCTGCGCGTGGTGGCGGATCGGCTGGTGCAGTGCGTGCGGCGCTCCGATGCGGTCGCCCGTCTGGGGGGCGACGAGTTCGTGGTGCTGCTCCCCGATGTCAGGAGCGACCGCGACCTCGCCCACGTCAAGGCGTCCATCGAGGCGTCGCTCCAGCGCCCCTTTGGGCACGAGGGCAGCGCCGTGGTGCCACTAGCCGCCAGCATCGGCTGCGCCATGTCTCCGGTAGACGGGGTCAGTGCCCCCGAACTGCTGGCCATGGCCGACGCCGACATGTACCGCGAGAAGGTGCAGCGCGCGGATTCCAGCGCCGCCCAGGTGTAGCGGCGGGCGCCCCAGCCGCTTCAGACGGTCTGACGGCGTGCCGACACTCCCGGCATGCATCGCTTGGCCATGCCTTCCGACCCGGAGCAGGACCTCGGTCCCGGCGACGTCGTGCAGTTTGAGTTTTCCGGCGTACCGGTACGCGGCACCATCCGTCGGGTGGACGAAAAGGCGCTGGCCACGTCGCCTTTCGGCCTGCCGTATCTGGTAACCGTGACCGACGCGCCCCCGGCCAGCGGGTATCGGAGCGGCCGCGACTACACCCTGCGTGCGGCGAGTCTGGTGCGTCTTGGCGAACCGGCACCGCGCGCCGCTCCCTGGATGGGTCGCCGTGTGGCGAGCGCCCCCGCCCTTACCCGCTTCCTCGTGGGATACCGGCGGGAGGGGGGGGAGTTTGGCGTGCAGGGGACGCTGCTGGTGCAGGCGCCCTCGCTCGATGCCGCCAAGGCGCTGGCGACCACCACCCTGCAGACCGAGCTGGACACCGATGTCGCGGCGGGGCGGGAAGCTGCCGGCGCGTCTGTGATGCTGGTCAACGCCGCCGAGGTCAGCACGACGGCGAGCGGGAGTGCCGCCGTGCTTGCCCAGGTGCGCTGGTAGTCGGCGACTACCGCGGCGCCGCAAACACCGCCGACGCGACGCGCGCGGTTTCGGCGAGCACCGCGGCTCCCACGAACACGCTGCCATCGGCCGCGAAGAACTGCGGTGTGTGCGCCGGTGTGGGGTCGCCGTGCGGTTCGCGTGCCCCGATACGCAGAAAGGCCCCGGGGATGCGCTCCATGTAGTAGGCGAAGTCCTCGCCCCCCATGTTGGTGATGCCCAGCGGCACCACAGCGTCGTGCCCCAGCAACCGGACGGCCGCCTCACGAGCCCACCCGGCCGCCTGTTCGGGATTCACGATGGGCGGTGGACCGAGCTCGACGTCGACCTCCGCCGTGAGGCGGTGTGCCGCCGCGATGCCGTGCGCCACCTGCCGGAGTTCGTCGGCGAGCAGGGCCCGGGTCACCGGGTCGGTGGCACGCAGGGTACCTCCAATGCGCGCGCTTTCCGGGATGACGTTCGGGGCCGTGCCCGCCTGCATCGTGGCCACGGTGAGGACGGCCGGCACGGAGGGGTTCACGCGGCGTGCGACCACGCCCTGCAAGGCCGCGATGAGAATGCCGGCGCCCAGCACGGGGTCGGCCGACTCGTGGGGTCGCGCGCCGTGCGCGCCACGCCCGTGCAGGACGATGGAGAAGGTATCGGCGGCGGCGGCAAGCGAACCCGCCTGAGCGACCACCTGCCCCACCGGAAAACGCCGATCGACATGCGCCCCGAAGATGGCGACCACCTCGTCGAGCGCGCCGGCGGCCAGGATGGCGGCGGCTCCCTCTCCGGTTTCCTCGGCGGGCTGCAGCACCACGAGCACGTCGCCCGCTGCCGGTTGCTGCGCCAGCAACCATGCCGCGCCAACGGCCCAGGTGGCGTGCACATCGTGCCCGCAGGCGTGCATGACCCCGGCGTGCTGCGAGGCGTACGGCAGCCCGGTGGCCTCGTGAATGGGCAAGGCGTCGATATCGCCGCGCACGGCGACCACCGGAGCGTGGGGATCGCGCCCGCGGATGCGGGCCACCAGCCCCGTGCCGGCAACGCGCTGCACACTGACCGGATTGGCCAGACCGAGCGCCCGCTCGAGCACGGCACTCGTGCGGGACTCCTGAAACGCGAGTTCCGGGTGCGCGTGCAGGTCACGGCGCAGATCGAGCAAGCCGTCGCGCTGCGCCTCGGTGAACAGCGCCAGCACGGCGGCCGGAACGGTGGTGAGGTCGGAGATGTCGCAGGTCATAAGGGAGTGCGGGAATGGGACGCGCCGGGGCCGCGCAGCACATGACCGGGGGTTGCCCCGGTGTGTCGCCCCTGGTCGATGACGTCTCGAGTCATCGCCATGGTGGACACGCTCGTGCTGACGATGTATACCAAGCGATGCCGAGACCATCGGCATCGCCTCTCACGGTGGGTGCTGCGCCAACGTATCCGTCGATCGCACGGACGGCCAGCGGATTGCCGCGGGGCCATCCCCACGCGGGTCTGCGCCCGCTGACATCTTTCCGTCATGTCCGATTCTCCCCGCGCCATCCCGCACCCCACCGATACCGCGATCGCCTACGCAGACGGCGTGGCGATTCGCGAACTGACCACGGCGGACGACTATTCCGACTGCGTCGCCATGCAGGACGAGATCTGGGGGCCGGGCTTCGCCGAAGTGGTCCCGCCGGCCATGCTCATGGTAAGCCAAAAGATGGGGGGCGTGTGTGCGGGTGCGTTCGGCCCCAGCGGCCGCATGCTGGGGTTCGTGTACGGCCTGACCGGCGTGCGGCACGGTGCGATAGCGCACTGGTCGGACATGCTGGCCGTCCGCCCGGAGGCGCGTGGCGGGCGGGTGGGCGAACGGCTCAAGCAGTACCAGCGCGCCCGCTGTCTGCAGGTGGGGGCGCGTACGATGTACTGGACGTTCGACCCGCTGGTGGCCCGGAACGCCCATCTAAACCTCATGCGCCTGGGAGCGCGCGTGGCGGAGTATGCGGTGAACCTCTACGGCAGCAACACCGGCAGCCCGTTGCACGGCGCCCTGGAGACGGACCGATGGATTGCCGCGTGGGATCTCACAATGGCCACGCCGTCCGTGCCGCTCGTTCGGCCTACGGGCACCGCCGTCGTGTGCGTCGCGGCAGACGGTGTGCTGCCCGAAACGCCGGGGTTCCCGGATGCGGAGGTGGTGCGCGTGGCCGTGCCGGTGGACCATACCCGGCTCACGCACGAGCAGCGCGTGGCGTGGCGAATGGCCACGCGGGCGGCGTTCCAACACTACCTCGCCCGTGGATACACCGTGCAGGCGTTCCAGCGTGCTACCGGTGACTCCTCGCCCTTCTACGAGTTGGCGCGCAGCTGAGCGTTGGCCGGTGCTGCCCGCTTTCCTTCCCTCCACTTCCGAATCCCGTGCCCATGGCTCCGCTCGAACAGATCACCCTGCGTGAAATCCGCCTGCCATTGCGCGAACCTTTTCGCATTTCGTCGGGGGCGACATCGGAACGTCGCATCACGCTGCTGGAACTGCGTGATGGCGACGGCGTGACCGCATGGGGTGAAGGCGTCGCCCCCGAGGAGCCCAACTATCGCGAAGAGGCCATCGATACGGCGTGGATTGCCATCTCGCAGTGGGTCGCCCCGCGGGTGCTCGGACGCCTGTTCGCTCATCCGCGCGACATTCACGCGGCGCTCGAGCAGGACTTCCGCGGGAACTTCATGGCCAAGGCTGCGGTGGAGATGGGCATGTGGGTGCTGGAAGCCACGCGTCAGGGGGTGCCGCTGGCGCAGCTGCTGGGGGGCACACGACGGGAGATCGCCACCGGAATTTCGCTGGGCATACAGTCGTCGCCCGAGGCGCTGGTGGAGAAGGCGCGCGCCGCGATCGCGGAGGGCTACCGCAAGGTAAAGATCAAGATCGCCCCCGGTCAGGATGTGGCGTACGTGCGCGCCGTACGCGAGGCGCTCGGCCCCGACGCCCCGCTCATGGCCGACGCGAACAATGCGTATCAGCTGTCGGACGCCGACCTGCTGGCGCAGCTCGACGATCTCGACCTCATGATGATCGAGCAGCCGCTGGCGTGGGATGACATCGTGCAGCACGCGTCGTTGCAGCGGCAGCTGCGCACGCCGCTGTGTCTCGACGAGTCGATCACGTCGGTGGACCGTGCACGCGACATGGTCGCGCTCGACTCGGGACGCATCATCAACATCAAGCCGGGGCGGGTGGGTGGCTTCACCAGTTCGCTGGCCATTCACGACTATTGCGTGAGTGCGGGGATCCCGGTGTGGTGCGGCGGGATGCTCGAGAGCGGCATTGGGCGCGCGTGCAACGTAGCGCTGGCGTCGCTGCCGGGGTTCACCAAGCCGGGGGACCTGTCGCCCAGCGCACGCTACTGGGCGCGCGACATCGTCACGCCGGAGTGGACCATGAGCGCCGACGGCATGGTGACCGTGCCGTGGGACACGCCGGGGCTCGGGGTCGCCGTGGACGTGGACCGGATTGACGATCTCACGGTGCGGCAGGTGGTGCTGCGGTGAGGTGAGAACGCACCCCCCAAGCGCACGAAGGGCCGCGACCTGAGCAGGTGGCGGCCCTTCGTGAATGACGGAGTGGAGCGTATCGGGATCGAACCGATGACCTCACGCTTGCAAAGCGCGCGCTCTCCCAGCTGAGCTAACGCCCCCGAACAGCCTCGTATTCTATCGGCGCCCGACGCCCGAGTACAGGGGGGCGCCCCCCGATCGACCGACAGGGACTCCCTGATGGCGCGCCGCACCTCCGGGACACACCATGGCTGGATCCACCAGCCTCGGGAGCAGCCATGCGTTTGGACGGCAAGGTCATCATCATCACCGGCGCAGCCTCAGGTATTGGCCGTGCCACGGCAGAACTGTTTGCGCGTGAAGGCGCGCTCGTGGTGGCAGGCGATGTGCACGCCGCTCGCCTCGATGATTTGGCGGCCGTGGTCGAGGCCGCCGGTCGAGGTATACACACCATGGTCGGCGACATTGGGGAGCGCACCGACGCGGAGGCACTCGTGCAGGGCGCACTCGACCGTCACGGCCGCGTCGATGTGCTGGTCAACAATGCCGGCATCATGGACTACATGGCCGGCGTGGGCGAACTCACCGACGACGTGTGGCACCGCGTCATGCGGGTGAACGTGGATGGCCCCATGTACACCAGCCGGATGGCCGTGCGGGCCATGCTGGGCCAGGGACACGGCGCCATCCTCAACGTGGCCAGCATCGCCTCGCTGAGCGGCGGCGCGGCCGGGGCCGCCTATACCACGTCCAAGCACGCCCTGCTTGGCCTCACGCGCAGCACGGCGTGGATGTACGCGCAGCGCGGCATCCGGTGCAATGCGATCTGCCCGGGAGCCACGAAAACGAATATCGCCGAAAGCATGCCCGCCGACCGCCTCGACCCGGTGGGCGCCGCGCGTGCCGGACAGTTCGCCACGCTCATCCCGGCCTGGCTCGAGTCGAGCGACATTGCCGAACTGGCGCTGTTCCTCGCGAGCGATGCGGCGCGCTTCATCAACGGCGCCGTGGTGACGGCCGATGGTGGATGGATGGCCGTGTGACCACCCCGCTTGCTGGCTGGTTCGACGACTTCTCGCGCGCCAACGTCTCTGCGGTGGGCGGCAAGAATGCATCGCTGGGGGAGATGCGACGACACCTCGTGTCGCTCGGCATTGCGGTGCCCGACGGGTTCGCGCTCACGACGGCGGCATACCGGCTGTTTCTGGAGCGAAACGGTCTTGCGGCCATCATCGCGCACGAGTTGGCACGCCTGCGCTCCGGCACGCCGCTGCCCGAGGTAGGGACGGCCATTCGCGGCGCCATGCTGGCGGCGCCGCTCCCCGACGCAGTTATCGCCGAGGTGCAGGCACGCTATGCGCAGCTCGCCGAACGCGCGGGCAAACCGGACCCGCCAGTCGCCGTGCGCAGCTCGGCCACGGCGGAAGACCTGCCCGACGCCAGCTTTGCCGGGCAACAGGAGTCCTTTCTGAACGTGGTGGGTGAGGCGTCACTCCTGGCAGCCATTCCCCGGTGCTTCGCCTCGCTCTACACCGACCGCGCGATTGCCTATCGCGCGCATCATGGTATTGCGGCCGACGGACTGGCGCTGTCGGTGGGCGTGCAGCAGATGGTGCGCAGCGATGTGGGCGCCTCGGGGGTGGCCTTCACGCTCGACACGGAATCGGGCTTCCGATCACTGGTCATTCTCACCGGTGCCTGGGGACTTGGTGAGAACGTGGTGAAGGGCGTGGTGAATCCCGATGAATGGCGTGTCTTCAAGCCGCTGCTTGCCGATCCATCGCTCGCTCCCATCCTGGATGCCACCACGGGGCTCAAACAGCTGAAGATGGTGTTGGCGGCCGATGGGGCACCGGTCAACGTGGACACCACGGGGGCCGAGCGTGCCACGCGCTGTCTGTCCGACCAGGAGGTGCTGCAGATCGCCCGCTGGTGCACGCGCATTGAGGCGCACTACGGCTGTCCCATGGATGTGGAGTGGGCCAAGGACGGTCTCGACGGCGCGCTGTACATCGTGCAAGCCCGCCCGGAGACGGTACGCTCCCGTGAGCAGACCTCCAACGTCAGTACGTTCACGCTCGAAGGGACCGGACCGGTGCTGGTGACTGGTGTTGCCGTGGGCAGCCGCATTGCCACGGGGCGGGCGATTGTGCTGAGCGGGATGCACGAAGCCCACCGCTTCGAGGAGGGGGCGGTGCTCGTGGCCAGGCAGACCGACCCCGACTGGGTGCCGGTCATGAAGCGCGCCTCTGCCATCGTGACCGACAGCGGAGGCCGTACCAGCCACGCCGCCATTGTGAGCCGGGAGCTGGGCATCGCGGCCATCGTGGGCGCGACCGGTGCAACGGCCGTGCTGAACGACCGAACGGTCACGGTCAGCTGCGCGGAAGGGCAAACGGGGACGGTGTACGAGGGCGCGCTGGCGTACCGGGAGGACACGCTTGATCTGGAGGCCATGCCCCAGACACGTACGGCCATCATGCTGAACGTGGCCGATCCGGCCATGGCCATGCGCTGGTGGCGCCTGCCGGTGCGCGGCATTGGTCTGGCGCGCATCGAGTTTGTGATCGAGCACATGGCCAAGGCGCATCCCATGGCGCTGCTCCACCCGGAACAGCTCTCCAACGACGAGCGGGCGCAGCTCCTGGCACTCACGCAGGGGCACGACTCGCCGGCCGCGTTCTTCGTGGACCGCATGGCGGCGGGCATTGGGCAGATCGCCGCGTCGCAGTGGCCGGAGCAAGTGATCGTGCGCTTCAGCGACTTCAAGACGAACGAGTATGCCGGATTGCTTGGTGGTCGCGCGTTCGAGCCACACGAGGAGAACCCCATGATCGGGTTTCGTGGTGCCTCGCGCTACTACGACGATCGCTACCGCGAAGGCTTCGGTCTGGAGTGCCGCGCCATCCGGCGCGTGCGCGAAACGATGGGACTGCGCAACGTGGTCGTCATGATTCCCTTCTGCCGTACGCTGGAAGAAGCCGACAAGGTCCTGGCGGAGATGCAGCGGCACGGGCTCGTGCGGGGCGAGGCTGGGCTCGAGGTGTACGTGATGGCGGAGATCCCCAGCAATGTGCTGCTGGCGCGGGAGTTTGGCGCACGCTTCGACGGCTTCTCCATTGGGAGCAACGATCTCACGCAGCTGACCCTGGGTGTGGACCGTGATAACGCCCTGCTGGCCTCACTGTTCGACGAGCGAAACCCGGCCGTGCTCCGCTCCATCGAGCGGCTCATCGCCGACGCCCATGCCGTGGGGTGCAAGGTGGGCATCTGCGGGCAAGCGCCGAGTGACTACCCGGAGTTCGCCGAGTTTCTGGTGCGCGCGGGCATCGACTCCATTTCACTCAATCCCGACAGCGTGGTGCCGGTGCTGCATCGGGTGGCGGCGCTGGAGGCGAGCGCCGCGACTTGACGTCGAGCCGGGGCTGAACCGAAATGCGAACGCGGGCGGCATCCCCTGAGGAATGCCGCCCGCGTTTCTTGGTCCGTGTGCTGGCGCTTACTCGTGCGCCGGCAGCGGCTCCATGGTCTTCGCATCAACTGGCACCTGCACCTCGTCCTTGAACGGCGTGGTCATCATGAACACGCGCATGACGGGGAAGGCATCCATGAAGCTGAAGTAGCTGAATGCCCAGAGTCCGAGGAAGCCGATGGTGGTGCCGATCTCCTGGAGACCGAACGGCAGGCTCGTGGCCTCGCCGTAGATGCTGGGATAGATCTCGATGTAGCGGTGGAGATACACCCCGATGAGGCTGCACACGGCGAAAAGCACGAACGTGGGCAGGTACATCTTGGCGGCCTTCGAGATGAGCCCGAAGAAGGGGAGCACGAAGCCGAAGATGGGGATGAGCTGGGTGACCGGCTTCCAGACGCCCGACAGGCGCAGGCGGTAGAAGTGGGTCTCTTCGGGCATGTTGCCGTACCAGATCACCAGGTACTGCGAGAAGCTGATGTAGCCCACGAACGCCGTGAAGGCGAAGCAGAGCTTACCCAGATCCCACAGGTGGTCCATGGTGGCGATGTCCTTCATGTCCAGGTGGTTGCGCCACCACATGGTCAGGAGCGACAACAGCATGACCATGTTGACCCAGCCGGTCATGAACACGATCCACGCGTACATGGTCTGCTGGAAGTGCAGCGAGATGGTCATGGAGTAGTCCCACGCCATGAAGCACCAGCCGATCACGAACGCCATGGGCACGGCCACACCGAGCTTGCCCATGAGCGAGTGCTGCGTGTGCAGCTCCCGACGCTCGTCGCCGCTCCAGCCCGCACGCATCTTCGCGCGCAGCCCCGCCGCCCACTTGGCGCCGTATTCGGGGAGCACGGCCACATCCATCTTGACCGAGTTCCAGACGAACAACCCCTGCAGCACCGTGATGGCGCCGAAGAAGAAGAGCCCGCGGATGATGAACCACCCATTGCTCAGGTACGCGGCCTTCTCTTCCGTTGGGGCGGCTTCGCGGCCGCGGAACGTGAAGATGTGGTCGCCGCTGAAGAACAGGATGGCGATGAGGATGACGAAGGCGATGGGGACGAAGGCGTAGAAGCCCTCGGCGAATCGCACGATGGGACGCGACCACCGCGCGGTGACGATGCGCTGCACGGCCGCGAACGCGACGCCGGCGGTGGAGATGGCGGCGAAGTACGTCCAGTTGTACTGGAGCGCCTGCCAGGCGCGGTCGGGGTTGGTGAAGAGCCCCATGACGAAGACGCCGATGCCGACGACCGCAGCGATGAGCGCCGCCGTCTTGAGGCCGCCCGGAACCGACTTGGCGGAGAGGCGCCGCGCGAATTCCTCGCGCGACGGGTAGTGATAGTGCTGGCTCACTCGTGCTTCTCCTTGCCCTCACCAGCGGCCGACGGCGGGCCGAGGTGCAGCTTGCGCATGGTGTCGTTCTCGTTGTTGCCCTTGAAGGTGGCCGAGTTGATGTTCGGCGACCCGACGGTGGGCTGCTGCGTGGGCTTGGCGAACGGCGACGGACGCGTGGGCGCCGTGAGCGACGGCCCCGGCACGGTGGTGCCGTTCTGCCCGGGGTAGCCGTGGAGCGTGGTGTCCGCGCCGCCCTTCTGCAGTGCCCGCACGTAGTTCACGACGTCCCAGCGGTCGTTCTCTTCGATACGGTTGTAGCTGGGCATGATGCCGCGACCGTTGCGCAGCATGCCGTACATGTAGCCGTCGGAGCGACCCCGAGCCGACTCGGTGAGCAGGCTGGGGCTGAAGCCGTAGGCCGGATTGACCTTCTTGAGGCCCCCGTTGCCGTCGCCGGCCGCGCCGTGGCACACCGCGCAGTTGATCTGGTAGTTCTTCTTGCCGTTCTCGAGCGAGGCCTCGGACACCGGCGTCGGGTTCGGAATGGGCGTGAAGCTGTCGATCACCTGCGGCAGCGGCTGGTAGCCGATCTGCCAGGCCGCGACCTGCGTGCCCTGCACCGGCACCGAGTACTGCGGCTGCCCGCGCGGCGGCGTGAGCGAGTCGGCCTCATTCTGGGAGAACGGCTCCCACGGCTCGATGCGCGGCTGGTTCTTGAAGTCGGTGAACCACGAGCAGGCCCCGAACGCTACGGGGAGCATGATGGCCACGGAGGCGCGCAACGCACGCGACACGACTGACGGCATCTGGTTGGAAAGCTCAGGCTTCACGGCGCACCTCCTCGGCCCCGGCATGACGCAGGAGCTCTTCGGCCTGCGTCGCCTTCGCCGCGTCACACGCGATAAAGACGCCGAAGTGTCCGGAGGAGAAGCGGTCATCGTAGCCGACCGTGGTGGTCAGGCGAGGGACACGCGAGTTGATGAACATGCCGGCGACGGTGGACAGGGCGCCCACGAGCACCATGACTTCGAAGCCGATGATGGTGTACGGGATCCACGACGCAATGGCCTTGCCGCCGGTGACGAGCGGCCAGTAGTTGCTGGACCAGATCGCGACCCAGTAGCCGAAGCTGACGCCCAGCAGACCACCGATGAGGGTAAACCGACGGACGACGCTGTTCGGGCCGGCGATCGCCTCATCGAGTTCATGGCGGATCGTGGGCGAGTACACGGTGACATCGCCCAGCTTCTTCTTCTTGAGTTCCTCGATCGCCGTGACGGTCGTATCGAGGTGATGGAAAACCCCAAGCACGCCCTGCATCAGTGATGCCCTCCGTGGCCGTGCGCCTTCTTGAAGCGCGGCGTCACGATTTCCTTGAGTTCCATGATGGCCATCACGGGCATCTGCTTGACGAACAGCAGGAACCACATGAAGAACCAGCCGAATGAACCGACGAGGAAGGCCATGTCGACCCAGCTGGGGGTGTAGCTACCCCACTGCCAGGGCTCGAACTCGTGGGAGAGCGACGGCACCACGATGACGAAGCGCTCGAACCACATGCCGAGGTTGATGAACAGCGACAGGATGAACAGCCATGCGGGGTTGCGGCGGAGCTTCTGCGACCAGAGCGACATGGGCAGCGCCATGTTGCAGAGGAGCATGATCCACGCGGCCCACCACCACTGCCCGAAGACACGGTTCCAGAAGAACTCCTGCTCCGGACGCACGCTGCTGTACCAGGCGATGAAGAACTCGATGAGGTACGCGCACCCGACCACCATGGAGGTGAAGAGCACGACCTTGGCGGTCGCATCGAGGTGGTTGAGCGTGATGTAGTGCTCGAGCTTGAACCACTTGCGCATGGGGATGGCGATCGTCCACACCATCGCGAAGCCGGAGAAGATGGCACCGGCGACGAAGTACGGCGGGAAGATGGACGCGTGCCAGCCCGGCGTGAGCGCCATGGCAAAGTCGAAGGAAACGACCGAGTGCACCGAGAGCACGA
This sequence comes from Gemmatimonas sp., assembly GCF_027531815.1. Taxonomy (NCBI): domain Bacteria; kingdom Pseudomonadati; phylum Gemmatimonadota; class Gemmatimonadia; order Gemmatimonadales; family Gemmatimonadaceae; genus Gemmatimonas; species Gemmatimonas sp. The sequence goes on along the minus strand of NZ_JAPZSK010000002.1, from coordinate 545,224 downwards.
GCGGCGTCGAGAAGGCGGCGAGGAACAGGTACGCCTTCGCGAAGTGGCGCCACTCACGGTCGCTGTTCCGCCAGCCGAGCGAGAGGATGCTGTAGATCCGCTTGCGCGTCGGGTTGGTCTCCTTGTCGCGGAGCACCGCGAAGTCGGGGATCAAGCCGATGAAGAGGAACGTGGTCGAGATGGTGAGGTACGTCGAGATGGCGAAGACGTCCCACACCAGCGGCGACTTGAAGTTCGGGAACAGCAGGCGCCAGTTCGGATACGGAATCAGCCAGAAGAACTTCCACGGACGCCCGATGTGAATGATCGGGAAGAGCCCGGCGGTCATAACCGCGAACACCGTCATCGCTTCGGCGGCGCGATAGATCGACGTGCGGAAGCCGGCGCGGAAGAGGTACAGAATGGCCGAGATGAGCGTCCCGGCGTGACCGATACCGACCCAGAAAACGAATGTGATGATGTAGTTGCCCCACATCACCGGCGGTTCGTAACCGGCCTGCCCGAGCCCCCAGTAGATCTGGTAGATCCACGCGGAGGCGCCGCAGAGCATGGCCAGGATGGCGAGGGCCAGGCCGATGAACCACTTCTTGGTGAACCCAAGTGTCGCGATGATATCGCGATCGACCTGTTCGTAATCACGGACTGCGGGGAGCTGGACGTCGGCCGAAGCAATGTTCGGCCCACGAATGCCCTCTCGCACCGGATGTGCGACGGATGCCATTATCGCGCTCCTCAGGCCTTCGCCGGTGCGGCCGGCGCCGGATAGTTGACCTTCTTGAGATAGACCACGGCGGTGTACGTGTTCAGTTCCTCGAACACGTGGTAGGCACGACGGTCGTAGGCGAGCTTCGAAACGGTCCAGTTTTCGTCGGCCGCGTCACCGAAGATGATGGCGCGCGACGGGCAGGCCTGCGCGCAGGCCGTGGTGAATTCGTCGCCATTCACCTCGCGCCCTTCCGCCTTGGCGCGGTGCTCGGCCTCACGGATACGCTGCACGCAGAACGTGCACTTCTCCATGACACCCTTGCCACGCACGGTGACGTCGGGGTTGAGCGACCAGTGCATGGGCTCCGGCCAGGCGTACTGACGACGCTCCGGCTCGCCGTAGCCGAACCAGTTGAAGTAGCGGACCTTGTACGGGCAGTTGTTGCTGCAGTAGCGCGTGCCGACGCAGCGGTTGTACACCTGCACGTTGAGGCCGTCGGGCGAGTGGTACGTGGCGTACACGGGGCACACCGGCTCGCACGGCGCGTTGCCGCAATGCTGGCACATCATGGGCACGAAGCGCGTGTCGAAATCCGGAGAGAACTCGTTCTCCGTATTGTCGTTGCCCTCGTAGTAGCGCTCGAGGCGAATCCACGCCATCTCGCGCCCCTTGATGATGTTGGCGCCCGGACGCTCGTCCCAGTTGGTGGGGCTGAGCGCGCGACCCTGGTAGGGGGCGCCCACCGTGGGAATGTTGTTCTCGCTGTAGCAGGCCGTGACGCACGCCGAGCACCCCGTGCAGCGCGCGAGGTCGATGGTCATCGCCCAGCGGCGCTTCTCCATCTTGCTCGAATGCTGCGGGTCGTACATGCCCGTTGCCCCCGCCTCGGGGTTGGCGAACTCACCCTGCGCATCGGCCGCCACCGGCGCCTTGAGCCCCGACTTGAAGTCGTGTGACGGCAGCCCCGGGATTTCGTGGTGGTGCTTCTCGACTTCCTGTTCCGTTCCGAGCAGCACCCCGACCGGCAGCGCCTGACCGATGCCGCGGCCATGCTGGCGCGCGGAGCCTTCGGTCGTGACGAGTGGCGAATTGTCCGCGGTGACGGTGACCTTGCCCTTGAGGCTGCCGAGGGCGAGACCGCCGGCGGCGTCCCAGCCAGCCGGCACGAGGTCGTACGCATTCACGCCGATGTTCTGCGCGAAGCGTCCGTAGGCGGTGTGGCCCTGACCAAGCGCGACGGCGACGGTGTCGGGGCGCACGCCCATGTAGATGTACGCCGGGGCCGTGACCTTGCCGGCGGACGTTTCGATGGTGAGGTGTGTGCCTTCCTTGATGCCAAGCTTCTTGGCCGTGGACGGGTGCACCTCGACCCACGACTGCCAGGCGATCTTGGAGACCGGATCAGGGAGCTCCTGCAGCCACGGCTTGTTCGCGCCGGCACCGTCACCCAGCGTGGGCGACGGGAACACGTGCACGAAGAAGTCACCGTTGCCGGCCGCGGCCGGCATGGCGGTGGCCGACAGCGTGCGGCCGGTCGTGGGCACGAGCGGCCCGCTGCTCACCTGCGCCTTGGTCAGCGCCGTGGTGAACGCCGACCCGCCACCGGGGAACTTGCTGATGTACCAGGCGCGGTAATCGGCCACGTTGTAGCGCGCGGCGAGCGCCTGGTCGCGCTTGGCGAGGGTGATGAGCACGTCGCTGGTGCTGCGCGTGTCGAACACCGGCTCGAGCGTGGGCTGCTGCAGACCAAGCTGCCCATTCGCCCCGGCCGCATCGCCCCAGCTTTCGAGCCAGTGGTTGTCGGGGAGGATGAGATCGGCCAGCTGCGCCGTTTCGTCGGGCATGGCCGAGAAGGAGACCTTGAAGCCGACCTTGGCGAAGGCCGCCGCAAAGCCCGCCGACTTGGGCATGGTGTGCGCCGGGTTGGCACCGCGCACGAAAGCCAGCGGCACCGTGCCGGCGTCCATGTTGCGCACCGCGCTCGCCAGATCGGCATACGAGGCGAGCCCCGCGTAGCCGGCATGCGCGCTGGCGGGCTTGATGGTCGTCCCGACCGAGCCCGCTTTCTTGTTGATGTCGGCCACCATGGTGGCGCACTCGACCGCGTCACCGCCGGTGACACCGCAGATCGCCATGACGCCGTTGCCGGCATCGGCGATGGCCTTGGCCAGGGCTTCGATGGTCGCCACCGGCACGCCGGACGCGTCCGACGCCGCCTGTGCCGTACCCGCTCCCGTGAGCGCGGCGCAGAGCGCCATCTCGCTGCCGGGCTTGGCCGGAATCCACTGGTCGGCGTTGAGGCCGGTCAGCGAACGGCGAGCACCGACGTACACCAGACGCGGTGCGTCGGTGAGCTTGGCACGCGCATCGGCCCAGTCGAGCTGCTGCGGCACGCTGTGTCCCCACCCATCGAGGAAGTCGGCGCCGAAGGACACCACCAGCTTGGCCGCGCTGAAGTCGAGCTGCGGCCACGCCGCACCGTAGGCCTTCTGATTGGCGGCGATGGTCGCGACCGGCGCGGTGCTGTCCACGCTCAGGTGCGCCGGCATGCCGTTCGCCGACAGCCACTGATCGAGGAAGCCCGGGAAGGTGCCCGACTCGTGCTGGTTGATGAACACGACGTTGCCGGCCTGCCCCTTCGACTTGACCTCACCCAGCTTCTGGGCCAGGAGCTCGAAGGCCTTGTCCCACGTGGTGGGCTTGAGGGCGTTGCCCTCGCGCACCATGGGCGACCGGTAGCGATCGGGGTTGTAGAGCCCCTGCACCGCCGACAGACCGGTGGCGCAGATGGCGCCCCGGTTCATGGGATGCTCGGGGTTGCCCTCGAGCTTGATGGGACGGCCGTCGCGGACTTCGGCCAGGACACCGCACGCAGCCGCACACTCACGGCACGTCGTCGCGTAGTACTGCGACACGCCCGGCACGGTGTTGTCCGGCGAGGCAACGTACGGAATGAGCTTGCCCACCTTCTCGGAGGAGCAACCCACCACCGCCGTCGTGGCGCTCGTGGCGCCCAGGATCTTGAGGAACTCGCGGCGCTTGACGCCGGTCCCCGCTTCTGTGCTCATCGTGGTCGAGGGTCGATGATCAGTAGTGGCAGACGGCGCAATCGTAGCGCGCCTTCTTCGCGGGCATCGCTTCCAGCTCCGGGGTGACCTGCTGGCCAGCCAGTCGCGCACCCTCGGCAGGCTTGTAGCCCTGCACGTGGCAATTGATGCACCAGCCCATGTTGAGCGAGTTCACCTGCTGCACGGGCACGTAATTGGTGTCCGGGCCCTGCGCCCCCTGATTCTGGATCTGCCCGTGGCAGGTCTGACAGGTGACACCGGCATTCACGTGGCGCATGTGCGGGAACTGGACGTAGTCCGGCACCTTGTGCACGCGGTTCCACGGGATCGGCTGCCCCTTCTGGTAGTAGGCCGCGATCTTCTTGATCTCGGCCGACTGGGGCTTCACCAACGTGTGGCAGCCCATGCAGGTCGCAACCGACGCGTTCCCCGGATCGGGCGCCTTGTTGGCGGCGCTATGACAATAGAGGCAGTTCATGCCCGCCTTCTGCACGTGTGGTGCGTGGACGAACTTGACGGGCTGCTCGACGATCTTGCCCTGCGACGACGACGCGCCGCTGTACGCCGAGAGCAGCGTAGCTGCCGCGGCGAGCGCAAGGAACCCGGGGATCACCGTCCACTTCTTCTTGACCGTCATCTCGTGTGCCGGTAGAGAATGCCGTTAGGCGTAGGTGATGGTCGACACACGACATGCACGACACGGATCGTCCCCCTGCCGCGGTGCAGGGCGCACGTCCGGTCATGCCATCCGAGGACTACCCGGTCCGAGTGGTTCGGTCCAGAAGGATCGAACCGGCTCCAACCGTGTAAGTCGGTGTCACCAAATTTTTTGCAAGCGCGAAGTATGACCGGACCCGTATTTGTACGCAAGTGCGTCACGCCGCTTCACGCGCACCCTTGCAGTACTACCTCTCCACGTCTGCCGATCACCCGCGCGCCCGGAGGAGAACGGACGAGACCGCAATCGGTTCCCGTGAAATTCTCAATGTGTTTGCAGGCAAACTTTCAATACGTGCGTGTCCCGCCGATGCCCCCGCCGTGGGCGAAGGGGCCGCCCTCGCCGTCGGGAACCGGGAGCACCGCCACGTCGGCCGGCAGCAGCTCCACCAGCGCCTGCGATTGCTGGCTCAGCCGCAGCGGCCACCAGGAGCTCCAGGCCAGCCGCGCCGCCCCGATCGTGCGCACCAGATGGGCGAAATGCTCCTCCGGGGGCCCCCAGATCCAGTGCCAGTCGTACCACACGCGCGCCTGCTCCTCCGGCGTGAGCCCCCAGTGCACCTCCTCGATCAGCTCCCGGCTGGCGCCGGCCACCACGACATGCGCCCGGGACCCGGCAGCGCGCGCGATTGGCCGGACGTGGGCCGCCGAGAGATCGCCGGCGCCGTCGAGGTGGTGGCGCTGCCGGAGGTCCTCGAACCGTACCGTGAGGTGCAGGGCCACACCGGCCTCGCCGCACGCCAGCGCCAGCTCCGTCATGGCCGGATGACCGGGCCCGTACCCCCATTGCATGGGATACGCCCGCACCGCCGGTGCCCCCTCGTTGACCGCGGTCCGCAGCATCTCCTCCCAGCGTGGCCAGTCGGGGCGCACGATGGGCGCCGGGTGCAGAATCCTCCGATGCGGCGCCAGCGCTGCATACAGCGCGCGGTTACTGGGCACCGGGTCCCGGTGGAACGCGCCCGGCAGGTGCCCCACCCAGGCCCCGCTGAATCCCTCACGGGCGAGGACCCGCACGAGCACCTCGGGATCGGGGTGCGCAATGTCACGGAACGGATACGCGCCAATCCACGCCGTCACGTCGATGCGGCCGGTGGACGGATCATGCGGGGCGGTCATGCGGCCTCCGGTGCGGGAACGGCCAGCGGGCGCGCGAGGGCGGCGTCGAAGGTGCCCGGCGGGAAAATGCGCACGGCGTTGCGCCACCGCATGTCGGCGATCTCCTCGGCCGAGGCCCCGGTGTGCGCCAGCGCCCGCAGCTTGGTGAGCCCCGTGCACAGGGTCAGGTCGCAGGCCCAGAGCAGCCGCTGCGCGCCCACCCACCGCAGCGCCTCGTCGATCATGCCGCGGTCAACACCACTCCCTGACAGATCCATGACGATGTTGGGGAGCTCCAGAACGGCCGGATTGGTGTGGGCCCAATCACCGCCGCCGCCGATGTGCGCCAGCAGAAACGTGGTGTGTGGATGCCGCGCCGCGAGTTGCGCGAGCTCCACGCCGTCGCTGGCTTCCTGATTGGGCCATTCGCGGCGCCGATGCTGCCAGATGTGCTGCAGCACCGGCACGCCGTGGTGGGCCGCCGCGGCCGCGATGTCGTCGAGCCGCGCGAAATCGGTGGTGCGACGCCCCGCGGCGAGCTTGATGCCCACCGCGCCGCGCGCCATGCCGCGACCGATCTCGGCCAGCGCATGTACCGTGAAGTTGGGGTTGACCGCCACGAACGCCTTGACGCGCGGTGCCTCTTGCTCCGCCAGGTCGAACATGAAGTCGTTGGCACGCGTCTGATCGTCGGGCGACGAGAAATACGTGGGTGACGTATGTCCCCAGGAGCCGAGGATGGAGGCCACGTGGCACCTAATGCCGATGCGCTCCCCCATGTCGAGCCGCGACGCGTTGTAGCGGGCCCAGTCGGCGCGGTTGGTCCACGGCGTGTGAAAGTGCGCGTGCGGATCGATGAGCGGGTCAGACCCGCCGAGTGGCAGCGTGGCAGACATGGTCGGGAGCGTGGGGATGATCGACGGATCCTACGGGCGTTGGGTCGTCGCGTGGAGCGACTCGAGCAGGGCGGGCATGGCGCGGCGCACGGCGTCGAGCGCGCGCTCGTCGTGCGCCACGGCACCGAACTGGTAGGCGCCACGTTTGAGCAGCACGCCATGCCGGGCAGCCGCCGCCACGAGGGCGTCGAGCTGTACCGGTTCGGCGGACACGAGCCGCCACATGACATTCGGCCCCTCGGCGCGCACGCCGGTCCACGGCTCGGCGTGCAGCGCCGCACCGATGATGTCGCGCAGCGCACATCCCGCCGCGTCCATGCGCGCGCAGACATCGTGCTGCGTATGCCACGCGAGCACGGCGTGGGCGGCAGCGAGGCCGGTAGCTTCCGCGGCTGCGGTGGAGGAGATCCACGTGCGCTGCGCCGCATCCATGGCGTCGGCGCGCCCCACCACGGCCGACAGCGGGTAGCCGTTGGCGAGGGCCTTGCCGATAACGGTGAGATCCGGGGTGACGCCAAGCAGCGCCTGCACGCCACCCGTGCGCACGCGGAACGCGGTCTTCACTTCGTCGAAGATGAGCAACGCGCCCACTGCGCTGGCCAGCTGTCGCGCCGTGGCCAGCCAGTCGCGGGGGGCAATGTCGTGCACGAGCGGCTCGATCACGATGGCGGCAGGCGCGTCCCCCCCCTGCACCGCCGCGGCAAGCGCCTCGCTGTCGCCGAAGGGGACCCAGCTGACGCGATCGCGCGTGGCGGCCGGTACGCCGAGAGCGTCGCTGTTCCAGTCGAGCCAGCCGAAATAGCCGCACGCGACGATGCGTTCGCGCCCGGTCAGTGTGCGGGCCAGCCGAACGGCGGCATTCGTGGCCTCGGCGCCGGTGCGCAGAAACCGTACGCGCTCGGCGCAGGGGATGACCTGCACCAGCGCTTCGGCCACTTCCACCTCCAGCCGGTGCGGCAGCGACGATACCGGGCCGGCAACTGCGGCCGCCTGGACGGCAGCCGTGATGGCGGGATCGGCGTAGCCGATGCCCACGGCGCCCAGCGCCATGCCACAGTCCACGAACTCGCGCCCGTCGGTTGCCCACACCCGGCAGCCGGCGGCGCGATCGTAGTGCGACGGCACGACGGCATCGGCGGCGAAGGCGCCGTACAGCGCGTCGGGGCGCTTGCTCCCCGTGGAACTGCCCCCCGGGATGACCGCCGCGGCACGCGCACGCCACGCGTCATCGGGCGACGGCAGGGAGCGCGCGTGGTCGGTCATGCGTCGGCGGGCGCCGCGGCCAATGAGGCTTCACCGCGCGCGGCGATGGCGGCGGCACCGGCTGCCCTGCCCGCCTCGAGCGCCTCGGCGTCGGGCACGCCCTGTGCGACCAGCGCGGCTGAGACCGACAGGCGCACTTCCCGTTCGATCGTGCGCAGCACCTCGATGCTGGCCGTGCGCAGCATGAGCAGTTCGCGCGCGTCGGGGCTGGCGCGGAAGACGAGCGAGCGGAAGGCGCGCATGATGAGTTCCTCGTTGCGCGTCTTGAAGTAGGCGATGGCGTTGAGCGCCGCTTCCATGTCGGCAAAGGTGCGCTCGAGTTGCGCCTTGTCCGGCGCCCCCGTGGCATGTCGCGGCGCCGGCAGCTTCTTGGTGGCATCGCCGGCCAGCAGATGCAATTCGTACAGCCCCAACAGGCACGCCTGCGCCACGTTGAGGGAGAAGTGCTCGGTGGTGGGGATGGTGCAAATGGCGTGCGCGCGATCGAGTGCTTCGTTGGGGAGTCCGTGGTCCTCGCGGCCGAGCATGATGGCCACCTTGCCGACCTGCGCGTGTTCGAGCAGATCGACGGCGGCCGACCGCGGGGTGTGCCGCGCCCAGCGGGCCGCCTGCCGCCGCCCGGAGAAGCCCACCACATACACGCAGTCGTCCAGCGCCCCATCGATGGTGTCGAAGTGCCGGATGCGCTCCACGATGTCGCGCGTGTCGTGGGCCACCTGCTCGATGCGATTGGGATCGTAGGCGCAGGGGCGAATGAGGCGCAGGTCGGACACGCCCATGTTCTTCATCGAGCGCACGACGCCGCCGATGTTGATGGAATCCTGCGATTCGTAGAGGACGACCGCGATGTTGTCGAGGATCGATTCAGCCATGAGCGGAAGATAGCGCCCCTACGGCCACGCGTCGTACGCTCAGTCCAGCTGCAGCCACAGGGGATGCGCCGGTACATGCCGGTCGCCACGCAGATAGCCGAAACCGCCGCCCCCGCTGAGCACCAGTTGTCCGCGGCGGCGTTCCCGATTCGGCGGCCGCTCGTTCACCACCACGTCGAAGGTGACCGTTCCGCTTTCGAGCGCGGGGAGCAGCGCGCGGGGCCATTGCATCGTCAGCTCCCAGCCAGTGGCGAGCGCGATGGCACGTGCCTGCGGCACCGGCCCGCCGGGCACCAGCGACGTAAGTCGTACGGTGGCACCCTCATGGCCCTGCAGCGGCACGACGAGCACGCCGGCACGCCAGCGGCCGGGGGGGTCGCCGGCCATGCCCACATAGACCTGCACACCGTCGGCGTTCACGTCGGCGCGTTCGTTGTCGAGCAAGTTGTCTGGCATGCGGGTGGCTGTGCCCCCCTCCGGAACGACGGGCGGATGCCCCGTGTGGACCTGCAGGTGTACGACCAGCAGGTCGCGGGTCACGCCCACTCTGATCTCGGCGGTCGGCCTGTTGTCACCGCCCCAGGGTTCCTCCGTGGGCGTGTAGTGCGCCTCCCCCAGCCTCATGGGCGGGCCTTCAGAAACGACGTGGTCGACGGTGGCGCCGAGGGGCGCCCGTAGCGCAGACGCCGCATGCGGTGCCGCCGCGTGGCGTGACAGCTCGTCGTGCGTGTCGCGGGCGTCGCCGGCACGAGTGTCGACCGGCAGGCGCTCGAGATCGATGCTGCTGCGTGCATGCCGCGCCACGAGGCCGATGTGCCACCCGTGCGCGGCCGATTCGTGCGTGGCCACAGTCCCATCGGGCGTGGTGACCGTCGCGTACACGGGTCCGGTGGGGGCGAGCGTGACCTGCGCGATGGGTACCCAGGACCACACGCCCACGATGCGCCCGGCCGTGCCGTGCAGATCGACGAACAGGCGTCGGTGCGACGAGCGGCCGGGAGCCCCGGGGGCCAGTGCGCGCCACCAGCAAGGCTCGCCGGAGGTGGCGTACACGGCCGTCACGCCGGCCTGCGCCGCGGCACGGTGAGCGTCTCCCGCCGCTTGCGGCGCCACGGTGATCGTACTGGGTGCGTTCGCCGCGGCCTCGATCTGCCGCAGGAAGTCGTAGCCGTCTTCGGTGCCGCCCGCGCCCGCACGTGCGGCGGCGCGCCAGGTGGCAATGTTCGTGGCGTCGCCCGCTGCCACGGGCAACGTGAGCGTGACGGGTTCCGCGGCCGTCCACTCGAGCAGATCCACGAGGTAGCCATCGCACACCACGACGGTGCGTGTCGCCTGCACCCCCGGCGCCAGCTCCTCCGCGCGTTTCTGCACCCACCCCGCCCCGCCGCGATCTTCGAACGCGGTGAGTGTCACGCGCCCCTCCTGTTGCGACGCGCCGTTCACGAGCGGCGCGTGATGCGCCAGCGTGCTGCGGTACCAGTGGAGGGTGGGGTCGACATAGCTCCCCGTGCCGGGATCGTCGAGCCAGCGCGCGGCATTCGACTGCAGCGTGAGGTGCAGGCGATCGGGATGTCCGTGGCCGCCGGCACTGGCGCCGCCGTCCAGTGCCACGTACACGCGTTCACGTTCGCGTTCGCCTGCGCGTTCGCCTGCGCGTTCACCTGCGCGTTCACCTGCGCGTTCGCCTGCGCGGCGCAGCACGGCGAGCCCCTGCTGAGGTTGCACGAGGGAGCCTGGCGTCCAGTGACCGTTCGGCGTGGGCGTGGCCGTGGCCATGAGCAGGGCGCGCCAGCTGCAGTCGGCCCGCGTCAGCGCGGCGGCGGGTCGATTGCGCTCGGCGTCGGCGGTGGACAGGGCGCGCCCCGTCTCCCGCTGCGGCGCGCGACCGTCGTACAGACGCTGCAGAACGGCCGCCAGTCGTTCATCGTGCCGATGTGCGAGCCCCAGTTCGCACCACTCGGCCCAACGCCACTGACGCACGGAGACGGCGTACTGCGAATCGCGGCGCGAGGGGAGCGTTTCGTCGGGAAGGAGGCCGGCGAAGGGGGTGGCGAAGCCTTCGTGATAGCGCTGATCAAGAACCGGATCGAGCGGCCGACCAAGTGCCGCCAACAGCTGCACGCCGTACCAGAGTCCGCGATGGGCAAACTGATGGTAGTTCTCCCCTTCGTACCACGTGCCGTCGGCGAGCAGCCCGTGACGCATGAGGCTCTCCAACGACCCGGGGCGGGAGAGCCGTGCCTCCACGCGCGCGCGGTCACCCAGCAGCGTCCACGCGGAAAGCACCGCCACTTCGTTCCACACCTGACGGTTGGAACGACCCTCGTGGTAGCCCGCAATGAGCGCACTGCTTGGCGCGAGGAGCTGCTCCCGTACCGCATCGTGCGAGTCGTGTACCCCGGCGGCTTCGAGCAACGCGAGGGCGTGACACAGATTGAGCAGCCAGATGGACTCGAGATACGTGCTGAAGAAGGGGCGCGTGGGGCCCAGCACGTTGTCGCGGTTGGGCCAGTGCCGATAGCGCTGCGCGAGGTCGCGCAGGGTGCCGATCGCGAGATCACGGTGTGCCGGTCGTCCGCGCAGCAGAAAAAGGGCGGCGGCGTGTACGGCGCGCTCGGCGGTGAAGAGTTGCGCCCCCATGGCCCACCACTCGTGATGCACCGCGTCCGTGTAGCAGGTGCCACAGGGCTCACAGCGATGGCGGTGGGGCTGCCACGGGTCGAATTCGAGGGGAGTGCCGTGCACGGGACAGCGCCCCCCTGCACGCGTGAGACGCGCCTTGAACTCCGGAATGGGAAGGGGCGTGGCGAGCCATGGGTCAAGCTCCGACGACAGCGCGTCGGCGAGTGCCCCCAGTGACGTGCCGGGTGCGGTCTCGCGCCGGCGGTCGTGTACGGTGAAAGGCAGCAGCATCACGGTTCCTGACGACGGGTCCAACGACTTACCGATAGGAGCTCCCCCCGCAGGTCCATCTCGACGTGCTCCAGTCGGGCGGACCGTCCCTGTACTCCCCGGGCGTGATACAGCCAGGCCACGGGCATGTCGTGCTGTAGCAGGGTATCGACGGCGTGCCATGCCGCGCGGGCCTCCGCAGCGTTGGCCGTGCGCGCCACGGCGAGTGCCTGGTCGAGCGCAGGTCGGTGAAATCCGGTGTAATCGAGGGCCCCGCCACGCTGCTGCGAATCGAAGAGTGCCGAGAGGTGCCCCAGTGCCACATCGCCGGGAATGCCCGTGAGCACGAGATCGAACTGCTTGTTTGGCTGCCGCACGGTAGCGAGGAAGCTGGCCAACTCCATCACGCGCACGTCGAGCTGCACGCCGCGCGTGGCGAGATCGGCCTGGAGCAGCTGCTCCACCGCCATGTCACCGCTGCCCACGGTGAGCAGGGTGAGGGTCAGCGGCACTCCCTGGCGACGGCGTGTGGCACCCGGCGACGGCCGAGTCCATCCGGCCGCGTCGAACAACGAGTCGGCGGCCCTCGCGTCCTGCGTATGGTTGACCGACCGGGCGGATGGCGGCGAGACGGGAAGGCCTGGCGGCAAGGCACTGTACGCCGGCGTGGCGAACCCGGCCACGGCCGCGTCGACCAACCGTTCGCGCTGCACGCCGAGGGCCACGGCCCGACGAACGCGCGCATCGTTGAACGGCGCACGGGTGGTGTTGAACGCGAGCACCGTGGAGAAGAGCACCGGTGGCGACATGAGCCGCAGCGCCGGATCCTCGCGAACGAGTCGTGCCATGGTGGGGGACACCCCGGCAAGATCGAGCTCGCCGCTCACGAGCCCCGCGAACTTGGTCGCGGCCTCGTCCACCACCGCCACCACTAGGCGCCGAAGTTGCGGCGCCCCCCCCATGGCGGCGGGGAAGGACTCGTTACGCACGAAACGCCACTGCCGGCCAGCGAGCCGCGACTCGAAGCGAAACGGCCCGTTCCCCACCGGGGCTGTGGAGAACGGGTGGGCGCGCCAGCGCGCCGTGGGCACCGTGTCGAGCAGATGGCGCGGGACAATGGGCAGTTCGCCAAAGACCACGGGCAGCTTCGACTGCGGTGACGTGAACCGGACTTCGAGGGTGAACGGGTCGGGGGTGCGCACCTGCTCCACCACCCGCACATCACCACGCCGCGGCGAGCCAAGCGCCGAGTCGGCAGCGCGGTCGAGCGTGAACGCCACATCGGCGGCCGTGGTGGGGCGCCCGTCGTGCCAACGAAGCGTGGAGTCGAGCCGGAAGGTGACGGTGCGCCGGGCGTCATCCCAATCCCAGCCGCGGGCAAAGTAGGGGATGGGCTGCAGCAGTGAATCGAGACGCACGAGCGTGACGAAGAGCATGTGCCGCTGTACCTGGCGGGACATGGTGTGCACCGTGACCAGCGGATTGGCCGACTCGAGGTCGGTCCCGGAAGCAATGACCACGGTTCCCGGTTCACGCACGGCCGGGGCGCAGGCGACGAGGCCGCCGAGCGCGAATGCATATGCGGACGCGTTCGCGAACGCGCCGGTGATCATGCGCGCGGCGCGCCCCGGCCAGAGACGGCGGGTTGACGTGCGCGATGCAGGAGGCATCATCCTGCCGTGCGCCGTCTCTTGCTGCGCGTCACCGACGCGGCCGTCCTGCTCTGGATCGTTACCACCATCACCTTCGCGCTGTTGCACCTGGCGCCGGGTGATCCGGCGACGTTGCTGATCGCGCCAACCGCCACCGCGGCGGAAGCGCAGCAGCTGCGCACGGCCATGGGGCTCGACGCACCGCTGCCCGTGCAATATGCGCGATGGACAGGCAGCCTGCTGCGGGGGGATCTCGGCACCAGTCTGGTGCGCTCGATGCCCGTGCGCGCCGTCATTGCCGAGGCGCTGCCCGTCTCGCTGTTCCTCGGCGGCGTGTCGCTGCTGGTGAGCTTCGTGCTGGGCACGCTGGTGGGGCTGTATCAGGCACTGCGGGCAGGCCGTCGCCGCGACCGCTGGATATCGGTAGTCACGGTCACGCTGTTCGCTGCCCCGAGTTTCTGGCTGGCCCTGGCGCTGGTGGCACTGTTTACCAGTGGCGTAGCGGTCCTTGGGCTTCCCGAGTGGCTGCGTCTCCCGGCCTTTGGTATGCAGTCGCCGGCCGCCGGCGCGGTGGCGCCGTGGAGTGACCGGCTGCGACACGCGGTGCTGCCCTTGCTGGTGCTGTCGCTGCCCGGCGTTGCGGGGGTGACACGCTATGCCCGGCAGACCCTCCGCGACGCGGAGAGGGCACCACATGTGGTCAGTGCCTACGCCCGCGGTCTCTCCCGCCGCCGGGTGGAGTGGCGTCATGTCCTGCGGACCGCCCTCACGCCGCTCGTCGTGCTGTTCGGGCTCACGCTTCCTGGCGTGATCGCGGGGTCGGTGTTCGTGGAGCAGGTGTTTGCCTGGCCAGGCCTGGGGCGCACCATGATCGGTGCCATTGGCGCCCGCGATTACCCGGTGGTGCTGGGACTCACGGTGATCTACGCCGGCGCCGTGGTGGCGGCGAATCTGCTGGCGGATGTGCTGCTCTGGTGGCTCGATCCGAGGCGGCGCACATGACGGGCATGGGGTGGCGGCGTCTGCGCGCCCTGGCCGGCTGGCCCGGCTTCGTGCTGGGACTGATGTGTGTGGCGGCGGTCATCGTGCCCGTAATCGCCGGAGAGCACGCCCGTGAGATTGGCGACGTGCTGGGGACGCGGCTCACGCCACCACTCGCGCGCGACGGGCGCGGCGTGTGGCACCTGCTGGGCACCGACGCGTTTGGCCGGGACATGGCCGTGCGCATCTGGACGGGGGCGCGGGTGTCGCTCTTCGTGGGGGTGGCCGGCTCGGCCTTGTCGGCGCTGCTGGGTATTGCGCTGGGCGCGGTGGCCGGATGGCGCGGCGGGTGGGTGGACCGGGTCATCGTCGCACTCGGCGACGCCCTGCTGGCGATTCCGCGCCTGGTGCTGCTGCTGGTGATCGCGGCGCTGTGGTCACCGGGGCTGCGCGTGGTGGTGGTGGTGCTCGGCCTCACCGGCTGGATGGCCGTAATGCGGCTGGTGCGGGCCGACGTCCAGGGCGTGCGGGTGTTGGGCTACGTGGAGGGAGCCACGGCGCTCGGGGTACCGTCGTGGCGAGTGCTGCGGCGCCATGTCCTGCCCAATGCCTTGGGGAGCGCTTTGGTGGCCACCACGCTGGGGGTGGGCAATGCCATCCTGCTCGAGAGTGGCCTCTCGTTTCTCGGGCTGGGCGTGCAGCCCCCCACGGCGAGCTGGGGGAACATGATTGCCGGCGGACGCGAGTGGCTGCTTGTGGCGCCGTGGATTGCACTCAGCCCGGGGATTGCGCTCATTGCCACGGTGGTGTGCGCCACCATGCTCGGGGAACGGCTGGGGGTGCGCGACGGGGACAGGCGGGCTAGTGCGACCGCTTCACCCGAAACGTCAGCACCGCCCGCGGCGCTCCCTCGAAGCTGAACGCGCCGGCCACCACCGACGGCGGACCGACTGCCGTTTCGTCGAGGCGACAGGGGGTCACTTCCCACGGTCCGTCGTCGGGGAACCGCAGCGTGCCCCATGCCGATCGCAGGGTGTTGTTCACCACGCGGAGTATGGCGGCGTGCTTGTCCTGTGCGGAGAGGGTGAAGGCCGACAGTTCGAAGGCTTCACCGGCGACTTCCGGGCCGTGGCACCGGATGGCGCGCGGCAGGTCGCGCCAACTCTCGCCGGTGAGGGGAAGCAGCACGTCATCGCCGGCATCGCGTACGCGGGCCAGCACATCATCGCTCATGGGGCCGTGCAGCAACAGCGCCGTACGCGCCGAGAACGGCCCCAGGCACTGCGCCTCGGGTGTGGCGCACGGCCACCCGGCGTGCCCCGGACGCTCCGGCAGATCGTTGCGCGACAGCGCACCCACGGCGCGCACCAGCGTGAGCGCGAGCCGACGGTCGTGCACGACGGCTTCCGCCAATCCATCGGCGATCATGGTGGCGCCGAACAGCGGCGACGCCTGCATGGCCCAGCGATGCATGGGCATCGTGTCGGGGACGGCTTCCCGGGCATGCGCCGGGGCGATAATGGGGTCGCGCCGCACCGGTCCGAAGGCGGCGTCGGCCCACACGCGCCCCTCCGTCACGTCGGTGTTCCACACCAACTGCAGACGCATGTCGGTGCGCCACGACCGACCACGAATGTGACACTGCACCACCGGCGACATGGCGTCGACCACCAGGTCGGTCACGACCACCACGCGCGAGTCGGGGCCGGGGCGCCGCCGCGTGGACGCCGTGCTCCAGCGCAGCCGCACCGTGGCGCGCAAGGGTCCCGTGGCCACCATGCGGGCGCTTGTGCAGCGCAGCCGCTCCACGGCACCGCGAAGGCTGGCTGTATAGCTGTCGCCCGCATCGTGCTGCAGCTCAAGGGCAAGCAGCTGCGGCAGTGTTCGGTCGTCCAGGCGCAGGGTGACTGCGCGCGTGGCCTCATCCAGTTCCAGCGTCAGACGCCCGTTGTGCAGCACGGTACGTCCGTTCGCCTGCTCCCGTGTCACGCGACAGGGCGGTTCGACCGGTGGCGCCGTCCATCGTGCGGCGTCCCAGGCGTCGATGCCGAGCGCCGGTACCGGCGGCACCCAGAGCAGCAGGCGGTGCGCGCGCACGAGGTCGTTGTCGGGATAGTGCTGCGGTGACTCGCGCCGCAGGCGCATGCGGTGCGTACCAAGTCGCTGGTGCACGAGCGACGGCGGCGTGAGCCGTGCGCCTGCGGTTGCGCCCGGCGACTTGGCCACTGCGGCCTCGGCGCTTCCCGGCCCTACCGGCTCGTCGCCGAGCGTTTCGTACAGCGTAACCTCGGCGATGCCTCCCCTGCTGCGCGGCGCCCGATTGCGCAGCACGACGCGTCGCCAGTCGAAGTCGGCCACGTGCTGCCGGGCCGCCACGGGATCGTACCCCAGCAGCTGCTGCAGGGCGGCCTCACGCAACCCCTGCCCCTGCTCGGCAACGAGGTCCTGCTGCAGCTCCATGCTGCGCGCCACCGTATCCACCGAACAGCCGCACAACGTGTCGTGCGGGTGCGTGGCCAGCAGTTCCTCCCACGCGCAGTGCAGCAGCGCCGGGAGTTGCACCATGGTGAGCCGCGCCGCCGGGTCCGGGGCGCCGCCGGTGGGCGCATGCGCGAACGGGTCTTGACGCAGCCGCAGCAACGCGAGCCACGGCTCCACGTCACGCAGCAGGCCACGCTCGAGGCGCGCGTTGCGCCGTTTCTGATGGGCGCGAGTGCCGGTGGTGCCGGCAAGCGTCCAGGTATATCCGTACGAGTCGCGCAGCTCGCCGCCCACGACTGGCAGCGACGGTGGAAGCAATGGCGGCAGCGCGGCCGCCGACAGCCGAGCGGCCCACTCGTCGAGCGTCGTGCGATGGACGTGGGCACGTGGACCGGCCGCCTGCTGCAGCGCGGTGATCGCCTCCGCGAGATCCGGTTGTGCCGCGTGGTGGTCGGCGCCGTTGAGCAGCAGGGCGACCTTGCCCTCCGTGCGCTGACGCCAGAGCGCTTCCAGCGCGGCCCAGCGCCGGGTCGCCGCCTCGTGTGCCACAGGGAGGGCGCTACCGAATTCGTAGCCGTCGGGGGGCAGGTGATGCGCCAGGACGGTGCTGCCGTTCGGCGCCTGCCAGCGGAACAGGTCGGTGCGGGGGTGCGTGCGCCCCCCCACACCGCGCCAGACGACCGCCACCGGCAGCCCGAACTCGGCGGCGACCATGGGCATGGCTGCCGGGTGCCCGAAGCTGTCGGGGCAGTAGGCCACCCGTGGCGGGAGGGCATCCAGATGGCGCAGGACACGCGCGCCAGCCTCCAGGTTGCGCACCAACGCTTCCCCGCCCGGGATGAGATTGTCGGCGAGCACGTACCATGGGCCGGCCTCGATGCGACGGGTCCGGAGGGCGTGGCGCAGCGCCGGTTCGGCCTCCGGGCGGACGCGCAGGTAGTCCCGCAGCGTGATGGCCTGCCCGTCGAGCAGGAAGGGGCCGGCCGAGTCCGCAAGAAGGGCATCGACGAGGGCGACCAGACGCTGCCGGAAGCGGGGCGCCACATGGTACCACTCGCGGTCCCAGTGGGTATGGGCAACGACACACACCTGCAGCGGCGGCGTTTCGACGGAACCGGAGGGTGACGCGTTCACGCGTTCAAGGTCGCGTGCGGTTGACCCCAACGGCAAGCCCGTCGAGCTTTGTGCATCGGCGTCTGCCCGTGTGCAGGCGTCGCGTCACCGATCCCAGGACTGCCCGATTGGAATTCCTTACCCAACTCTTCGACCAGCTTCGCGACCTCGAAGGTCTCGTGAAGTGGGCCGGCTACATCGGCCTCACCCTCATCATCTTCGCCGAGACCGGCCTGCTGGTGGGCTTCTTCCTGCCTGGTGATTCCCTGCTGGTGACGGCCGGGCTGCTCGCGGCCAATCCCGACTTCGGGCTCAACGTGTGGTTGCTGGGGATCATCCTGACGATCGCCGCCATTGTGGGGGACACGGTGGGCTACGGCGTGGGAAAGGCCACCGGCCCGCGCATCTTCACGCGCGAGGACTCGCTGTTCTTCCACAAGGATCATCTGCTGAAGGCGCAGGCGTTCTACGAGAAGCACGGTGGCAAGACCATCATCATCGCACGCTTCATGCCCATCGTGCGAACGTTCGCCCCGGTGGTGGCTGGCGTGGGACGCATGAACTACCGGTCGTTCGTGACCTACAACGTCGTGGGCGGACTGCTCTGGATCTGGAGCATGCTGCTGACCGGCTACGTGCTGGCGAAGACGGTGCCGGGCGTGGCCAAGCACGTGGAGAAGATCATCCTGCTGGTGGTATTCCTTTCCATTCTGCCGGGCATCATTGCCTGGCTGAAAGAGCGCAAGAGCAAGGCCGCGTCGGCCTGACGTTCCCCTCGTTCCTCAACACCCGGAGACACACCCATGCCCCATACCCTGCCGCCGCTGCCGTACGCCCCCGAGGCGCTCGAGCCGCACGTTGATGCCCAGACGATGAACATCCATCATGGCAAGCATCATCAGGCCTACGTCACCAACCTCAACGCCGCCATCGAGAAGGCGCCGGAACTCGCGTCGTGGTCGCTCGATGACCTGTGCCGGAAGATCAATGACGTACCGGAAGCGGTGCGCACCGCCGTGCGGAACAATGGCGGCGGACACTGGAACCACTCGCTCTTCTGGCAGCTGATGGCGCCGAACGCCGGCGGCGAGCCCACTGGCGCGCTGGCCGAGGCGATCACGGCAGCCTTCGGTTCGTTTGCGACGTTCAAGGAGCAGTTCCAGGCCGCCGGCATGGGTCGCTTCGGTTCGGGCTGGGCGTGGCTCGTGTCCACCAATGGCGCACTGTCGATCATGAGCACCCCCAATCAGGACAATCCGCTCATGGAAGGCAAGCACGCCATCCTGGGCGTGGATGTGTGGGAGCACGCCTACTACCTCAAGTACCAGAACCGCCGCGCCGATTACCTCGGTGCCTTCTGGAACGTGGTGAACTGGGCGGAAGTGGCGAAGCGGTACGGGAAGTAAGGAGGTCGCCAGAGGCGACCGGCACTGAGGACTGAGCACGACCACTTCAAACTGCAAACTCCCTCGGAGATCGCGTGATTTCCGGGGGAGTTTGCAGTTCCTGGTTCGTAGTTCCTGGTTCGTCGTTTCCAATCGTCAGTGCAACCGATCGTTACGCCAACTCCGCCTGATCCGGCTTCCGCCGCGCCGACATGATGAGCGTGACGGCGGTATACGCCACCACGATGGCCACGAGCCAGCGCAGCGCGGTCAGCGGGAGCGACTTGACGATGTAGGCCGCCACCAGCACGGCGGGCACGCCACCGATGATGTTGGCCATGACGGCCCGCGGATCCACCTTGCCGAGGCGAATGAAGCGGTCGCTGGCGAAGGGCATGAGGAAGGCGCAGCTCCCCATCATGATGGGGAAGCCGGCGGCCGGATTCATGCCCAATACGCTGACGAGCAGCAGGCAGGGGCCATACAGCCCGATGCCGATGGTCATGAGGACGCCCAGTGCGAAGTTGCCGAAGAGGGCCAGCCCGAGCTTGACGCCGGTGAGGCCAATGGCTTCCCCACCACCGGGGAGCGCACCGGCGGCCTGCGCCATGGTCAGCAGGGCGGCGGCGCCGAGGCACAACCCCATGCCGAGCTGAATGCGCTGCGTGGGCCACTTGGCCACGAGGCCAGCGCCAACCCACGACCCGACCACCGCGGCCACGATCATGCCAATGAGGGTAACGGCTTCGACTTCGACGACCTGGGTGTAGATGAACGCCTGTGTCAGCGTCGCCATCGTATGCCCGGCGTTGAGCGTCCCGGGAATGAGGGCGTCCTTCACCCACTTCGTGGCCCGATAGATCGTCGTGCTGGTGGCAAACGACCCGATGCCCAGCGTATCGAAGAAGTTCGTGGCGACGCCGCCAAGCAGGAGCCCAGCGGTTGGCTTGAGGGACCCGAGCTTGGGGAGTCCTCGCACGAGCGAGACAACGTGATAGACGGCCACGAGACCGAGGCCGATCAGCAGTAGCAGCTTGGCGTCGAATTGCATCGGATGCAGCGAGAGGGGCAGACGGAGGGGAAACCGGAACTACAACGTACCGCCCGGCGCTGCCGTTGTCCCGTCCGGTACCGTACGTCCCCCGGCGCCGCCCCCCAGCGCTCAGGCCAGCACGGCGGGGATCAGCGTGAAGAGCAGCGTGATGCCCAGCGCCACGAGCGATGCCATCCACCCCGCCCCCCGGGACACGCGAGCGAACACACTGACGCCCACCGCTGTGATGAGCACGTTCCACAGCGTGAAGAGATCGAGGCTGGACAGCACACCCATCAACCCCGCGTTGGTCTTCACGGGATCCACGAAGCGCGCCGGCCCGAGTGACGCGGAGAACAGTGACGTGACCGCACTGGCATCAACCAGTGCCCCCTGCGCGGCGGTGGCGAGCAGACTGAGCACCCGCGGCACACTGGCCAGCGTGGCAATGAACACCGCGCGTCCGAGCGGCAGTGCGGCCCCGACCACCTTGGCCCCCAGCCAGGTGACCAGACCACCGAGCAGCCCGGAGAAGATGGCCGTGAGCGACCAGCTGAACAGCAGGAAGTAGCCGCTGAACGTGCGCCCCTGCTCGACCGCCTCGGCCGGCATCTTCTGGCCCTGCTCGGCCATCTTGATGACCTGCAGGTCGTAGTTCGCATCCACATACGGCTGCAGCAGGCTCTTCGTGGCCAGCACGAGCACCACAAAGACCCCGGTCAGCAACAGCAGATAGATGCCGACCCCGCGCGTTCGCGTACGTTCGAACACCGTGGACGGTGCCCAGAGCACTTCCAGCAGATCTTCCCACGCACTGCTCTGCTGCACGGTCGCCGGGGTCTCGTTGTTCATCGTGCCGCTTCTCCTTCGAGGTAGGTGTACCCTTCGAGACCCGCCACGAAGTCGGCGATGAACGCGTTCATCTCGTCGCGCGACAGGCCCCTGGACGAATTCACCTTACGGCGGAACGTGGCGAGGAGTTGCGACGCGCCGAACTGCACGTAGTTGAGCACCTCGGTCACGGTATCCCCCTCGACCATGTCGGTGATCTCGTAGCTGCCATGATCGGTCATGCGCACATGCACGGCGTTGGTGTCACCGAACAGGTTGTGCAAGTCGCCGAGGATTTCCTGATAGGCGCCCGTGAGGAAGATGCCCAGCATGTAGTCTTCCCCATCGCGGAACTCGTGCAGCTCGAGGCTGGGACGGCCGTTCTTGTCGCCCACGAACCGGTCGATCTTGCCATCGGAGTCGCAGGTGACGTCCTGCAGCGTACCGCGGCGCGCCGGCTCCTCGGTGAGGCGATGGATGGGCATGATCGGAAAGAGCTGATCGATGGCCCAGCTGTCGGGGAGCGACTGGAACAGCGAGAAGTTGCAGAAGTAGCGATCGACGAGCGCCGACTCGAGTTCGGGGAGGATGTCCTCGTACGTGTCGGGGTTGGCCTTCGCGATGCGATAGATGGCATTCATGGTCGCCAGCCACAGCACCTCGGCCTTGGCCAGCCCGCGCAGGTTGAGCACCCCTGAATTGAAGTACTGCCGCGCGCGCTCCTTGTCGAAGGAGGCATCGTGGAACACCTCGAGCACCTTGCGCGGCTTCGGCTCGCGTTCGATGAGCGTGCGCCAGTCCTCGTGCATCTCGTGCAGCAGCGAGAAGTCTTCGTCGTCGAGCGCCGGCACCGGCTGTTCGGCCTGCGATTCCACGTCGATGACCTTGAGCAGGAGCAGCGCGTGGTGGGCGGTGAGCGCCCGCCCCGATTCGCTGATGATGTGCGGCATGGGCAACTCCGCCTCACGGCACGCCTCGGCGATCGTGTAGATCACGTCGTTGGCGTACTCCTGCAACGTGTAATTGACGCTCGCGTTGTTGGTGGAGTTGGTGCCGTCGTAGTCGATGCCCAGCCCGCCTCCCACGTCGACATGCGTGATGTCGACGCCCAACGCACGCAGCTCCAAGTAGAAACGCGCCACCTCCGCCAAACCCGACTTGATGAAGCGAATGTCGGTGATCTGACTGCCGAGATGAAAGTGAATGAGCTTGAGGATGTCGAGGCGTCCGGCCGACTGCAGCTTGTCGATGAGCTTGATGAGCTCGGCCGAGCTGAGGCCGAACTTGCTCTTCTCGCCGCCGCTCTGCGCCCAGCGACCGGCCCCCTCGCTGGCCAGCTTGATGCGCACACCGCAGGTGGGCTTCACATTGAGTTCTTCCGCCACTTCCAGCAGCACGTCGAGCTCGCTGACCTGCTCGAGCACGATGAACACCTGGTGGCCGAGCTTCTGCCCCATGAGGGCCAGCCGCATGAACTCGTGATCCTTGTAGCCATTGCAGACGATGAGGTGCTCGGTGGTCTCCGACAGACCGAGCACGGCCTGCAGTTCGGGCTTGGAGCCGCATTCGAGCCCCACGCCGTGCGTCTTGCCGAACTGCACGATTTCCTCGACCACATGGCGCTGCTGATTGACCTTGATCGGGTACACCGTGGTGTACCCGCCGGTGTACTCGAACTCCTTGATGGCGGTCGCGAAGCGCTCGGAAAGCGTCTCGATGCGCGAACGCAGGATGTCGGAGAAGCGCAGCAGCACCGGCAGCTGAATGCCCTGTCCCTCGAGGTCGGCCGCCAGGTCACGCAGATCGAGCGTGAGATGCGGCCGCAGCGGATCGGGGCGCACGATGACGTGTCCCCGGTCGTTGATGTCGAAGTATCCCGCGCCCCACCCTTCCACATTGTAGAGGGCGCGGGCGGCATCGATGGACCACGGGATAACGGGCGCCTGGACGGCGTCGGGCTGGATTCGCGTTGCCATAGGGGCGGAAAGCTAGACGGTTCGTGCCGGTGGAGGGAGCCACCGGCACGAACCGCCAGGATTGTGACGTGGAAAACCGGTCGGGTGACCGGTCAGTTGTCGCCGTCGAGCAGTCCGCCGAGCCCGCCAAGGACCGACCCTTCGCCCACGCGCCGACCGCCGGCGGAGGGAGCCGACGCGATGATGCGGTCGGCCAGACGGGAGAACGGGAGCGTCTGCAGGATGACACGCCCCGGTCCGGTAAGCTGGACGAAGAAAAGTCCTTCGCCACCGAACAGTGCCGTCTTGATGCCGGGCACCGTCTGAATGTCGTAATCCACCGTGGGCTGGAAGGCCACCAGACAGCCGGTGTCGACCCGCAGTTTTTCGCCGGGCGCGAGATCGATGGCATGCAGCGTACCGGAGGCGTGCAGGAATGCGAGCCCATCGCCCTGCAGCTTCTGCAGGATGAACCCTTCGCCGCCGAAGAAGCCGGCGCCGATTTTCCGGGTGAAGGCGACGGAGATGTCGATGCCACGCGCCGCACACAAGAAGCTGTCCTTCTGCGCCATGACCGTGCCCCCCCAGTCGCGCAGGTTGAGCGGCACGATGCGCCCCGGGTACGGAGCCGCAAAGGCCACGTCGGCCCGCCGGGCGCCGCTGTTGCCGAACAGGGTGACGAAGAACGAGTCGCCAGAGAGAACGCGCTTCCCCGCGCCGATCAGCTTGTCGAAGAGCGACCCCGACTTGGCGTTGGGGTCGAGCGTGGTGGCCATGGTGATGCCCTCACGCATGAACATCATGGCGCCCGCCTCGGCGAAGACCGCTTCGCCGGGGTCGAGCGTCACGATCACGGCCTGCAGGTCGTCGCCGATGATCTGGTAATCGATCTCGTCCGCCATCACTTGCCTCCTGAGCCGCCCGCGGGGGACGCCGCGCGAGCGGGTTGAGTGGTCATCTTCACCTGATCCCGCCCCTTCTCCAGGAACGGGATACCGCGCTGCATCCACAACGGCGCCTCCGCCCCCTGGAGTTTCACCGCGAAGAATTCCTGCATCTTCTGGTCGATGTCCTTCTGGTTGGCGCGCTTGGTCGGGTTGTGCTCGTCACCGTTGTAGACGACCATGTACGCCTCCTTCTGCAGGCGCCGCATGGCCACGTAGAACTCGATGCCCTGGTACCAGGGCACCGCGCCGTCGTTGTCGTTGGCCATGAAGAGGACCGGCGTGGTGACCCGATCCAGTCGGAACAGCGGCGAGTTCTCCACGAAGCGCTCGGGATACTGCCAGAGCGACCCGCCGATGCGGCTCTGCGTGTGCTCGTACTGGAACGTGCGCGCGAGCCCGCTCTGCCACCGGATGCCGCCGTAGGCACTCGTCATGTTCACCACGGTCGCATTGGGCACGGCCGCGGCGAACATGTTGGTGACCGTAATGAGATAGGCCGACTGGTAGCCTCCCCACGACTGCCCGGTGATGCCGATGCGCTTGGGGTCCACGTACCCCTTCTGGATGAGCGCCTGAACCCCGGGGAGGATGGACTTGGCCGCGCTCGGCCCCGGCTGACCGTCGGTGTAGACGATGTCGGGCATGAACACCACGTAGCCCAGCGCGTTGTAGACCAGCGGATTCACGGTGTTGCGGCCGCTGGGTGCCTGGTAGTTGTGCAGCCCGTCGGTGAGCTTCTCGTAGAAGTACACCACCATGGGGTACTGCCGGCTGGCGTCGAAATTCTCCGGCTTGTACACCAGGCCGCGCAACGGCACCCCGTCACTGTTCAGCCACGACACGAGTTCCACCGAGCCGCGCGGATACTCAGCGTCTTGCGGATTGGCATTGGAGATCTTCGTGGTGGCGGCGATGCTGCTCCCCGTCCACAGGTCGGGGAACTCGCGATAGGTGCTCTGGGTGAGGAGGTACTGCTCCGCGTTCCGTGCCTTCTGCAGGCCGCCGAAATTGCGGTCGGCCATGATGATCCGCTCGGGACGGGTGTCCGCGCCGATCTGATCGCGCCAGAAGCCGCTCGCCTTGGTGAGGGTATCCACGGCGCGCAACAGCAACGGCGTGCGCGTGTCGAGGAACGGATCTTCGCGGTCGAGATCGATGACCCGGAAGGTGACGCCGGCCCGACGGCCCTCGCCATCGGTGAGATTGCGCGCCGCCACCACGCCGGTGGGATCGACCTCCCACACATCGAAGCGATCGTACAGCAGCACCCGCTTGTCACCCGCCGTCCAGCCGGCAATGCCGTACGGGGGCGGGACATCAGGCGAGTCGAACTCCTCGTCCTGGAACTTCACCGGCAGCTTGTCGGTGAGCACGACCCTCTTACCGGTCGCGGTGGCATACGCCACCCACTGCCCCTTCTCGAACCAGGTCACATAGCCGGCGCCCGGCGACAGCTGCACCTGTCCATCGAGCTGTCTCGCCACGAGCGTGCGCGCGCCGGTGATCGGGTCGACGAGATAGGCGTCGGTTGCCCCCTCTCCCCAAAACTGGGGGATGGCGTACTCGAGACTGTTGAGTGCGAGCACGGTGCGGCCGTTGTCGCTGATGCTCACGCGCAGCGAGTCGTTGGCGAGCGGCGTCCACTTGTTGGCGGCGAGCGTGTACAATGCCGTGTACGTGCGATTGCGGTCGCGGTTGGCCGTGACCTTCTGCTGCGGCATGATGGCCGCGTCCTTCCAGTGCCACAGGTCGTAGATGGCCTTGTCGGCGAGCGAATCGGCGGGGATGGAGTCGGCGGGGACGTTCCCGAACGCGAAGATGAGCGCGTTGCCCTCGCGCGTGAACGCGACCTGCCCGCGCTCGGCGATGAGCAGGCCATCAGGCGCTTCCGTCGGCGCCACCAGCCGACGCGCCGCCACGGGCTTGCCCTTCGCGGGCTGCAGCGCCGCGTGGTACACGCCGAAGCGCGGCCGCGGGGTGGAGTCGTTCACGTCGGACACGAAGGCGACCTGCTTGCCGGCGCGATCGAAGGTGAAGCCGCGATACGTGGCGCTCCCGGCGATGAGCGTGGTTACGGCGCCGGTGCTGAGCTGGCGCACGAAGGCGCCGTTGTTGGCGCCGTCACGCGTGGTGACGGTGTAGCCCAGCCACTGCTCGTTCTCGTCAAAGGTGTAGTTGGTGACGCCCTCGATGCGCGTGTCGGTACCGGCGGCAAGGTCGCGCAGCACGAGGGTGGCGCCGTATTCGCGACGCGGGCCGACGGGCGCAGGCGCGCCGTTCTGCCCCGGCGCTCCCGCCGGACGGGCAGCCGCCGTGGTGTCTTCGAGCAGGTAGGCGAGATACTTGCCGCCGTTCCGGGCGAGGCGGAACGAGCGCACGTTGAGCACGAGTCGCACACTGCCGTCGGCGACGCTCAGGATACCCATGCTACTGCGCGGCTGCGGTGTCCCGCGGCGGGCGCGGGCCCGTTCCACGTCAGCGCGCGACGGATAGATGGTGAACACCACGAAGCGCGAGTCGGCGCTGAACTGCGCCGGCGCCGCGCTGAACTGGGCGGCCGAGTCGGCCGACGGCTGCAGCTGCGGGCGCCCGGTGAAACCACGACCGACCTTGGCATATTCGGTGGAGCCGGTGGTGGCGCGTACAACCAGGGTCCCCTCACCGACCACGGGGCTCACCGTATATGCCACCCATTTGCCGTCGTTCGAGATACTGGCGCCGGAGATCGTGCGCCATTCGTCGTACGTGTCCTGCGTGATGGGCTTCTTCCCGGCCGGCAGTGGCGGCGGCGTCCAGCGGCTGACGGCGGTGAACGGATTGGCGGGCTGCGCGGCGAGCGCAGCAGGCGCACCGGTCAGCACGAACGCCGCCACGAGCGGCACGAGGGTGACACGCGCTGCAGCAGGCGTGACGGAACGCAGGGCGATCGATCGCATCGGAGGGGGAGCGAGACGGGTGCGTGGGCTGGTCGCAGGATCGCCGGGGCCCCAAGTTGCACCCAAGGTTCCTGTACCCCGAAGATTAACGGCGCGGCGCGAGCCGCGTGAGGACATCGATGCGACGTTTACTCGGCTATTTCGCCCGGGGGCTGGTGCTCCTGGCGCCCCTGGCCGTAACGGTGTGGGTGTGCTGGATCGTGTTCCGGAGCGTGGACGGCTGGCTGGGGCTGCCCATTCCCGGTGCGGGTTTCGTGGTCACGCTCGCGCTCATCACGCTGTTCGGGTTCCTCGGCTCGAGCCTGCTGACACGATCGGCCGTGTCGGCGCTGGAAGCCGTGATGGCCCGGCTCCCCTTTGTGCGTCTGCTGTACGGCTCCACGAAGGATCTGCTGAATGCCTTTGTGGGAGAGAAGCGACGGTTCGACAAGCCGGTCATCGTGAGCCTCACGGCCGACCACAGCGTGTGCCTCCTGGGGTTCGTGACCCAGGAGAGCCTGGGGCATCTGGGGCTCACCGATCAGGTGGCCGTGTACTGCCCGCACTCGTACAATTTCTCGGGTCAGCTGTACGTGGTCCGCAGGTCGCAGGTGCAGCCGATCGACGTGGCGAGTGCCGATGCCATGGCGTTCGTGGTGTCCGGCGGTGTGGCGGGCCTCGTGCAATCGTCGCAATCGACCGGCGAATTCGCCGCCCTTCCGCCAAGCGCCTGATGCGTACGACTCGCCGTTTCTCCGCCCTGTTCACCGCCGGCGTGACCGGAGCCGTCGCGCTGGCCGTCGCGCTGGCTGTCGCACCGGTCGTCACACCGGCCGCGCTGCGGGCGCAGCCCGCGCCTCGCGCCGAGGTACCCGTCCTGCTGCTCCCCGACGCGGTATTCGACGGCACGACCGACGCGCTGCAGCCGGGGTGGGCCGTCCTGGTAGCCGGTCAGCGGATCAGTGCCGTGGGTCCGGCGAACACCCTGACCGTGCCGGCGAATACGCGGCGCGTTCCCCTTCCGGGCACGACCCTGCTCCCCGGGATGAGCGATCTGCACAGCCACGTGCTGCTGCACCCGTACGACGAAACACCGTGGAACGATCAGGTGCTGCGGGAGTCGCTCGCGCTGCGCACGGCACGGGCGGTGAATCACCTCAAGGCCACGCTGGACGCCGGCTTCACCATGCTGCGGGATCTGGGCACCGAGGGTGCTGGTTACGCGGATGTGGGGCTCAAGGAGGCGGTGGATCAGGGGATCATTCCCGGACCGCGGCTCTTCGTGACCACCAAGGCCATCGTGGCGACAGGCTCGTACGGGCCGAAGGGATTTGGTGCCGAGATCGGCGTGCCGCAGGGCGCGGAAGAAGCCGATGGGGTGGAGGGCGTCACGCGCGTGGTGCGCGACCAGATCGGCCACGGCGCCGACTGGATCAAGATCTACGCCGATTACCGCTGGGGACCGCGCGGTGAGGCGCGACCCACCTTCACCCACGAGGAGTGGCGAGCCATCGTGGCGACGGCCTCTTCGAGCGGGCGCCCGGTGGTGGCGCACGCCAGCACCGTGGAAGGGATCACGCGCGCGGTGATGGCGGGGGTGGAAGTGATCGAACACGGCGATGCCGCCACGCCCGAGGTGTTCTCGCTCATGAAGCAGAAGGGGGTGGCGTTCTGCCCAACACTGGCGGCCACGGAAAGCACCACCCGCTATCGCGGCTGGAAGAAGGGCGTGGACCCGGAACCGGCCGGCATCGCGCAGAAGCGGCGGATGTTCCGGGACGCGCTGGCGTCCGGGGTCACCATCTGCAACGGCAGTGATGTGGGCGTGTTCGCGCACGGCAACAATGCGCTGGAGCTCGAACTGATGGTGGAGTACGGCATGACGCCCACGCAGGCACTCAGGGCGGCCACCAGCGTGAATGCGCGCATCATGCATCGCGAGAACGAATTCGGGCGCGTGGCCCCCGGGCTGCTCGCCGATCTCGTGGCCGTGCAGGGGGACCCGACGCGCAACATCTCGGCCATTCGCGCCGTGCGCCTCGTGATGAAGGGTGGGGTGATCGTGCGGCAGTAGCGCCGCGAGCATCGCCCTCATTTCTCGGGCACGGCATCGGGTCGGCGCGCGTTGTTCAGTGTGCTCCGACCCGAATCGTTACCCGACCATCTCGCCGAACGCATCACCTCGCACTCGGCCGCTCGCTCCGCCGCGACGCACGGCGAGTTCGTCCTGTACTGGATGCGCACCGCGGTGCGTGCGCACGAGAATCCGGCGCTGGATGTGGCGCTGCTCGCCGGTGAGCGGCTGGGGCGCCCCGTGTTCATCTATCACGCGCTCAGCGAGCGCTACCCGTACGCCTCCGATCGCCATCACACCTTCATTCTGGAAGGGGCCCGCGATGTGGAAGCGGAATGTGCCGTGCGCGGCATCGGGTACGCCTTTCATCTGGAGCGGCCGGGGCATCGCCAGCCCGCGCTCAGGCTGCTTGCGGAACGCGCGTGCATCGTGATCACGGAAACGATGCCGGTGCCGCCACTGGACTGGCTCACCGACGGCC
Source organism: Gemmatimonas sp. (assembly GCF_027531815.1). Lineage (NCBI taxonomy): Bacteria > Pseudomonadati > Gemmatimonadota > Gemmatimonadia > Gemmatimonadales > Gemmatimonadaceae > Gemmatimonas > Gemmatimonas sp. The sequence goes on along the minus strand of NZ_JAPZSK010000002.1, from coordinate 515,864 downwards.
TCGCCGACCAGGCGCCCTGCCCGGTGTGGAGTGTGGACACCGCCTGTGTGGTGCCGATGCCGCTGGTGGAGAAGGCGCACACGCGGGCCTTTGCGTTCCGTGATGATACCGCGGCGATTCGCCGGGACCGGCTGCAGCGGGCGTGGCCGGAGGTGACCCCGGTACACCCAGCCTTCGTGCCGTCGGCATTGCCGTTTGCGCCTGTACGGCTCGCCTCGGCGGACATTCCGGCTCTGGTGGCCCAGTGCGAGATCGATCACGGCGTGGGACCGGTCCCGCACACCCGCGGCGGGTCACGCGCCGGGTATGCGCGCTGGGAGGCATTCAAGCACAGTGGGCGTTTGGCGCGCTATGCGGCCAAGCGGAACGACGCCACGATCGACGGCGTGAGCCGCATGTCCGCGTACTTTCACTACGGCATGGTGTCGGCGCTGCGCGTGGCGCGGGAATGCGCCGCCATGGCGGGTGACGGCCCCGAGAAGTATCTGGACGAACTGCTGGTGTGGCGCGAGCTGGCGTACGCGTTCTGCTATTGGCATGCCGCCCCCACCACCATCGAGGGCATTCCGGCGTGGGCACGGGACACGCTGGCCACGCACGAACGCGATCATCGCGACGTGCTGTCGTGGGAGCGTCTGGCGCGGGCCCGCACGGGTGACGACCTGTGGGACGCCACGCAGCAGTCGCTGGTGCGGCACGGCGAATTGCACAACAACGTGCGCATGACCTGGGGCAAGGCGCTGCCCCTGTGGTCGGAAAACGCCGAGCAGGCGCTCGAGCGGCTGGTGGATCTCAACCACCGCTATGCACTGGACGGTCGCGACCCGGCCTCGTACGGTGGGTTGCTGTGGTGTCTGGGCCAGTTCGACCGTCCCTTCACGCCGCCTGTGCGCGTGCTGGGCACGGTGCGCCCGCGCCCCACCGGCGAGCACCGCAAGCGACTCGACCTGAACGCGTATCGGCGCCGGGTGCAGCGGCCGGCATGGTCGTCGGCGCCGTCGGTGCTGGTGGTGGGGGCCGGCGTGTCGGGGCTGGCGTGCGCTCGCACCCTGGCCGACCACGGATTCACCGTGACCGTGTTGGAGAAGGGGCGCGGCGTGGGAGGACGGCTGAGCACGCGGCGTGAGGGGGACTGGCGCTTCGATCACGGCGCGCCGCTCATGCACTTCGGCGATGCGCGCACGCGGCGCCTCGTGGAGTCGTGGGAACACGACGGGTACCTGACCGCCCTGCAGGACGCGCACGCCGGACGTGGTGCCATGTCCACCTGGCCCAAACATCTGGCCGCCGATCTGCCCGTACAGACCGGCGTGCAGGTGCAACGGCTGCAGCGCGAGGGGTCGCAGTGGCACGTGCACGACCAGCGGGGGCAGGCGCACCTCGCCGACGTGCTGGTGCTGGCGATACCCGCGCCGCAGGCGGCAGCGCTGCTGGTCACCGACGCGCCCGCCGACTTGGCCCCCCTGCAACAGGTGCGTATGGCCCCGTGCTGGAGCACGATGGTGGTCTTCGATGCGCCGCCGCCGGTGCGCCTCACCGAGCAGTTGCGGCATGGCGAGCTGCGCCTGAACGATGCGCGGGTGGCGCGGTGCATCTGGCAGCCGGCGCTGCCGGGGCGTCCGACCGCGGATGCATGGGTGGCCCAGTCCGGCGCCGACTGGAGTCGGGCGCATCTCGAGCGCCCCGCCGAGGAGATCTGTGCCGAGGTCGCCCCGCTGCTGCGCGCACAGCTGGAAATCGCGGGCACGGTGCTGCACGCGGCCAGCCATCGCTGGCGCTACGCCCGCACGGAACAGGGGGTGGACAGCCCCTGCCTCTGGAGTGCGGCGCAGAGCGTGGGGGCGTGCGGCGATTTTGCGATGGCGTTCCCGCAGGCAGCGAGCGATGTGGAACGGGCCTGGCTGAGCGGCGTGGCCATGGCGGGACGCATACTGGGCGGATGAGCCGTGGCTCACCCGCCCAGTGCGCTGTTGGCGACAGGTCTGCGGCCGCGACGTGCACGGCCGGCAGGGGTACCCGTTACGGCTGCTTGAAGAGCGCGGCGTCGGGCGTGCCGAAGGTGACCGTTTCACTGGTCAGGATCACGTCACCCTGCGCCGAGCGCTGGATGAGCGTGGTGGCCACCTTCTTCTTGTCGAACTCCTTGTAGTCCTTGTAGATGGCCGTCTGCGCGCCCATCGGGGTCGTGGTCACCGTACCCAAACGCAGCCCCGTGTTCACATCGAAATACTCGGTGATGGTGCGACCGGCCTTGCTGGTGAGCTCGAGCTTCCATGCTTCTGCGCCTTCGAACGTTTCCTTGCCGACGACGGCCGACTTGGCGTAACGCGACGGATCGAGGAATGCCGCGCCATCAGCGCTGGGCTCGGCCATTTCCTTGGCCTGCTCTGCCGGCATGGGCTGCATGCCCTGCCCCTGATCCACCCACCCCTTCTCGCCGTCGAAGCCCTGATCGATCTTCACGACGCCGAGATCGATGATCATGCGCATCTTGTTGGGCAGTGCCGTGTGGCGCTCATACGCGCCGGAAATACCGGCGAACGCGACGTTCGCCGTGCCTTTGTCGGTGCGCCCGGTCACCGCCTTCCACGCGTCACGCCCACCAACGGCCGTCGCGTACTTGTCGTAGACCTGCTGCACCGTGGGGGTCTGCGCCTCGGCGCGAGCGGCCCCACCAACCATCATCACGGCAGCGATCGCTGCCCACGCGAACTGACGCATGTACGCTCCAGGTGACAGGAAAGGAAAACCCTCGCGCCACACTACGGCGCGAGGGTCCCGATGGTTTCAGCCGGACGATTTCCAGGGTGAGGATACTCACCGGCCAGTGCGCGAACGGGGGACTCGGAACTCGGGACTCGAACTCGGAACTCGAGCAGTTTCGAGTCTTGCGTTGGAGTTTTGAGTCTTGAGTTGCTACCGCGGCACGATACCGGCGAACGGCGCGTCGGCGCCGGCGCGCAGTGCCTCGATGCGCTCCATGGTGAAGTCCACCAGCTCCTGCATGGTGGGCGCATCGAAGACCAGCTTGGCTCCGGCCGCGGCGTACAGCTCGGGGAGCGTACGGGTGCCACCGAGCGCCATGAACTGCTTGTACATGGTCACCGCATTTCCGGCATCGCGCACGGCGTTGCGGAATACCTGCAGGGCGCCCAGCTGCGCAAGGCCGTACTCGATGTAGTAGAACGGCAACTCGAAGATGTGCAGCTGGCGATACCAGCGTGCCAACCGCTCCCGCTCGAGACCGCTCCAATCCACCCCCTGTTCGAACTCCTCACGCAGGCGCAGCCAGGCGCGGTCGCGCGCCTCGCGATCGGCGCCTTCGGGGCTGGTGTAGATCCACGCCTGGAAGGCGTCGACGCTGGCGATGTGCACCAGCGCGCCCAACACGTCCTCGAGATGCTCCAGCCACGCCACACGGGCCTGTTCGGGCGTGTAGTAGCCATCGGGTTGCACGAGATAGGGCATGGCGAGCAGTTCCATGCTCATGGACGCCAGTTCGGCGGCTTCGTGCCCCGTCTTGCGCATCCACGTATACGGCAGGTCGTGCGTGGCGAAGTCGTGGAAGCAGTGCCCCGCCTCGTGCACGAGCGTGTTGACGTCGTCGGGCACCCCAACCGCATTCATGAAGATGAACGGCCGACCGCGGAAGGCGAGATCCGTGCAGTAGCCACCAGGCGCCTTGCCGGGGCGGCTTTCGAGGTCCAGCAACCGTTCGTCGGCCATGAGGGCAAACTGCGCCCCCAGTTCGGCGTCAACGCGTCGGAAGATGTTGCGGGCCTGGCCCACGAACGTGTCGACGGTATCGAACGGCTTGAGCGGTTCCTTGGTATCGAGATCGACGTTCACGTCCCACGGACGCAGCACCTCTACGCCAAGCGAGCGGCGGCGATAGTCCATGAGCCGGGCCGCGGCTGGCGTGACCGTCTGTCGCACCGCATCGTGAAATGCCGCCGTATCTCGCGGCGTGTAGTCGAAGCGATGCTTGGCCGTGAAGCAATACTGCTGGTAGTCGGCGAAGCCCGCCTCGCGCGCCACCTCGACGCGCAGGGCGTACATGCGATCGAAGCATTCGGCCAGCTCGTCACGCTTGTCGAGATAGGCCTGTGCCCCCAGCCGAAACGCGCGTTCACGCACGGCGCGATCGGCCACCTTGAGATACGGCTGCAGCTGCGGGATGGTCTTGGCGTCACCGTCCCAATCGACGCTGAGTCCCCCCACCAGCTTCTGGTAGCCGGCCGAGAGTTCCTCGATGCGCGAGAAGCGCTCGACGTTGGCCTCACGGAAGATCTCGATGTCGGTGCGGAACCGGTGCAGCGTGGTCTCCAGATCTGGCCGCGACCAGCCCACCGCGAGCAGCTTGCGCGCCAGACGCACCTGCTGCTCCTCGAGCTTCGGAAAGATGTCCATGGAAAACCGCAGGTACGCCGCCTCACGTGCCGCGTCGGCCGTGTCGCCGGTGTAGGCGATCATCGCCAGCGTACCCGCTTCCCCAACGAGGGTATCGAGACGGGACCAGGTGGCCAGCCACGGTTCGACCGAGGCCCCTGACGGCTCCAGCGGCACGGCGGCGAGCGCATCGTAATGGGGGAGCACATCGGTCCATGCTGCGTCACGGAACGCCTCCGGAGAGGCGGGAAGATCGATCATCGTGTCAACGGTATCAGTCATTCGCCATAGGGGATCCAGATGTTCTTGACCTGTACCGCGCGCCGCAGGAAGTCCCGTCCCTCTCCTGAACGCGGATCCAGCCATTCCCGGCCCGTCCATTCGGTCCAGGTGCGCTTGAGATTGGCGGCCGATGCGCGCTCGACCTCGGCCGCTCCCGACTGCAATCCAAAATACCAGACGGCAGCCACATCGTCATGGGATGCCAATGTACGGACGAGCGACTCCCGGTCACCCGTAACAATGTTTACGGTGCCGCCAGGCACGTCGGAGCTCTCGAGGACGCTGGAGAGGTCCACCGCCGCCAGAGGGAAGCGGGGGGACGGAATGGCGACGACCCGGTTTCCGGTGGCCATGAGGGGTGCGATAAGCGAGACGAGCCCCAGCAGCGGATACGGGTCGGGGCAGGCCACGCCGACCACGCCGAGGGGTTCGTGCATGGCCAGCGCCACGCCGCGCAGCGGCACATCGTGCACGGCCCCATCGTGCTTGTCGGCCCAGGCCGCGTAGGTGAAGAGCCGCGACACCGCCGCCTCCACCTCGCTCACGCCGGCCGCGAGTGGATCGCCGGTCATGGCCACGATGCGCCGCGCGAACTCGTCGCCACGCGCCGACAGGTTTTCGGCGATGTAGTAGAGAATTTGCGCCCGCTGATGGCCGGTGAGCCTCGCCCACCCCGACGCCGCGTGGGCGGCCTCGACGGCGTTGCGGATGTCCTTGCGGTTGCCCTCGCCCACTTCGCCCACAACGCGGCCGTTGAGCGCGCGCACCGGCAGCGAATACCCCGAATCGGGGCGCGCCTGCTTGCCGCCGATGAACAGCTTCGGGGTGCGGTCGATGGGGGGAAGCGCGTCACCCTCCCGATCGGCGTCGTGCCCCGCACGGGCCTCGTCGTCCTCGCCGCCGCGCGTGGACAGGGGGGCATCCATGACGGGGCGCGGCGCGACCTCATGCGCCCGTACCGCCTTGAGATACTCCCACATCCCTTCCCGTCCACCCTCACGACCGAAGCCGGACTCGCGGTACCCGCCAAATCCTGCCGCGGCATCGAAGAGATTGGTGCTGTTGATCCAGACCACGCCGCAGGCCAGCTTGGGCGCCACATCGAGGGCGAGATTGATGTTTTCGCTCCACACGCTCGCGGCCAGCCCGAAGGGGGTGTTGTTGGCCAGTGCCACGGCCTCGTCGGGGGTCCGGAACGTCATGCTCACCAGCACGGGACCGAAAATCTCCACCTGCGCGATCGTGGCGCTGGGGGCCACGTCGGTGAACAACGTGGGCGGATGAAACCAGCCGTCGGTGGGTGTCGGCCAGGAGGGCTGCCAGCAGGTGGCGCCCTCGTCGATCCCCTGCTGACAGAGGGCACGAATGCGCTCGAGCTGCACCGGCGCCACGATGGCGCCCATGTCCACGGCCTTGTCGAGCGGAGAGCCCACGCGCAGCCGCTCCATGCGTTCGCGCAGCTTGGCGTGCAGACGATCGGCTACGCCTTCCTGGACGAGCAGCCGCGAGCCGGCACAGCACACCTGCCCCTGGTTGAACCAGATCGCATCAACGACGCCTTCGACCACGCTATCGAGATCGGCGTCCTCGAAGACGATGAACGGGCTTTTGCCTCCGAGTTCGAGCGACAGTCCCTTGCCGCTGCCGGCCGTGGCGAGGCGAATGGCGCGCCCCACTTCGGTGCTGCCGGTAAAGGCGATCTTGTCCACCCCGTCGTGCGCCACGATGGCGGCCCCGGTGCTCCCATCGCCGGTCACGAGGTTGAACACGCCCGGCGGAAGGCCGATCTCGTGTACCAGTTCCGCGAAGCGCAGCGCGGTGAGCGGCGTGTACTCGGCCGGCTTGAGCACGACGGTGTTTCCGGCCGCAAGCGCGGGCGCCACCTTCCACGCCAGCATGAGCAGCGGGAAGTTCCACGGGATCACCTGACCGACCACCCCGTATGCGTGGTAGCCGGCGAACTCGGTGGAGAGCAGTTGCGCCCAGCCGGCATGGTGGTAGAAATGCCTGGCCACCAGCGGGACGTCGATATCGCGCGTCTCGCGAATGGGCTTGCCATTGTCGAGCGTTTCGAGCACCGCGAAATGCCGCGCGTGCTTCTGGATGCCGCGCGCCAGCGCGTACAGCCAGCGGGCGCGCGCATGATCATCGAGCGCCTGCCACGCCGGCAGCGCCGCACGAGCCGCCGCCACGGCGGCATCCACGTCGGCGGCGGTACCCTGCGCCACCTGCGCCAGCGGCGCCCCGGTGGCCGGTTCGAACACCTCGAACGTGGACGTGCCGGCGTGCCACTGGCCACCGATGTAGTGCTGAAAGCGCCCGCCGTGCTGGGCAATCCAGCTACGCACCGGCGCGTCGCCTTCGGGCGCCGGCCCGTAGCTCATGCGGTCGTACAACTCGCGCACGGTGGGTGCGCGGCCGGCATCGCCCGGCGATGCGGAAGGAGGCGTGGTGGTGGCCATGAACGACTCCTCAAACCATCGGTTGGCGGTACGCGGCGGCGTAGCGCCCCGTCACGAAATGCTCGAGCTGCCGCTCCACATCGGTGAGCAGCCCGCTCGCCCCAAAACGGAAGAGGTGCGGACGCAGCCAACGATCGCCCAGCTCCTCCTTCATGAGCACGAGCCAGTCGATCGCCTGTTTGGCCGTGCGAATGCCGCCGGCCGGCTTGAACCCCACCTCGTGCCCGGTGCGCTCGCCGAACTCGCGGATCATGCGCGTCATGACCAACCCCACGGGGAGCGTCGCGTTGGCGCTCTCCTTCCCCGTGCTGGTCTTGATGAAGTCGGACCCCGCCATCATGGCCACCATGCTGGCGCGGGCCACGTTGCTCAGCGTGGCCAGCTCCCCCACCGCCAGGATGGTCTTGAGGTGCGCCTCGCCGCAGGCGTCGCGGAAGGCACGCACCTCGTTGTACAGCGCACTCCAGTGGCCCGTGAGCACGTGCGCGCGCGTGATGACGACATCGATCTCCGTCGCCCCGGCGGCCACACTGGCGCGAATCTCGGCCAGCCGCTGCTCGAAGGGGGAGAGGCCGGCGGGAAACCCCGTGCTCACCGCAGCCACCGGTACACCCGTGCCCGCAAGGGCATCGACGGCCGTGGCGACGTACTGGTGGTACACACACACCGCTCCCGTGGTGAGACGCAGGTCGGCAACGCCGAGCGCCGCCACCAATTCCGGCTTTATCGGATGCGCGGCCTTGGCGCACAGGCGCCGCACGTTGCCGGCCGTATCGTCGCCGGCCAGGGTCGTGAGGTCCATGCAGGCAATGGCCCGCAGCAGCCATGCGGCCTGCCACTCCTTTTTCACCGTACGGCGGCCGGGAAGCGAGGCGGTCCGCCGCTCGACGGCACTGCGATTGATCCGCAGGGAGCGGACGAGCGACAGGTCGAGAGCGGTGCCCGGGTTGCGGGCGGGGTGGACATCCGGCGCCAGTCCGGACGGCCAGCGCGGGGCCCCGCCGGACTGCTCCGCAGAGCGGGCGGGTCGAGGCGCGTGCAAGGGAGTGACGGTCATAACCTCGGGCAATCTAGACGAACGGCGGGGATGGCGCTCAACTCCGCGGGAGTGCCGGTCGATACCATCCCACGGAGAGGAGTACCCTGACCGACCAGCCTATGCGTTCCGCCCGTCCCACTCATCTACTCGCAGTCCTGTTCACGGCCATCCCGACGCTGCTGGCCTTCCCGGGGTGCACCAAGACCACGGAAGCGCCCGCCGCGTCGCGCCTGACCATCGTGCAGGGGCACCTGCAGCAGGCGCCCGCCGGTACGTTGCTGCCCACGCCGATCGTGCTGCGGGTTTTGGCCACCGATGGGTCGCCCATGGCGAACATCCCGGTGAGCTTCAACGTGCTTGCCGGGGGTGGCTCGGTGGACCCGGCCACGGCCAAGAGCGATGCCAACGGAGAAGTGAAGGCCCGTTGGACACTGGGGCCGGGACAGCCGACGCAGACCGTATCGGGGAGCGCCCCCGGCGTAGAACCGGTCACCCTGAGTGCGGTGGGCGTACTGCCCTCGGACATCGTCATTGCCCAGGGCAACAACCAGTCGGCACGCGCCAACGCGGCGCTGCCGGTGCAGCTGGTGCTGCGCGTGACGGGCGGAAACAACCTACCCATTCCCGGGCAAACCGTGGCGCTCACGATTGCCTCGGGGGGCGGCAGCCTCTCGCCGCAGTCGGCGGTGACGAACAACCTCGGCGAGGTGACGGTGCGCTGGACGCTGGGACCACAGGCCGGCCTCCAGAGCGCCACCGCCACGTCGGGAACCGTTGGTCCCGTCACCATCACTGCCATCGCGAACTGACGCGCCGCCCCGCGCGTCGCGAACCGAACGCGGCAGCCACGGGTTGCAGAAGGGAGCGTCGTTTACCGGCGCTCCCTTCGTCATCTTCCACCCATGGTCATGCCCATGCGTTCGTTCGCCGGCCAGACGGTCGTGATTACCGGTGCCAGTGACGGCATCGGCAAGGCCGCGGTGCGGCAGTATGCCCTCGGGGGCGCCCGGGTGGTGATGGTGGGGCGCAACGAGGCCAAGACCCGGGCCGCCGCGCACGCCATCATGACCGACACCGGCCGCCGCGACATTACCTGCGAGATTGCCGACCTGTCCCGTCAGGATGCCGTGCGCGACCTCGCCGCGCGGCTGCAGGCGGCGCACCCGGTCATTCACGTGCTCGCCAACAACGCCGGCGCCATGTTCCTGGAGCGCCAGCTTACCGTGGACGGATTCGAGCAGACCTTCGCGCTCAACCACCTGGCGTACTACACGCTCACCCTGCTGCTGCTGCCCTCCCTGTATGCTGCGGCGGCCCCTGGCGCCCCGGCGCGCATCGTGAACGTCTCCAGTCGCGCGCATGAGAATGCGCGACCGGAACTGGACGACCTGCAGCTGACGCAGGGCTTCGGTGGCTGGCGCGCCTACGCCAACTCGAAACTGTTCAACATCTGGTTCACCACCAGCCTGGCACGCCGACTCGACACGGCACGCGTGGTCACCCACGCCCTGCACCCGGGGGTGGTGAGCACGCGCTTCGCCACCAACAACGGCCGCATGGGGCGGCTGCTGCGGGGCGTCATGGACCTCGTGTCGATCTCGCCAGCCGCGGGCGCCGACACCCTCGTGTGGCTTTCCGGTGCCGTCGAGGCCACCCACGACAGCGGCCGGTACTGGTGCCGGCGCCGCATGGTCACACCGTCTCGCCTGGCCCGGCGCGAGGATCTCGCGGAGCTGCTCTGGCAGCGGTCAGGTACGCTTACGGCGCTCGATGGCGACAGATGTGCCGGCGAGGCCCGAGGGCCCGTCAGCTCGACTCTCCCTTCGCCCAACAGGGCGCCGGCCCCTCATGACCAGTCGTAAGGTCCCGTGGCGAGACCTGCCGAGGCTGTGGCTCATCCTCGGCACACTGGTGCCCCTGGTGGTGTCGTTCCTTCGGGACCGTCGGCGCTGGCTCTGGTTTGGCGCCCCGCTGTCCCGCAGCCCGGCCTTTCACGAGCGTCGCGCCACGGCGATCGTGCGCGACCTGGCGGCGCTCGGGCCGACATTCGTGAAGCTGGCGCAGATCTTCGCGAGCCGCGCAGACCTCATCCCCGAACCCTACCTGCACGCCCTGGGCACACTCACCGATCGTGTGCCGCCCGTCCCCTGGAGCGACATCGAGGCCACCCTGACCCGGTCGTGGGGGGCGCCGCCCGATCACGTCGTGCAGGCACTCGACCGTACGCCCATTGCGGCCGGATCACTCGGGCAGGTGCACCGCGCGCGCTACGAAGGGCGTGACGTGGTGGTGAAGGTGCTGCGGCCGGGGGTGGAGCCCGTGGTGGACCGCGACGTGCGGCTGTCGCGAGCCATCGTGGATACGGTGTACGCGCGCTGGTCGCACGTGCACGTGCTGGGGTTCCGCGTGGTGCTCGACGAGTTCGACCGCCACGTGCGCGAGGAGATGGACTTCGAGCGCGAAGCCATGCAGTGCCTGCGCATGCGCGAACGCTTCGCCGACGAGCCGCGGCTGCGCATTCCGCGTGTGGAGACGGCTTTGACGCGACGTGAGGTGCTCGTGCTGGAGTATCTCGACGGTACCCGCATTGACCGGCTCGACGCGCAGATCGCGCGCGGCGAGGTGCGTGCCGACGTTCTCACCGAAACGCTCATCGAGACCTACGCGCGCATGATGCTGCGCGACGGTGCCTTCCATGCCGACCCGCACCCGGGGAACCTGCTCGTGGATCGGCAAGGCTGCCTGGTGCTGCTGGACTTCGGCATGGTGATCGACGTGCCGGTGCACACACGCAAGGCGCTGTTCGAAACGATCCTCGCGGCGATCCGCCGCGATGCGGCCGGTACGGCCAAGGGTTTCTTCGACCTGGGCATGGTGGCGCCCGGCACGTCGCCGGAAACGATGACCGATCTCGTGGCGGCGCTGCTGGACATTGCCTACAGCGAAACCGCCACGGTGGAACGTGCCAGAGTGGTGGCCGACCGCGTCATGCGCGAGCTGTTCAACTGGCCCATCATTCTGCCGGGTGAACTGGTGTACTTCGCGCGGACGGCGGCGCTCATCGAGGGCATTGGGGCGCGCTACGACCGGCACTTCAACAGCATCCGCGTGGCCTCACCGGTGATGCTGCGCCTGCGCAGCGAGCTGCTGGCCGCGCTGCTCGGCGATGACGGCAAGCGCGAGCCCCTGGTCACGTGGGCCGCCACGCTGGGCGCCCTTGCCGGCACGGCCTACACGGTGGTCAAGCGGTGGTGGCCGTTGGGGGACGCAACGACTTCGCCATCGACACGTGTAGACTTGAAGCTGAAGACTTGAACTCCGAACGAGGAACGCGTTTGGCAATCGCGCGAGGGTCGGGGGAGTTGGGAGTTCGTAGTGATAGTCTCTCGTCGCGAGTGAACCTCCGTGCGACGCGTCTTCGATCGGCTGACTAGAAAATCCACTCTCTGAACAGATCGAAGCCGAACTGGAGTCGCGGGAACACGTCACCCGCAGGGCGGGTGCAGGGAGCTGAACCGGGGTCCACGCCCACCTGCCCCCACCAGTTGCGCGCAATGCGGTACTCGGCCGCCACGCCGCCCCACAGCCCTGCACCGCGCTGCGTGGCCTGCCCCACGCCGCGGCAAATGCCGGTGTTGAGGCGCAGGAACGTGCGCTCGCCGAACTGCTTGCCGGCGCTGATGCTGAGATTGAGATTGTCGATGAGCGAGGTGCCCGTCGTTGCCGCATCCTGCTGGCCCCGCCCCGTGCTCACCTGAATCGTGTTCACCGGGAGCCAGCGTTGCAGCGCGCCTTCCACCAATCCGCCCACGCTGGGCAGCAGAATGCCCGTCACCGCCCGCACCGTGCTCTGGCTCTGTCCATCGAGGGCGAAGGTGGGCGCGCCGAAGATGAGCAGCGAGATGATCTCGCTTTCAGGCGCGCTGGCGTAGAGCGGATCGGTGCTCGAAAGCGTGAGGACCGGCTTGTCGTAATTGCCGCCGATGTGCACGCGCACGGGGATCTCGCTGCCGCCGGCCACGCGCACCACGTTGGTGGCGGTGATGTCGAGGGTGGGCGCGATGGCATTGTTGCCGAAGAAGCGCACGCGCCCGGAGTCCACGCTGAAGCTGCGGTTGACCACTCCCAGCTCGAGGCGATACTGCCCGCGGTTGGCGCGGATCTCGCCATCGAGCGCCAACCGATCGCCGTTCTTGGTGACATCGAGGCCTCCGGAGAGATTCACGCGCGCCTCCGGCGTTCGCACCCACACCTCATTCCCCAGCTCCACGCGCGCGTTCGCCACAGTGATGGAGGCGCCAAGCCTGGCGAGTGATTGCGCCGCTGATTCAGCGACGGGCACCTCGTCGGCACCCAGCAGGGCGCGCGCGGCGTTGCTCGACAGATCGAGGGCCGTGCGCGCGCCGAGCGGGTCCACAACAAGGTTGGCCCGCGGCACGACGACGCGGCCACTCAGCTGTGGGCGGCTGAGCGGGCCGGACAGGCGCAGCGCGCCGCCGACATCGAGATCGGTGCCGTCACTCTGCCGCGAGACAACGAAGTCGCGGGCGGCGAGCGCGAGGTCCACGCTGGCTGGCCTCTCTCCGGCCGCGAAGCGCAGCACCCCCGAGGCCCCCACCGTGTCGCTGACACGGCCGCTGCGCAGCCGGAAGCGCTCGAGCACCAGGGAGTCGGCATTGGCCCGCAACATGAGCGCACCGTCGGCCGGTTCGATGCCGAAATCGTCGATGCGGGCGCCGGCGTCGGAGAGCGTGAGGAGACCATTGGCCGTGGGTCGCTCGAAGGTGCCGCCAATGGCGAAGCGCCCTGCCACCAGCCCCCGCAGTCGGCTCACCCCATCGATGGTGAGCGGCAGCCCCTGCAAGCGCAGTGAGTCCACGCGCACCTCGCCCTCCACACCATCGGCGAGCAACCGCGTGTCGACCGACGCGAGGGTGAGATCTACCGGCAGCGTGGCCTGCGCCTGCACACGTCCGCCCAGCGTGTCGCGCAGCTCGGCGCGGGCCACGAGCCGTCGGTCGGCATAGCTGCCGGTGCTGGTGATGGGTGGCAGCCGCACCCCGTCCACCCCCAGCGAGTCGGCCACGAGATTCCAGCTGAGCAGCGGCTCCATGCGCGCACCAGCCAATGTGGCCCCCCCGCTGATGGTCCCTGCCAGCGGGGTGGTACCCGCCAGCAGTGCGCCGACTTCGCCAAAGGGGAACCGCTCGACGCGCAGCGTACCCTGCACCGCCCCCTGCTTTGGCACGGAGGCCTCGACGGCCAACACCCCGCCAGCACTCGAACGCAGTTCGAGGGGCGAGAGCGTGAGCCCCACGCTGTCACGACGCAAGAGCGCAACACGAGCGGAACGCCACGAGACGCTGTCGTACGCCAGTCGCAGCGAATCCACGCGAACGGTGGTGCTGCGGGCGTCGGCCGCATAGCCACCGCGTACGACGAGATGCGCATCATCGTCGGTGCCCACATCCAGCACCATGATCCCGCTGTCGGCACTCGCCTCGTTCACGCGGAAGGTCACCGTCTGCAGGCGCACCGCCCCGATGCCGGTGACGTCGTCCACACTGGCCACCGCTTCGAAGGCAGGCCGCCGCAGCACGTCGGTGGCGCGGGCTGAGCCGAACACCCGGCCGGCGTGAATCGCGCCGATCTGCACCCCGCGCCCACCCAGCGCCGCGGTCGCGTCGGCCTTGCCAAGGCTCCCGTACAGGTAGCCGGAGAGCGAGACATCGCCGGTCAGCGTATCGGCGGCCGCGGCGCGCAACGACGCCGCCAAGGCGGTGTCCACCGGCTGCAGCATGTCGGCGAACCGTTCCAATTGCGCGCGCACCACCTGCAGCGAGTCGGCCTGCAGCGACAGCTGCAGCGTATCCACGCGCAGGGTATCGCGCGCCAGGGCGCCGCGTGCGGACAGCAGCACGCCACCCGACCGCGCCAGCGCCGAATCCACCACCAGCCGCTCGCGGCCCAGCGAGGCGCTTGCCACGAGATCGAAGGCCGGGCGGGCCGGGCCCTCACGTTGGCTTAGCACGACCTCACCGCCGCCCTCGAAACCCGAGATTGCAAGGGAGTCGGTGCGCCCGCGCGCGAGTGAGTCGAGCGGTCCGCGCCCCGCGAGGCGTACCGACCCCTCGAGCGCGGTAGCCGGCACCGTCTCGCGCCCCATCCACGCACGCACATCGAACGCCGACAGCGTGCCTTCGGCAGTCCCCTGCCAGTCGTGCGCGTTCAGCATGGCGGTGCCCGAGAGCGCGAGCGACGTCCCCACCGGCACACCGGCACTGTCGAGTGCGAGCCGCGCCGCCGCCCCGTCGAGCGCCAGCAGGCGGGCACGCCAGGTGAGTGCGTTGAGCGGGCCGTTGAGGGCGACCGTTCCGGCCAGCCGGGAACGCAGGGCCAGTGTGGTATCGACGCGCGCCAGTGCCGGCATGGAGAGCGGATCGAGCACCAGATTGGCGTACACCTCTGGCGTGGCCACGCCGTAGCGCACCCGCGCATCGCCGCGCACCGTCGAGACATGGCCGACGGCGTCGGTCCACGTGAGTGCCATGTCGTGCACGTCCGCCGCCGTAAGATCGGCACGGCGCACCTGCGCTTGGCCGCGGACCACCCCGTCGATGGCCTCCATCGTTGGCATGAGCAGCCGAACCGTACGCAGGTCGGCCACGGCATCCGCGACCGTGAGCCCCCACGCGCGAGGCGCCGCTCCGAACGAGAGCATGCCAGCAAGTCGCACACTCGATACGGCCTCGTTCCCCGGGACCGCCGCGTCCACGAAGCGTGCATCGAGCCGGTCAATCCTGAAGGCCGTGAGTGCGCCCCCCTCGCGCGCCAGCAGATGCCCCGTAAAGACGCCACGCACGTTGGCGGGGAGCGCGTCGTAGCTGAGGCGTCGCGCCAGCGCGCTCTGCAGGGGCGTGAACTGCAGGTCGATATCATGCAGCAGCAGCTCGGCCGGCCGCACCGTCACCGTAATATCTCCGCGCACCCGCGAGCCGCCGCTCGTCACGTCGAGTTGGCGCAAGCGATACTCGGCGTCGTACGCATCGGCCAGCGTGCGCATGTGCACGAGCGCGGTCCCCCGTCCTTCCCGCGGCAGCGCATCCCAGATCCATGCCAGGTCGGCGAGCCCGGCATCGGACTGCACCTGCACATCGAAGCGCACTGGCCCGGGCCGGTTCCACGCCACCGAGCCACTGGCCGTTCCCCGCGAGTCGGGGAGGCGCACCTCACGCAACACGAGCTGCAGGGAGTCGGAGGTCCACGTGACCTGTCCGCTGGCGTGCCGCACCGGCACCGGGGGATCGGAGAGCACCCCGCGCAGTGAATCGAGTTGCAGCGACGCGGGGCGCTTCTGCACGTCGACAATCACCACGTCGTGCGCCTGCACCACGTCCAGCGCAATGCGGCGCCGTTCGAAAATCTGCCCATCCGGCAGCCGCTCGAGATCGTGCAGACTGTCACGCACGGCAACGACACTGTCGCGCGCGGCTCCGGTGAAGATCGGGTGTGGCGCCCACGGCGCGCGCGTGGTCACGACGCCACGCTCGATCCGCAGCGAATCGATGCGCACGTCGTCGCCGAACCGGACGCCGGTGTGAGGGACCTTGGTGGCCGTGTCCCCGGCAATGATGTGCGCGATGTTCCACGGCCGCCCCGGGGCTTCCTGACGCAGCGTCATGGCCACGCCGGCCAACGCGAGCTGCCGAATGTGAATGGCGCGTCCGAGCAGGCCGCGCACATCGAGCGTTCCGATCACCCGCTCGGCGGTGACCACCGGCACGCCGGCGGTATCCACCAGCGATACGTTCTCGGCGACGACCCGCCCCGGGGAGATCTCCCGCAGGCTCCCGATGCGCAGGGACCCGCGGCCGCCGAAGACGCCGTTCGCACGCGTCACGAGCGCCGACAGCAACCACTGGCGCCCAGCGTCGGTGCGCGTGGCCACGAGGTATCCCAGACTCATGCCGGCGCCAGCACCGAGGAGGATGGCGACCACCCACCAGAAGCGACGCTGCCTGGGCGACATGGTGCGCACCATCAGAACGCCTGCCCAAGCCCGAAGTGAAAGACGAGCCGCGAGAGCACGCTGCGCGAGGGCGGCGGGCTGAAGGTGGCCGGACAGGAGAAGACGCTCAAGAAGTCACCGGCGGCATCGCGCGTTCGTGGGCTCGCGCAGAAGATGCCGGCCACGCCCTCCTGGCTGTTGGGGGAGAAGTAGAGCGCCCGTCCCGCGCGCATGCCGTAGGGGCGATAGCCAATGTCCACCCGGAAGGGGCCGAGCGGCGTCACCAGCCGGAGACCCAGCCCCGGGGTATAGCGAAGGTCACTCCACGCAAAGCGGTCGGAGCGCGTTTCCCACAACGTGCCGGCATCGAGGAACGCCGCGAACTGGAGCCGCTCGGCGATGAAGCGAAAGCCGCGACGCCACTCGAGATTGCCCACGAGCATGGCCGTGCCCCCGCGAGGCACCGCGCGCCCGCCCGCTCCCGGCGCGACCTCAAACTCGTCACCGTTCGCACCGGCCGGGCGCACCGAGGTCACCACGTAGTCCACGGCCCCGAGCAGGTTCTGCTGGTATCCGCGCACGGAGTTCTGCCCGCCTACGAAGAGGCGTTCCTGTTGCGGAATGAGTGGGGTACCATCGACGAGTTCCGCCCCCGGCGCGAAGGCGCCCGCGGCCTGTACCCGCGCCCCAATCACGCCCCCGAACAACCGGCTGAACGCGGCCCACTCGCCGGTGAAGCGCTGGAAGCGCACCGTGGAGACCAGCTCCGACACCGTTTCGCCAAGCCGCACTTCCCCGCGCACCCGCCAGCCGCGCGATGGGTCGGCGAGATCGTCGGTGTGATCGTGTGACGCCGAGGTACTCACGATGCCCACGCCGCGCCCGAAGGCGGACAGCACCAGCTCCTCAGGACGGCAGAGGCCGAACCGGGTGCACGACACCACCGGGTCCGTAGTCGTCTTCCCGTTCTCGTACTGAAAGCCGAAGGTGCCCGCGGTGCGGACAGAGAACTGGCGCGAGACCTCGGCCAATGCTCCCACCGACGTTTCCCGCAGGAAGGCGAACGGTTCGCCACGCCGCTCGCTGTACACTGACACCAGCGGGACCAGAGGCAGCCCGAACAGGCGCGTATTGGTGAGCGTGGCCCCTACGTAGTAGTTGAGGCGCTGGCTGAACGGATCATCGCGCAACGGCTGCGAGCAGAGCGCCGGCGCCACGTCTGTTGGGGCGCCCACGCCGATCTTGGAGGCGCGGGCCGAGAGCTCCACGCGCCGGCCCACACCGAGAAAGCCGCGATCGTTGATGCGCCCCTGCACGCGGACGCAGTCCTGCGTGGCCCAGCCCAGTCCCACGCGAGCGGCGCGTGTGCGCGCCTCCGCCACCGATATGCGCAGGTCGAGGACGCTGTCCTTGCCGGTCGCCGGCGTGACCGTGTCCATGAGGACCAGACGGAAGGCTTCCGATCGATACAGGGCACGCTGTGCGTCGAGCAGCGCCGTGGCCTGAAAGCGATCGCCAGGATCGATGGCCACGAGGCGCGCGACATCGGCCGAGTCCACGCGGGGGCGTCCGGAGGTGACCGGACGAATCTCCACGTGGACCTGCCCGATCTGCATGCGGCGTCCCACCTCGAAGGTGAGATCGAGGGACACGCGGGCGTTGATGCTGTCAATGGTGATGTGACTGGCGGGGATACCGGCTCGTGCGAAGCCGGCGTCGCGCAGGTGGGCCACGACGCTCGACACGGTGGTATCGACGCGCGTGCGGTCGAATCGCTGCCCCTGCAACGCCAGCAAGGGCGCATCGTAGGGCCGCCGTCCAGGGAGCGGCTGCGGCATGCCCTGCACACGAATGGTATCGAGCAGCGCCTCGCGCCCCGGGGTAACCACAAAGCGTACCCGCACCCCATCGGGGCGGCGTGTGATGACCGGGGAGACCGAGGCCTGGAACCACCCCGCCTGCCGATGGAGGATGGCCAGTCGCAGGGCGTCGCGGCGGACCTCGAGGGAATCGAGACACGGGGCGGTGCCCAGGCGCAACACCCGGGTGGCGAATCCGGGTTGGTGCGTCACGATTGTGGCGGCCATGGCCAACCCATCGAAGGCCGGGCTCCCCTCGAAGCCAACAGCCTTCACCCGTTCGCCATCGCCGCAGCGGACGGCACGCTGCGCGGCCAACGGGGAACCGAGCGGCAGGGCACAGAGCAGCACGGCGACCGCGATCGTGACGCACATCACTTGAGCCCGCCACCGACGCACCACGCCCGACGCGTCCGACTTCCGGGCGACGGCGCGGGGGGCGATCAACGGCAATGAGCGTGGGGGCATCGTGTTCGAATGTAATGAACCCGGCGATCGACGGGGCATCGGGAACGTTCGCGGCACCTGGGGTCGGCGGGATGCAGCGTGTTGATGCGCGATGGCGAGGTCATGCGCATTGCCACTTGGCGGTACATTGATGCTCAGTCCGACTCCCTCCCCCTAACGTTTCGAGGCTGCCCATGTCGTTTCTCCCGGCGCTCCTGACTGCTTCGCTGCTCGCGGTCGTGCCATCCGACAGCGTGCCGCGCGCCGTCGTGCTTGGCCCCGTGGTCTCACCGGTGGCGCTGGTGAGTTCGGCACCGCAGGACACCGTGAAGCGGCGGGCGCGCAAGGCGGTAACGTACAGCGACGGCTATACCCGCCGTGTGACCATTCACCGCGCGCTCAGCTGGGCCATGCTGCCGCTCTTCGCCGTGTCGTACGTATCGGGCGACCAGCTGCTCTCGAAGGGCCCCGACGCGCCGGCATGGGCGGAGACCATCCACCCGTATGCGGCGGGGGGCACGGCGTTGCTGTTCGGCGCGAACGCGGTCACGGGCACGTGGAACCTCTGGGAGGGGCGGAAGGATCCGAACGGACGCACGCGGCGCATCGTGCACAGCGTGCTGTTCCTCGCGGCGAGTGGCGGGTTCGCCTACGCGGGCAGCCTGGCCGACGAGCCGGAAGAAAACGGCGAGAAGCGCCGTCTGCACCGGAACGTGGCCCTTGGCTCGATGGGCGCATCGACCGCGAGCTGGCTGCTGATGCTCGTGGGCAACTGATCGCGCCTTCTTTCCCCCTCACCCCGCCTCCATGCAGGACCTCCTCACGGCCGCCTTTCAACCATGGGCCGACTTCTACGCGGCCAGCAGCTGGCTGCCCACGGCCGTCATCGCGGTGCATGTCGTGGCCCTGTTCATCGGCGGCGGCATTGCCGTGGGGGCGGATCGGCGCGTCGTGCTGGCCACGCCCGGAAGCAGCGACGCCTATCTCGCGGTGGCGGCCGACCTGCACGCCACCCACCGCGTGGTCATCATGGCGCTGGCCCTGACCGTCATGAGCGGCGTGGCCCTGTGCACGGCCGACCTAGGCACTTTCTGGCCGTCACGGGTATTCTGGCTGAAGATGGGCGCCATCGCGCTGCTCGTGCTGAACGGTGCGCTCATGCAGCGGGTGGAACGGCAGGTGCTCACGAACGCCCGCAACACGATCGAGATGTCTACCGCAGGCCCGGAGGTTACCGGGCCGTGGCTCCTGCTGCGGCGTCATGCCTACGTGAGCCTCGCCGCGTGGATCGTGATCGTGCTGCTCGGGGTGCTGGTCGCCAACATCTGAGTTGAACATGTCCAACATGCCTCCCGACAACAGCGCATCGGCGTGCGACGGCTGCACGGCACGACGGGCCTTCCTCCGCCAATCACTCACTACCGGCGCTGCCATGGCCGGCTGGGCGCTGTTCGGCCCGGTGAGCACGGTGCAGGCGCTCGCGGTGCGGCCCGGCGGGCGTGGACCGGTGAAGTATCCGCTCCCTGCGGCCGACGGCGTGTCAATTGACGGCACCAACGAAGTAATCCTCTGCCGCGCGGGAGGCGAGGTCTTTGCCTTCGCCCTCTCCTGCCCGCACCAGAATACCGCGCTCAAGGTTTTGCCCAAGGGGGCAGGCTTTCAGTGCCCCCGGCACAAGTCCAAGTATCAGCCCAACGGCACCTTCGTGAGCGGCCGCGCCACGCGCAACATGGATCGGCTGCAGATCACCCGGGACGGCAATACCCTCACCGTCGATCCCGACCTGGCGTTCGAAAGCGATACCGATCCGGCGCGCTGGGCTGCCGCGTCCATCAAGCTCTGACTCACACCCCGGAGATCTGCATGTCTGGCTGCAATTCGTGCTCTCGTCGTGACTTCGTGGCCACCGGCACCCTGGCGGCGGTCGGTGCGTTCCTCGCCGCCTGTGGCGGCGGGGACAGCAATCCGACGGCCCCACCGCCGGGCGGCACTTCCGTCACGGTCACGCTGGCCAGCTTCCCCGCTCTCGCCGCGGTGGGGGGAATTGCCCGGGTGACCACCACGGGAACGCCCATTGCCGTGGTGCGCAGCGGTCCCGCCACTTACCGCGCCTTCTCCATGGTCTGCCCGCATCAGGGCACGACCATCGGCATTACCGCCACGGGCTTCCGTTGTCCCAATCATGGCGCGACGTTCAATGCCAACGGCGGGTGGATCGGGGGGGAGCGTACCTCCGGCCTGGTCGAGTTCACCGTGACCTCCAACGCGACCGCCGGCACCATCACGATCACGAGTTGACCCCCATGCGTCCCACCCGTTTCGCGACCAACGCCGGGGGCATGCTCCCGGCGTTGTGCGTTTCCCTCCTCGCCGCGGTGCCCGCCCCGTTGCTGGCCCAAGCCAAAGCCGCCGCCGCCAAGCCCACGCCGCTCGAAGCGAGCGTGGACCGCCTCGCCAAGCATCCTGCGGTAACGGCGGCCTTCTCGGCGCTGCAGAACGAGAATGCGTGGACGCTCGACCAGCAGGCGTCGATCTGCCAGATCCCTGCCCCGCCATTCAAGGAGCAGGCACGCGCCGCCGAGTATGCCAAGCGCTTCCGCGACCTCGGTGTGCAGAACGTGCGCATCGACAAGGAAGGCAACGTGATCGGTGAAATCCGGGGCGCGCGCCCCGGCCCAACGCTCATGCTCGCAGGTCATCTGGATACCGTGTTCCCGGAAGGCACCGATGTGCGGGTGAAGCGCGAAGGCACCAAGCTGATTGCCCCGGGCATTGGTGACGACTGTCGCGGGCTGGCGGTGGTGCTTGCCGTCACGAAGCAGGTGATCACGCAGAAGATCCCCTTCAGCGGCCGCCTGCTGGTGGTGGGCAACGTCGGTGAAGAAGGCCCCGGCAACCTGCGCGGCATGCGCGCCATCTTCGCCGGTCCGCTGCGCGACTCGATCAACATGTTCATCTCCATTGACGGGACGGGCTTTGGCGTCACCAACGGTGGCGTGGGGAGCAACCGCTACCGCGTGCATTACAAGGGGCCGGGCGGACACAGCTACGGGGCCTTTGGCATGCCCAACCCCATGCACGCCATGGGGCGCGCCATTGCCAAGATCGCGGACCTGGAGGCAACCACGACGCCCAAGGTGACCTTCAACGTGGGCATCGTGTCGGGCGGCACGTCGGTAAATTCCATTCCGTTCGAAGCGATCATGGAGATCGACCTGCGCAGCGAAACGGCGGCGGCACTGGCCGAGATCGATGGGCGCCTGCAGAAGGCGCTGCGCGAGGCGGTGGTGGAGGAAAAGGCGCGCTGGCCGCAGAGCAAGGCGGCGCTGACACTGCAGATCGACACCATGGGGCTGCGCCCCGCTGGTACCACTCCCGACACGTCGTTCATCGTGCGCGCGTCGCTGGCCGCGGCGCGCACCATGAACGTGTACGCGCCGCTCACCATTTCGAGCACCGACGCCAACGTACCGATGAACCTGCGCATCCCGGCCGTCACGCTTGACGGCGGCGGCGTGGGACGCGGCGCACACTCGCTCGACGAGTCGTACGACGACCGCACCGACGGCTACAAGGGACCGCAGTGGGTGCTGCTGGCGGTGCTGGGCATGCTCGGGGTCAAGTGAGAGATGAGAACTAATGACTAAGGACTAAGGACTGAGGACTAAGAACTAAGGACTCAGAACTCAGAACTCAGAACTCAGAACCTCCCGGAGATCACGTGATATCCGGGAGGTTTTCAGTTTCTAGTTGTAGTTGTCAGTTCTCAGTTGGCGCTGTCCGGTGTTGGCGGTCGTGACGACAACCGACTACCCGAAGAGCTCGGCGATGGCCGTGGCCGGCAGCGTGTGCCGCTGCGCCACGCCGGCACGTCGCGCCGCTTCGGCCAGCAGCGCCTCGGGACGTGCCCCCGCCGCGCGCATATCCCGCAGTGCCGTATCGTGCGTGGCCTTGCTCAACTTGCTACCGTCGGGGTGCACCAGCAGCGCATGATGCAGGAAGCGCAGCGGCCGCGTGCGGCCAAGCAACGCCGCCAGCTGCAGCTGCCGCCCCGTGCTCGCCAGCAGGTCCTCCCCGCGAATCACCACATCGATGTCGTGCGCCTGGTCGTCCACGACGACCGCAAACTGGTACGTCCACTGCGCGTGCCGGTCACGCACGAGGAGGTCACCGCACTGCCGAGCGGGCTCGTGTACCATGGGGCCGAGTCGCAGGTCGTCGAAGGCGGCGATGAACGGATCGAGACGCACCCGCCGGGCGAACGACTCCCCTGGTAGCACCGCCGCGTCGCGGCACGTGCCGGGGTAGCATGGCTCCTCACCCGGCTGGTGTGGTACCCGCATGGCGATGTCACGGCGCGTGCACCGGCAGGGGTATACGAGACCGGCCGCCTGCAGCGACGCCAACGCCGTCGCGTAGCGCGCGTGCTGATTGGATTGTCGGGCCGCGTGCCCACTCCGATCGGCGCGAAAGGTGGGGGTGTCGTACACATCGGCGTGCAGCCCCAGCCACTCGAGGTCGTCGAGCAGCGCCGCTTCGTACTCCGGGCGGCAGCGTGTGCCGTCGTGATCTTCGATACGCAGCAGCACCGTGCCCCCGTGCGCGCGGGCCACGCCCCACACATGCAGCGCGTTGACCAGATGTCCGAGGTGCAGGTATCCGGTCGGCGCTGGCGCAAAGCGCGTGCGCCACCCCGTGGGGGGCAGCGCCTGCGCAAGCCGGTGGCGCCAGTCGGGTTGGGGCGAAGCCATGCCGCACGCTATCGGCATGAGGGCACGTCATCAATGGCACGCCCCACGCCCGCCGGCGACGGGCGTCTGGCGCGTTCCCCATCACGCGCGCAGCATTGCCACCTGATGCACCGGCACCGCCATGTCCACCGTCATTGCGGCCGCCGGCGTATAGGCCCCGGCGGGGCCGGCATCCATCAACAGTTCCGCAATGGTGGTTTGCTCGAATCGCGCCGCCGCGTGTCCCACGATGGCGTTCCACCGTCCGTGCACCGCGCAGGCATTCTGCGAATCACACGGGCGATTGCGCAGCAGACAGGCCGGTGTGCGCGCGTGATCATCGAACGGGTTGATGATGCGCGCCAGCGTCAGCTTTTCCGGCGAGATGGCCAGTGTGAAGCCACCGGCCGCGCCACGGGCGCTGTGCACCACACCGGCCTTGGCCAGCGCGTTCAGGGTCTTGGCGAGATAGTTGCGCGGCGCACCCAGTTCCGCCGCGATCGCATCGGCGGACAGTGCCTTTGCACCGTTGTGACGGGCGAGCAGCAACACGGCACGAACGGCATGTTCAGCAGTGGCCGAAAGCATGGCAGATCCGGTTGAAAGACAGAGCAAACCTCATGGTACGCTGAGATTCGCCTCTTTCACGCCCTGCCGAAGTCGGGGAAGGCACAGATATTCCCAACCGCTACCCGACACGTGGGTACGGTATTCCCGCACAGCGAACGGCGTTTACTCGCCGCGAGTGCGCAGACTGTCGGCTTCGAAGAGCCGCGGATCCACCCAGCCGCTCACGTCGGGAGAGCGCACCTGCCGCCATCCGGCACGATCGGTGCCCAGCATGGCACGTGACGCCGGCTTGATCACGCCCACCACTTCGCCGCCACGACTTGCGTCGCTACGCACGTTCACCCACGTGCGTGCCACGGCTGGCGTCCACGTGATGCCATCGGCGGCCGGGGCCATCGGAGTGGCGGCCTGCGCTGTGAAACCGGCTGCGGCAATGGAATCCGCAGCGGGTGCAGTCGATTGGCTCAGGGCGGCGCTGCTGTCTGCCAGCAACGGCGTTGCCGCGCTCGTAAGCCCCGCTGCCGTGGCCACGGTACGGTTGTCCTGCGGGGTGGTGTTGGCGACGGCCACCGCGGTGGTGGCACCGCTGCGTGCTTCCAACGCCAGATCGCGCAGCGCCGGCGCGTACTGCCACACACCGCCAGCGGCCGTGAGCGTCAGCGCCACCGCAGCGGCACTGCGCCACGCGGCGCTGCTCACGCGCGGCAACGAGAATCCCTTCACTTCACCGCACCAGTGACAGTGCGTGTCCACGCGGTGCATGATGCCGCAGGAGCGGCACTTCTTCAGCTTGGCGCGCTCACCGCGACCATCGAGCAGATGAAACGGATGCGCGCACTTCGGACACTGCGAGGCAGCGACCAGAGCCTTGGCACCACACTGTGTGCAACGAAGGTAGGCCATACGGAGAACGGCCGAGGGACACGAAGAGTGTGCGAAAACGGGCGAGAAGCGTCCGGGGAGTGACGGCCCGCGCGGAAGTGAGGTAACGATTGGGGACAAATCGATTCCCCGCTACGTGCCTCCGAGCAAGTCGTCAAACTTTTATCGTTCCTGTTTCGGGAACGCATTCGCTTGCGGCCAACTGGGCGCTGATGCCGCTGCGGTCTCGGTTCGCCTCCCCCTCACGTGGCCGTCCCATCCTCGTCCTCGTCGGGCTCGTCGCCTTTGCGCAGCCACGCCGCGGCACGCGCATGACTGAACAGTGGCAACGGGATTCCGCGGTACGCCCGCGGCCGGTGGCTCGGTTGCCGAATCCACCAGGACAGCCAGGCGATCGCGCCTCTCACGACCAGCAGCGTCACCAACGCCCCACACAGCACGGTGTACGACATGCATGGCAGAGCGGCAACTTCCGTTCCGTACGCCTGGTGACGCGGAGTACGCCGCCCGGTCCGTCCCGTCTTTCCGTACGGCACCCCTGAGACCCGCACCGCCGCGTTTCGTGTTGTACTGCTTGCATGTTGCCACCAACGCCAACAGTGTTGCACGTGCAGGTGGCCCGTCTTCACTCCAGTCCTCGCGCCATGTCCTTCCCTCCGTTTCGCCCGCGCGCGCGTCCGCATTGCTTGCGTCGCCCGCTCAACGGTGCGGCGCTCGTGGCCGCCGTCGCGCTGCCGGTGCTGTTTGCCATGGCGGGGTGTGCGCCCAACAACGCGCGCGCGCACAGCAACTCGGCAGCCATGCCCACCGGCACCGGCAGTCGCGTCATTACCCGTGAACAGATCGCCGAGCTCAACGTACTCGACGCGTATGCCGTGATCGAGCGGCTGGGGGGCTATCGGCTCTCGGAGAACAACCGAGGCGGGGTCTCCATTCGCCAGCGTCGTGGCCAATCGAGCTTCACGAACAGCAACGCCGACCGTCCCGTTCTGGTCGTAGACGGGGCGCAGGTGAGTGACTTCGACCTGCTACACCGCATCCGGGTGAGCGAGCTTGAACGGATCGAGCTCATCTCCCCGGGCGATGCCACACAGCGCTTCGGCACGCTGTCGTCGGGTGCCGGTGCGATCATCGTGGTGACGCGGTCACGCTGATCCATCCCCCGCCCGGGGTCAGAGCTGGGGTCAGAGCTGGGGTCAGAGCTGGGGTCAGAGCTGGGGTCAGAGCTGGGGTCAGAGCTGGGGTCAGAGCTGGGGTCAGAGCTGGGGTCAGAGCTGGGGTCAGAGCAATGCTCTGACCCCGTGCCGCCCCCGTGCCGTGGGCCCCGGCCGGAACGCACGAGGGGCGGTGCCATCCGGCACCGCCCCTCGTTTCCTTCATCCCACCCGATCCCTTACGGGTTCAGGTCGATGCACTGCGCTTCGCCGTTGACCTGCGGCACGCGCGGATTGAACGTCTCCGCCGTTGGCGTGCGGAAGACGATGTCGTTGCCGTACCCCGGCGCACGGTTGATCTGCCAGGTGTTGCCGTTGGGGAACACCTGGTTGGCCGTCATCCCGTACTGCCGCATCATGCGGCGCATATCGGGGTAACGGTGGCCGGTGCCGAACAGCCAGAAACCCTTCTCACGGAAGATCATGTCGCGACGACCGGCTTCAGTGCCAGGATCGGCCAACGGCGTCATGGCCGCAATCGTGCGGCCGTACCCCGGCGGCGTGGCACGCAGGCTGTTGAGAATGGCCAGTGCGCCGGCGAAGTTGCCCGTGCGATTGAGCGCCTCGGCCTCGTACAACCGCGCCTGCAGCCCGTTGATGAGCGACACCGACGACGCGTCGGTGGTCCAGATGAGCTGATACAGCATGTTGGGTACCGCCGTGTTGCCGCTGTCGAACGGGCGCGACGTGGTAAGCCCAACCGCCGTGCACGCCGCCTGCCCCACCGAGCAGGTGGGTACGCGCGGGTCGTTGGCGGTGCCGAAGTTCATCTGCAGCGGTCCCTCGTTGTTGGCCACGAGGTAGCGACGCTGGTTGTTGATGAGCGACCAGACACCCGGCGTGCGGGCCGTGAGCGAGTGTTCCTGGTTCCAGGTGAAGGTGGTGGGAACGGCGGCCACCGTGGCCGCCACCGCCCCGAAGTTCCCCTGGTTGAGCAGGATGCGCGCACGGAGGATGTTGAGCGAGTTGCGCACGCGGGTTTCGTTGGTGCCCGTGGTGCTCCCCAGGCGCGTGAGCCCCGAGTCCACCTTGGCCAACGCCAGCGTGAACAGTGCCGCGTTGGGCTGCGGGTCGCCGTAGGTTTCCACGCCGTCGGCAATGCTGCTGATCGGCTGGCCGTTGCAGAAGTACTCGGCCAGCAGGTTGACCATGTACGCCTCCACGAAGAACATCTCGCTGTAGTTCCACGCCGGGGCGAGTGGCGCGTACTGGGCGAGCGCTTCCCGCGTCTGGATGGCACCAATGCGAGGCAGGTGCAGCCCACGATAGGCCGTCGTGATGTTGCCGTTCTGCGGCGTCAGGGCGCGCTGGTCGGTTTCAACACGCTGCGTGAAGGTGTCACCCGTGCCGAATTCGTCGCCGAACAGGCCGCCGTAGAGGAACATGGACTCGCCGCCGGTGGTGTTGGCGTTGAATCGGCCAAGCGTACCCACACGCAGCGCGTTGGCCGCGGTGGGGCTCGTGACCAGCTCCACGCCAATGATGTCGGGGTCGGTGGCCTGCACCAGCTTGTCGATCTGACAGCCGGACACGAAGACGGCTCCGGCTGCCACAGCCGCGAGGCGCGCCCCGTTCGAAATCAACTTGTGCATGGGGTGTCTCAGAAGCCGAAGTTGAAGCGCACCGTCCACGTCTGGAGCGGCGGCGTGATCTGGAATTCGTCCTGGATGTTGCCAACGCCGCCGGTGGTCTCCGGATCGACGCCGGTGAAGTCGCTCCACAGCTTCAGGTTACGGCCGGAGAGCGTGATGGTACCGTTCTTGGCCATCGGCAGGCGGCTCGCGAGGCTGGGCGGAATGCGCCACGACACGGCGAGTTCACGCAGGCGCCAGTAGTCGGTGGGCTCGAAGAAGCCGAAGTTGGTCGACAACACACCCGGCTTCTGGAAGGCCGCGCAACGCGCCTGGCGCGCCAGCGGCGCCGACGGATCGATACGCTCCTGCGAGTTGAGGCGGGTCGCGCAGCGGAAGCGCTCGGTGGTGTTGTTGAGGAGCCCACCCAGCTTGCCATCGATGAGGAAGGTGACGCGGAGCTGGCCATCCTTGAGCAGGTCGAAGCCGTTCTGAATGGACAGTTCGGTACGCGGCACGCTGTACCCCATGTAGCGCGGGGTCGAGTCCACGTTGACTTCGGCAATTTCGATCATGCCGTTGCCGTTGGCGTCGGCGAACGTGTAGGGGCGATCCCAGATGGAGTTGATGGGGAAGCCCTCCGCGTTACGCACCGTACCCGTACCGGCCGGCTGGCCGCCCAGGTCGAGCACCTCGTTGCTGTTGTACGAGCCGTTCAGCGTGATGTCCCAGCTGAACTTGCTGTACTGCACCGGGCGGGCGGTCACCAGGTACTCCCAGCCCCAGTTGCGGATGGCGCCGACATTGACCGCACGCGCCGTCGAGCCCGTGCCAATGGACGGGGCCAGCGTCTGGTTCACGATGGCGTCGCTCGACTTCTTGTCGTAATAGGTGAGCGACGTGGTGATGCGGTCGTTGAACAGCCCCAAGTCGAAGCCGCCTTCCACCTCCGTGACCGTTTCCGGACGCAGGTTGGCGTTGCCCAGCGTCTGGTAGATGAGCCCCGGCACGTCAGCCGCGTTTTCGCGGTACACGTTTGAGGCGAAGAACTGGAGGGCGGCCGTCGTACCCGGGCGGATACCGGCCTGCCCCCACGACGTACGCAGGCGCAGCTGGTTGATCTGGTCCTTGAGCGGGAACCACGCCTCTTCGGAAACGCGGTACGAGGCACCGGCGCGCGGATAGTACGCCGTCCCGAAGTTGCGGCCGAACGCCGAGTTGTTGTCGCCGCGCACGGAGGCCACGAGATCGAGGCGGTCGAACAGCTGTGCGTTCTGTTCGATGAACACACCGGCCGTCTTCGACACCGTGGTGCCTTCGCTTACCGAGGGGACCGAGCCCTGGCTGAGGGTCAGGCCGCCGGGCGGAAGCTGTGCGGCGCTGGCGCTGTATGCGTCGTCCTGGCGATGCACGAACTGGAAGCCGCCCGTGGTACGCGTGGAGAGCCACTCGAGCGGGCGGAAGCTGGCCGTGGCCGACCAGTCGGCGGTCCACTGGAACTGACGCGAGCGGCTCGTGTTTTTGAAGCCCAGTCGGTTCTGGCCGAAGTTCGGGCACTCGTCGCGCAGGCAGTAGTTGTCGTACGACTCGGCCGAGTAGTCGAGACCGGCGTTACCGCGCATCTGCAACCACGACGTGGGCGACCAGAGCGGGCTCACCGAGCCGATCCAGCGCTGCAGGTCGATGTTGTTGTACTGCTGGAAGATGTCGCCCGGGGTGAACTGGCGATATCCGTATAGCGAGTCGGTGCCGCCGGCAGTGAGGGTGCGGCTGCGCGTGCCGGGACCGCCAAAGGCATGCGAGCCGAGACCGGTGGTGTTGTTGCCGTCCTGCGGGGCCTGCTGCTGACTGCTGAGGAAGTAGCTGCGGATGGGAATGGTGAGCTTCTGCGACGGCTTGATGTCGATGTTCGACCGCAGGCTGAAGCGCTGGAAGGTGTTGGGATCGGCCCACTCCTCACGAACCGGGATACCCTGCCGCGCGAAGCGGTCGCGCTCGAACTCGGGCATACCGAGCGTGCCCGTGGTGCGCTCATGCTCGACGGCGGTGAAGTAGTTCACCGCTTCCGTGCCGCCGGACACCGTCATGCCGTACTGCTGACGAATGCCATCCTTGAGCGGCGTGGCGCGCGGATCACGCCAGAGGTTGAAGGTGGTGATGGAGTCCACCACGCAGGTGCGCGCGGCGATCGTATTGATCTGGCAGTCCGCGGCGCGGCCGTTGTTGGCCGGGTTGGTCTGGTTGGCCAGACGCCCCCACGCCGTGTAGGCGTCGGGGTAGTTGTTGCGGTCGCGCGTGACACCCTGCTCGGTGTACACCGACCATCGGGCCGCACCCTGGCGCCCCCGCTTGGTGGTGATCACGATGACGCCCGTGGCGGCATCGGTACCGTACGTGGCCGACGCGGCGGGACCGCGGATGACATCGATGGTCTCGATGTCTTCCGGGTTGATGTCGTTGAGGCGTCCCGCGGGCGCGCCGCCCGTGCCGAGCCCCGAGGTGGAGCTGTTGATGCGGATACCGTCAACGAAGATGATGGGATCGTTGCTGAGCGAGATGGACGACGTGCCGCGAATGCGGATACGCGACGCCGCGTTCACGCCGGACCCCGGCAGCAGCTGCACACCGGCGGCCTTGCCGATGAGCAGGTCACCCACGTTGCTGATCTGCGCACTCTCAATGGCCTTGGCGGCGTCGATCTGCGCGATCTGATTGGGGATTTCGAGGCGGCGCTGGTCGCCGGTGGCCGTGGTCACGACGGCGGTGAGGTTGACCGCCACCTTGGTGAGCGAGAAATCCAGCGTGGTCGTGGAGCCGGCGGTGATGACGGCGGGTTTGGTACTTTCCGCATAGCCAATGCGCGCCACACGCACCGTCACATTGCCAACGGGGACACCGCGCAGGGTGAATCGCCCTTCGGCGTTGGTCAGACTGCCAAGCGTGGTACCGGCAATCGACACCTGTGCGTTGGGAATGGGGGCACCGCCCGCTTCGACCACGCGACCGGCAACCACGCCGGTGCGATCCTGAGCAGCCAGTGTACCCGAATGGACCACGACGGCCAGCACAGCCGCCGCCATGGCCCGCACGACCCGCGGGATACTCATCTTCATGAATTCGCCTCCGGACGCCCGCAAGGGCGACGGATTGGTGGAGGGGGGACCGACGTTCGGAGGGGGGAGAACGCCGGGTTGCAGCGACCGGCACGACGGCGAGCGGTTCACGGTAAGGTGTCGCCCGCGCATCGATGCGGCAGTGTTCGCCAGCGGAAGTGTATGCGCCGCGACTGGCAGATCAAGCGACGGATGCGATTGCCATCGACTCGTCCCACATTGGCGCACTTTTAGCAACCGCAGACGCGCCCTGTCGGGTCACAGCAGCGGCGTTTGGGGTCAACCGAAGGCTCGCGTCGCGTTGGGCGCCGGTACACGCGACACTGTTTCGGAAACAGTGCGAACGCAAACGGCCCCTGCTCCACAGGAGCAGGGGCCGCGCGTACCGCTGGTGCACAGGTCCGGACTCAAGGATTCCGGTCGGTGCAGCCGTTGAACAGCGCGTTGGACTGGTCGTATCCCTCGTCTGGTCTGCCGACCAACGTTCTCTTTCACCATAGCGTACGCGTCGTGGTACGCCCGCCATGCAGTCGGTGCCTTCCCCCTCGCCGCGTCCCGTCGCCCGTGCCTGCCAAGCCGAGTTCGCCATCCGGTCCGCTGCTCGCCGTGAGTACGGCCGCCGTGCTGGCTGCCTATGCGGCTGGCTACGTGCGTACCGAGGCGGCGGCGACCGAGTTGGCCGCCCGCAGCACAATGCGGCGTCCCCCCGCCAGCGCCGATAGTGTCCCGGGGTCAGAGCTGGGGTCAGAGCAGGGGTCAGAGCAGGGGTCAGAGCAGGGGTCAGAGCAGGGGTCAGAGCTGGGGTCAGAGCTGGGGTCAGAGCTGGGGTCAGAGCTGGGGTCAGAGCTGGGGTCAGAGCTGGGGTCAGAGCGCGTGAAGGCTGTGGCACCGAAGCGGCGCGCCGACACGCCAACAGTCGTCTCCGCGAGAACGCTCGCCGCCCCCACCACACCTGCGACTCCATCGGCGGTGGCGCCATCGCCAGCGGAACCGACTGCCGCGCCCGCTGCGGCCCCGACGCTCGCAGCGCCCTCTCCCCCGGTTGAGCCGACACCGACGCCGCTGCCCACCCCCACCCCCACCGCCACCCCCGCCCCCACCCCAACCCCCGCCAAGCCGGCGGGACCCGTGAGCTTGAAGGACGGGACCTATTCCGGGTGGGGCACTTCACGGCACGGCGACGTGGAAGCCACGGTGATCATCGAAAAGGGACGCATCACCGCGGCCGCCATCAGCCGCTGCCTCACGCGCTACTCCTGCTCCTGGATCGCGCATCTGCAGCCGCAGGTGGTGGAGCGCCAAAGCCCCGAGGTGGACAACGTGTCCGGCGCAACGGAGAGCGCCAACGCGTTCTACTACGCCGTCGTCGAAGCGCTGAAGGCCGCGCGTCAGTGACTGCAGCCACGGAGTTCGTGACCACGGCGATGAGCACGACGGTGTCGGTGCAGCTGGTCGGAGCCATCCCCGAGGCCGCGACTCGCGCCGCACAAGCCGTGGAGTGGTTTCGGGTGGTGGAAGCACACTGTTCACGCTTCCTGGGGGATTCGGAGGTGAGCGCGCTCTGCCGTGGTGAGAGAAGCCCGCAGCCGGTGTCGCCGCTGCTCTTCGCACTCCTGCGCGTGGCATGGGCGGTGGCCGCGGCCACCGACGGGGCGTTCGACCCCACACTTGGCCGCGCCCTGCACCACCACGGCTTCGATCGGTCGTGGCAGGATGGTCACCAGGTGTCGCTGAGGCCCACCCCCGACGCGACGGCTCCACACCTGTCGGGGGCCTGGCGCGAGGCGGTGCTCGACGAGGCAGCAAGCACGATTGCGCTGCCGCCGCACACGGTGCTCGACCTGGGAGGGATCGCCAAGGGCTTTGCCCTGGACCTTGCGGCGCAATCACTGCACGACGTGCCAAACGTGTGCATCGTGGCCGGCGGTGACCTGCACTGTCGAGGGCACAATCCGCGGGGGACGCCGTGGCGCACGGCGGTGCGCCATCCCGTAGAGGGGGAAGGAGCCGCGTGCGTGGTGGACGTCGCGGCGCAGGAATACGCGCTGTGCACCAGCGGCGACTACACCCGCGCTACGGCAGCCGGCCATCATCTGCTGGACCCGCGCGCCACGGCGCCAACGCCTTCGGTGGGGTTACGCAGTGTGACGGTGGTTGCGCCGACGGCCGTGGTAGCCGACGCGCTGGCCACCGCCGCGTTCGTGCTGGGGGCAGAGGCCGGTGCAGCACTACTCCGGGCGCAACAGGTGGACGGCTACTTCCTTGACGCCGCGGGTGCGCACCACGAGGTGCACGGGTGGGGCGCGTCTACCTTCACCCGTTCCGACGCCGCATGACCGCCCGCTGGCTGCGCTCCCCCAAGGGGCTCTTTTCCGGCATTCTGCTGCTGCTCACGGTTCCGGCCGCGCACCATGCCGGCTGGTCGCTCGTGCTGCCGGGGGTGCTCGCGGCCATCACGGCGGCGGCGATCACCGACACCCCGCTGCTGCGCTGGCGCGATGGACACTGGAGTGTGCCCGACGGCGCCATGCTGACCGGCTGGCTGGTGGGGCTCGTGCTCAGCCCCCATGTCCCGTGGACCGTTGCCGGCGCGACGGGTGTGCTGGGCATCGTGGCCAAGCATGCCCTGCGCGTGCGCCGGGCGAATGTGCTCAACCCGGCGGCGGCGGCGCTGGTGAGCAGCTACTACGTCTTCGATACCGGACAGAGTTGGTGGGGCGCGCTCCCGGAGCTTGCCACCCCCTGGCTGCTGCTCACCGTGGCCACCGGCCTCTTCATGACGCAGCGCCTGCACAAGCTGCCGCTGCTCCTGGCCTACCTCGGCGCGCACTTCGCGCTGGGCACCACCGTGGCCTTCCTTGGCGATGCCGCACGCGTGGCCGAGCTGTACCGGGCCCCTGACGTGCACATGGTGCTCTTCTTCGCCAGCTTCATGCTGACCGATCCGCCCACCTCGCCCCCCAAGGCCGCCGATCAGGTGGTGTTCGGGATCATTGCGGCGGCGGCCGGCTTTGCCCTGTTCATGCTGGTGGGCGCGGTGTATTTCCTGCTGGGCGGGTTGCTGGTGGCCAATCTCTGGGAAGGATGGCGCAAGTGGAAACGCGTGCAGGGTACGCGGAGTGCATCGCACTCGATTCACGCTGGATGGACAACGACGCCTACGGGCACGTCAACAACGTCGTCTACTACAGCTACTTCGACACCGCGGTGAATCGGTGGCTCATCGAGCGCCAGCTGCTCGATGTGGTGGCGGGCGAGACCATCGCGCTCGTTGCCGAAACGCAGTGTCGCTTCCACGCTCCCCTCGCCTTCCCGGACCGCATCACCGTGGGGTTGCGCGTGGCGCATCTGGGCACGTCGAGCGTGCGCTACGAGCTGGGAGTCTTTCGCAACGACGACCAACTCGCCTGTGCCACGGGGCATTTCGTCCATGTCCACGTGGACCGCAGCACGCGGCGCCCCACGCCCATTCCCGCTGCCACGCGCGACGCCCTGCACACGCTGCTCCGGTTACCGGGCTGATGCGCGCTCCCCGCCATGCGCGCCGGCTGCTGGGGGGGCTCCTGCTGCTGGCGGGCACCACGTCGTTGGGATGGTCGCAGCGCTTTCGCACGTTCGTGGAGCCCAACGTGCCCTACGATGGGCGCTTCACCTTCGTGCGTCTGCGCTACACGGAGTACGGCCCCAATGGCTGGGCGTTCGACTACCCGGCCATGGAGCGCAACTTCATGACCATCGTGCAGGATCTCACCGCCATGCGCCCGCACGTGGCCGGCAGCAACGTGCACCGCATGGACGACCCGTTGCTGTCGCACCATCCCATCGCCTACCTGTCGGAGCCGGGCTACTGGTACCCCGACGAGCAGGAAGCCGCCGGACTGCGGACATGGCTGCAGAAAGGCGGCTTCCTCATCGTCGACGACTTCTATCTGCGGCAGTGGGAGGTGTTTGCACGCGGAATGCGCGCAGTGCTTCCCGAGGCCCAGTTCATCCGCCTCGACCGCACGCACCCCATCTTCAACGCCTTCTTCACCATCGGGACGCTCGATGGCATGCATCATCCGTCGGCGCGCTCAGCCAGGGCCGAGTACTATGGCATCTTCGAAGGCAATGATCCGTCGCGCCGTCTCATGGTGATCGTGAACTTCAACAACGACATCGGCGACTACATGGAGTGGTCGGGGCAAGGCTGGTACGCTGTGAACCTCAGCAACGACGCATACAAGTTCGCCACCAACTATCTGGTGTACGCGCTCACGCACTGACCGTCTCTCCGCGTACCCGCGCGCGCAGCAGTGCGTGACACGTTTGGGGAGGGGAACGGACCACCGGAGAATCAGAGAAAGGGAGCGCTGGGAGCGCGGGCGTACCCTGACCGTTGCGCCAGTATCTCCCGTTCCCCGATTCTCCCACGATCAGTCCCCCGCCGGCCGGGTGCGGCGCGTGCCGCAAGCACAGCCGTGCATGACGCGCGTTGGAGGGGAACGGACCACCGGAGAATCAGAGAAAGGGAGCGCTGGGGCGGGCGCCTACTGCCGCGTCGGCGCGCTCGCGAGCGCCTTGGTGAGGCGATAGAGAAACTCCTGCCCCTCGTAGAAGCTCTTCACCGCCATGCGTTCGTCGCGCCCGTGTGCGCGCGCGTCCACGGTGGGATCACTGAACAGCCCCGATACCCCGAACGCCGGAATCCCCAGGGCGCGAAAAAACCGGGAGTCGGTAGCCCCCGTGCTCATGGTGGGGATGATGGGCATGGCGCCCCACAGCTCCGCCGTAATGCGGGTCACGGGGGTCATCACCTCCGGCAACAGCGCCGACGCCGGAGTGCTGGGACGCTGCGAGCGGATGATGACCTTGACGTTCGTATCGCCGACCGCGCGCTCAAGCTCCGCCCGCACCGACTCCGCCGACTCCGACGGATAGATGCGGCAGTTCACGTTGGCCTCGGCCAGCTGCGGCAGCGCGTTGGTGGCGTGCCCACCCTTGAGCTCCGTGGCCACGCAGGTGGTGCGCAGCATGGAGTTGTAGCGGGGATCGGCGGTCACCACCGCCACCGCCGCTGCGTCGCCAACGTTCTTCACCAGCGCCGTCATGGCCCGTCCCATCGCCGGCTCCTCGAGCGCCGCCGTTTGCGAGAAGAACGCCCTCGTCACGTCATTGAGCTTCACGGCGAACTTGTGGCGCCCGACCTTGCCGAGCGCATCGGCGAGCTGCGTGATCGCGTTGTCGTCGCGCGGCACCGAGGAGTGGCCGCCCTTGTTGGTCGCGCGCAACGTGAAGTTGGTCGTGACCTTCTCCGCGGCCTGCACACTGTTGAACAGCGGCTTCCCGTTGCGCAGCGTGCCACCGCCCCCCTCGTTGATGACGAGCGCGGCGTCCACCAGTGGCCGGTGGTTCTTGAGCAGCCAGTCCACGCCGTTGGCGGGACCACTCTCCTCGTCGGCGGTGAGCGCAATGATGATGTCGCGGTCGGGCACGTACCCTTCCCGCTTCATGCGGAACACGTTCGCCACGAAGATGGCGGCCATGGCCTTGTCGTCGGCCGTGCCGCGCCCGTAGTAGTAGCCGTCCTTCTCGGTGAAGACGAACGGATCGAACTCGGGGGACCAGTCGGCCTTGAGCGCCTCCACCACGTCGATGTGGGCCAGGAGGAGAATCGGCTTCTGCGGGCCACCGCGCCCGCTGCCGCGCAGTCGCGCCACCACGTTGTGCTTCTCGGGACGCGGCCCGCCCACGAAGATGTCCGCGTCGGGAACACCCGCCGCCCGGAAGCGGGTGGCCATGGCGTTTGCCGCCGTGGTGATGTTCCCCGTTTCCACGCCCGTGTTGATCTCCACCAGCTCCTTGTAGATCTCGCGGGTCATCTGCTGGAATGGCGTGAGGGCCCCGGGTCGATACACGGCAGACGCGGGCTGCGCCCCGGCGTGTTGCGGAAGGCCCATGGCCCCCAGCGCGGCGACAGCGGTAACCAGAACGACGGAACGGCGACCCATGGGAAGCTCCTGCGGCGTGAGGGGGGAGTCTGCCAGCGGTGAACGGCGGGACGACGGCGGGGAGGCGTTGCGGGGCTACAGGAACGAAGGGACCGGCTGATGTGCCACGCCATCATCAGCCAGATACCGCCGCAGCAGCGCTTCCGCGGCGGGATAGTACGCCTCGACCGGCGGCAGACCGCCATCGAGCAGCGGACCCGTGTCGCGGAGCGCCATGGCGATGCCGTCCGTCAGCGCCATGACATCGCGGTGCTCATGCACGCAATGATCCAGCAACAGTGCCAGATGCCCCGCCAGCTCTTCCGGCGTGGGTTCGCGTACCGCGCGCCAGCCGATGAACTCGAGCGCGCGCGCCAGCGCGGGGGCGGCGCCGGTGCCGCCCAGGGTCGTGTCGTCGGTGTAGCGCTGGCGGATCCGCGTGAAGGAGAGGCTGTTCACGGGCAAGGTGAGTGGGAGACCCGTAGAATATGCCGATGCCTGTCAATCTGCACGACTACGAGGCGGAAGCTGCCCTGCGGCTGCCGCGCATGGTGTACGACTACTACGCGGGTGGCGCGAACGACGAGATCCTGCTGCGCGAGTCGCGCACGGCGTGGGATGCCCTGCGCATTCGCTACCGCGTGCTGCGCGACGTCTCCCGGCGCGACCTGTCGGTGGAGCTCGAGGGTCACCGTCTCGAATGGCCGGTCATCGTGGCGCCCATGGCCTTTCAGCAGATGGCCTGCGCCGAGGGCGAGGTGGCCACGGCGCGCGCCAGCGCGGCCGCGGGGTCGGGGATGATCCTCAGCACCCTGTCGAACTGCACGATCGAATCGGTACGGGCCGCCACGACGGGGCTGCTCTGGTTCCAGCTGTACATCTATCGTGATCGCGGCGTCACCATGGAGCTGGTGCAGCGCGCCGAACGTGCCGGGTGCACCGGGCTGGTCCTCACCGTGGATACGCCCATGCTCGGTCGGCGTGAGCGCGACTTGCTCAACGGCTTTCACGTTCCGCCCGAGTTTCCCGCCCCCAACCTTGGGGTGGACATGCGGAGTACCCTGGGGACGTCCGCGGACATGTCGTCGGCGCTGGCCCAATTCATCCTGCACCATTGGGATGCCGGCATCGCCTGGCGCGACCTGCAATGGCTGCAGTCGATCACGCAGCTGCCCATCTACGTGAAGGGCATCGTACGCGGCGATGATGCCCTCCTGGCACTCGAGCATGGGGCGCGCGGCGTCATCGTGTCCAACCATGGCGGCCGCCAGCTCGACACGGCCGTGCCTACCGCGCGCGCGTTGCGCGACGTGGCCGAGTGCATGCAGGGGCGCGGCACGCTCCTGGTGGATGGCGGGGTTCGCCGCGGCACCGACGTGCTCAAGGCGCTCGCCCTGGGGGCGCACGCCGTGCTGCTCGGGCGTCCCCTGCTCTGGGGGCTGGCCACCAACGGTGAGCAAGGAGCACGTCACGTGCTGTCGCTGCTGCGCGACGAGGTGGATCTGGCCTTTGCCCTCGCCGGTGTGCGGTCACCCGGCGAGGCCACGGCCGATCTGATCGCCTGACGCCCTACTTGCCCGACGGGCGGAAGAGATCGCGTACCGGATCAGCCGCCGGGGCGAGCTTGCGCGAGGCCTGCACCATTTTCTCCACCTCGCGCATGAGGTTGGCGTTCTCCAACACGATGCCATCCTTGATCGTGTGCACGATGCCCTTCGTGCGGATCATGGCGCCGCTCCGGTCGAGGGCGAGGTCGCCGAACGCATAGAGGTACTTGAGGTTCGCCGCCGGATTGCCATCCACGATGAGCAGGTCGGCCGTGTACCCGGGACGCACGAGGCCAAGCTTCGGCTCGCCCAGCGTACGCGCAGAGGTATAGGTGGCCGACTTGAGGACCTCGAGCGTCTTCATGCCGGTTTCGCGCCCCAGCTGGAGCTCGCGCACCGTGGAGAAGCCGGGCGTGGCCCAGATGTAGTTGTCGTCGGTGCCGAAGGCCACGGTGCCGCCGCGCCGGTTGAACTCGAAGATGAGATCGCCCCACAGCCGGTACGCTGCGGTCCAGTTGTACTCATCGTCGCTGGTCCAGTCGTAGTGATACGCCCCGTGGAACGCGGGGTTGGGCATGTTCCAGTTCCACAGGGCCTGGTGCGTGTACTTCTCCGTCCACGGCAGGGAGGTAGCCCGAATGAGATCGCGGTTGGCCTCGTACACGACGCGCGTGGGGAGCATGGTCACGCCGCAGCGCACCAGTGAATCCACCACGGCCCCCAGCAGGCGTTCGCGGTTGGCGTACGTCCAGACGCGTCCAGCCTCACGAAAACGATCGTTCTCGTTGCCGTATTCGTAGTTGCGCGGAAAGTCCTGCGTGGACCCGTCGAGCGACGACTCGGCGTAGCCGTAGTGATGCTCGATCATGGTGACCCCGGCACACGCCGCCTTCACCGCCTGGGTCACCGCCGTGTTGGCCGGCTGGAGGTGAAAGGACGTGATCATGCCGTTGGCCTTGGCCGCTTTCGCGATGGCTCCCACGAGTTCCAGGCTCCACCCCAGCGGGTCCATGGAAATCACCCGCACGCCATTGGCGGCCATGGCCTTCACCACCTGCGGCGCCATGGCGGGATCGTCGAGCTGCAGCCGCGTAAAGCTCGTCCCCGCTCCGTAGCTCACCAGCGGGTACATGCGGGGCGCGATCATCTCATTGGCCGCGCTGCGCCTCGCTTCGCGCATGCCGTCTGCGTATCCCCGGTCGGCCGCATTGACCATGGTCGTGACCCCCATGGCGAGCTTGAGGTAGTACACATACTCGATCTCCATGGGGAGCGTGCGAATGTGCGTATGCAGATCGATCATGCCCGGCATGACGAACTTGCCGCCCGCGTCGATGATGCGGTCGCCCGTCATGCGGGGCCGCGCGCCGGCGCGCTCTGCCGTGACCGGGTCAAACGGCACCATCTCGGTGATGAGGTTGCCTTCGACCTTGATGTCGTAGGGGCCCGCCGGCGGGCCGCCATGGCCGGGAATGACCATCGCGTTGCGGATCACCAGCGACTTGTACGGGCCGGCGCCCAGGTCACCGAACTGCTTCGTGACGATGGGCGTGGCCGCGGGGGGCGCCGTGGCCGGACGGGGCTGCGCAGCCAGCGAGGTGGCCGGAAGCAGCGCGGTGACCAGGGCGGCGGTGGCACGGCGACGGGCAACGACGGAAGTCATGGAGCGGGGAGTGAAGAGTGAACGGCCGCGACGACCGGTGACGACACGGGCTTCCCAAGCATACCGTCGGGGGCATCACTCCGCATTCGCGACCATGCGGCCCGCAGCCGGTCGCGCGCTACAGCAACGACGGGTTGCGCAGCCAGACCGACACCGTGAGGGCACTCGCGAACGACACCCATGCCAGATACGGGGCCAGCAGATAGCCGGCCGTGGCATCGTGGCGCCGGAACGCGATGAGCGTGGCGACGATGCTGCCCCAGAGCGCGAGCACTTCCGCGGTGGCCCAGGGCCCGTCACGCCAGACGAAGAAGAGCCACGTCCAGAGCGCGTTGAGGGCGAGTTGGACGAGATACAGTCCCATGGCAGCGCGGGCGTCGGCGAGCCCGCTGGCGCGCCACACCCGCCACGCGGCGACGGCCATGAGCAGGTAGAGGAGGCTCCAGACGGGGCCGAACAGCCAGGCCGGTGGGGCCCAGGCCGGCTTGTCGAGGATGGCGTAGAACGCGGCCGAGGTGCGCGAGGCGAAGGCGGCGCCGAACGCCGCCACGCCGGTCACGGCGATCGAGACAAGCAGGGCGGGAAGGCCGGCACGCGCACGGCCGGCAGCAGCGGACGTCATGGCGGAAAGCTCGCGCGCGGCCCCGCCGGGCGACAGGGTCCGGTGTTGGACCGCTTCCCGGGGATCGTGGGGCGAGGGCGCGGCACTGCTGAAGACACGAAAGCCCCGGCCGGGGGCCGAGGCTCGGTGCTGTTGCGGAAAGGCCCTGCCAAGTCGGGACGGCGGGATTCGAACCCGCGACCCCCTGAACCCCATTCAGGTGCGCTACCGGGCTGCGCTACGTCCCGTCACGGCAACCCGCGCCGTGAACAGACCCGCATTGTAAACCCCGGCGCCCTCCCGGACCAGTCCCCCGCCGTGGAAAACCGCGGGTTCCCCCCACGATCGCCGCCGCGTCATGCTCCGGGAGAAGCCGGTGCATCACCGAGGCGCGGCAGGGGGGCACCGGTGGCAGGAAGAACGGCAACAGGAGACGCGACGAGTCGCGCGGGAGCTACCGGAAGTCACGCGCTGCGTCGCGCACCGCGGGATTCATCGCCGGGTACGTCGCGTCCAGCGATTCCAGTGTCTCCACGAGCAGCCGCGCCACGAGGTAATTGCGCATGGGCTTCTCGTCGGCGGGCACCACGTACCAGGGCGCCGCCGGGGTACTGCATCGCGCCAGTACGTCCCGGTATGCCGCGGTGTAGTCATCCCAACGCGCCCGATCATCGAGGTCGTCGAGGCGGAACTTCCAATTCTTGCGCGGATCGTCGAGACGTGCCAGCAGCCGCGCCCGCTGCTCATCCTGCGAGATGTGCAGGAAGCATTTGCGCACGATGACCCCATTGGCGTGCAGCATGGATTCGAAATGGTTGATCTGCGCAAATCGCGCCTGCCACACCGCCTCGGGCGCCAGCTGCCGCACGCGCACCGCCAGCACGTCCTCGTAGTGCGAGCGGTTGAACACGCCGATCATGCCCCGGGGCGGCACCACCTGATGCACGCGCCAGAGGAAATCGTGCCGCAGTTCGAGCGGCGTGGGGGGCCCGAAGGCCGCCACCCGCACCCCCGTGGGATTGAAGGCGCCGTACACCGACTTGATGAGGCCATCCTTGCCGGCGGCGTCGCGCCCCTGGAGGATGAGCAGCAGGGCGTGACGGCCGTCGGCCTGAAACACATCCTGCAGATCGGCCAGACGCTCGAGCAGCGCGCGCGTGGCCGCTTCGAGGGTCTTCTTGTCGGGTGCGCCGGCACGGCGCGCCGCGTCGTTCCCCAGCGCCACCGCGCTGCCGGGGGCCACCGGCTCGAGACGCACGCCGTTGAGCACGCCGGCGGACTCCCCGTTGGCCTTCACGCATACCTCGTGGTGGCCGACCGCCCTTCGAGGTCGTGCACCGGAATCATGAACACCAGGTCACGATCGGGCGTGGGATCCGTGGGGGTGAAGGCCTCG
This sequence comes from Gemmatimonas sp., assembly GCF_027531815.1. NCBI lineage: Bacteria > Pseudomonadati > Gemmatimonadota > Gemmatimonadia > Gemmatimonadales > Gemmatimonadaceae > Gemmatimonas > Gemmatimonas sp. Next base: position 474,122 of record NZ_JAPZSK010000002.1, on the reverse strand, counting down.
GGAACCAGCGACCGGAAGGCCGCCACCCCGGCCGCATAGCGCGCTTGCTCCTGCGCGGAGCCGTCGGGGTCGGGAAACTCGATGCGACCGTGCACCACCACGCTCTGCCAGGTGAAGAGGGCCTCCACCTGATCCACTTCGAACGCCACCCAGGGGTGGTGGGCGAGGATCTGCACCTTCGTGCCGAACTGCGTGCGCCCCCAGATACGGTCATCGCGAAACACGTAGTGCACCGGTTCGATATCGACGCGATCACGAAAGGTGAAGGCCAACCGCCCCACCTGTTGCGACGCGAGGAGGGCGTGACACTGCGCGGTGGTCAGCGCCGCAAAGGTCGGGGCATCGCTCATGTCGAGTTCCTCGGTTCGAAGGGCTCCATGTGAATCAGCACACCACTGGCGGCCGGCAGACGCTGCCGAATGGCCGACTTGACTCGGCCGGAGAGCACGTGCGCGTCGTGCAACGACAGGTGCGGATCGGCCTGCACATGAATATCCACGTAGAAGGCCGTACCGGACTTGCGGATCTTGAGCTTCTCGATGGCCAGAACGCCACTGGTGGCGAGCGCGGCCTGCGACACGGTGTCCTGCAGCCCCGGGGCCGGCGCGCGGTCCATGAGATCGCCCAACGCCGTGCGCAGCAGCAGACCGCCATTGATGGCGATGATGAGCGCCGCCACGAGGGCCGCCCAATCGTCGGCCGCTTCCCACCCCGGCCCGCCAATGAGCGCCACGCTGATGCCCAGAAAGGCAGCCGCTGAGGTGATGGCGTCGGCGCGGTGATGCCAGCCATCGGCGGCCACCGCCACGCTGCCGTTCTGCGCCCCGGCGGAGAGCACCCGCTTGGCCATGACTTCCTTCACCACAATGACCACCGCCAGCACCGCCAGGGTCCACGACGCCGGCGCGTGATGCGGCGTGCGGATTTCGCGAGCCGCTTCAATGGAGATGCCAGCGGCGGCCCCCAACATGAGGGCGGCCACCACCGCGCCGGCCAGCGCCTCGGCACGCCCGTACCCAAAGGGATACCGATCGTCGGGATCCCGGCTCGCGATGCGCAGCCCACTCCAGACGACCAACGACCCGATCATATCCGTGGCACTCTCGATGGCGTCGGCCACCAGCGCGTAGGCGTTTCCGAGCAGTCCGGCCACCAGCTTCACCACCGCCAGCAGCGCATTCACGACCAGCCCGATCTGGGCCAGTCGCTGGGCATGCTGTGTACCCGGCACGGCGGGAGGAGGGACGACGGCCATGGCGGAAATATGGACCCGAAGCACGTCGCTGTGGCGGGGAGAATGCCGTCCCGATCGGTTAGATTCCCTGACCATGAGCACGGCTGTCCACACACCGGCGGCGGACCCCGCCCCCACGCTGTCCCATCGCCTCGAGTACGTGGCCACCCGGGTGGCCGTGGCGGCGCTGCGGCTGGTGGGATGGCGCACCGCCAGCTGGGTGGGGGGGACGCTGGCGAAGCTCGCGTACAAACCGTTCGGCATTCGGGCCGGCGTGACGGAGCGGCAGATTGCCGCCGCCTTTCCCGAGCGCTCGCGCCGCGAGGTGCTGGCGCTCGCCGCGCGCTCCTACGAGAGTCTGGGGCGTACGTCCATCGAAACGGCCATCCTGCCCGGCACCTCCCGGGAGGAGATTCTCGCCCGCATCGAACGGGTGGAAGGGTGGGAGCACATCGAGGCGGCGCTGGACAAGGGGCGCGGCATCATCGCCGTTACCGGTCACATCGGGAATTGGGAGTTGGGCGGCGCCTACGTCGCCGCCCGCGGGGTCGGGATCGACGCCGTGGTGCGCGGTGCCGCCAACAAGCTGTTCGAGGCGTACGTGACGCGGACGCGCACCGAGGCGGGCGTGTTCGTGGTGCGCGACAAGGATGCCGTGCGCCGCACGCCCCGGGCCCTGCGCGACAATCGCATGGTGGCGCTGCTCGCCGATCATGATGCGCTGGGGCTCGCCAGCACCTTCGTGCCGTTCTTCGGGCGCCCGGCCAAGACCCCGCGCGGACCGGCGGTGTTCGCCCTGCGCTTCGACACCCCGGTGGTGTTCATCGCCATCGTCCGCCAGCCGAGCGGTCGCTACGCCTTTCTGGTGGAGCCGGTGGAGGTTGCCCCCACGGGCGATCGCGAGCATGATGTCGACGCGATCGTGCTGCGCTACACGCAGCTGCTCGAAGCGCGGGTGCGGGAGTACCCCGAGCAGTACTTCTGGCAGCATCGTCGCTGGCGGCGTCAGCCCCCCGACACGCCGCCGCACCTGCGCGAACCCTGAGTTCCCGCTGATGCGTGTGTTCCCTCGTCGCGGCAACGCCACCGGTCGGGCGCGTCGCTCGTGGCTGGTGCGACTGCTGCGCGCGCTGCTGCTGGTGGCGCTGGCCCCGGTGCCCTTCATCCTGCTCTTCGCGGTGGTCAACCCCCCGGTGACCATGGTCATGATCGGCCGCGCGGCCCAGCGCTTTGCCGCCGGGGAGTCGCCCGCATGGCCGGTGCACACGCCCGTGGCCCGCAGCGAGATGAGCCCGTCGCTGCGGCGGGCCGTGCTGGCCTCCGAGGACGACCGCTTCTATCTCCACAACGGCATTGATTTCGTGGAGCTCGACAAGGCGCTGGAGCGACGCAAGCGTGGGGGCAAGCTGCGCGGGGCAAGCACGCTGACGCAGCAGGTGGCCAAGAACATTTTCCTCTGGAACGGCCGCTCGTTCGTGCGCAAGGGCGTGGAAGCGTATCTCACGCTGTGGCTGGAGCTGCTGCTCACCAAGGAACGCATCCTCGACCTGTACATCAACCTGGCCGAGTGGGGACCGTATCACTTCGGCGCCGAAGCGGGGGCGCGTTACCACTTCCGCAAGAGTGCCGCGTCGTTAACGCGCGAGGAATCGGCGCGCATGGCCGCCATTCTTCCGGCCCCGCGACGGTGGGCCCCGCGTGGCAGCGTCGCCTCACGACGCATCGGCGCCATCTTGCAGCGTATGCAGTATGCGCCACCCAAAACGGAGCAGGCCAAGTAGCCGGCCACGTAGCAGGCCAAGTAGCCGGCCAAGTAGCCGGCCAAGTAGCCGGCGCGGCAGTAAGAGCCGCGCCCCCGTGGTAACCGAGCCCACGACCGTTGTCTTGGACGCCTGCGGCGGCATCGTTACACTGTGAGCAGTCGATGACGCGGTTCTCCCTGCCCCATCCCATGTCCGCCATTACCCAGCTGTTCGTTTCTGCATCCGCCCTGCGGCCGAGTTCGGTGCTGCGCCGTACCACCGTGCTGCTGCCGGCGCTGGCGCTCTCGACCACGGCACTCGCGGCCGCATTGCCGGCCCAGAGCGCGACCGGTTCTTCCAAGAAGACGCGCACCGCTGCGCCCGCCGACAGCGTCCGCCCAAAGCGCCCTGCCGGCGCACTCGGGCCGCACTCAGGTGACCGGCACCTGGCGTATCGCAACGCGGGCAGCGATCTCGATTCGCTCTGGCCGCCCAAGATGCCGGCGCCGCTCCCCGGCTCCATTCTGCCGGCCAAGCGCGTGATTGCCTACTACGGCAATCCGCTGTCACAACGCATGGGCATTCTCGGCGAATTCGAGCCGCAGGAGATGCTGCGCAAGCTCGACGCGGAAGTGGCCGAGTGGACTCGGCTGGACCCGCAGCACCCGGCGCAGCCGGCGCTGCACCTCATTGCCGTCGTGGCGCAAGGAAGCGCGGGCCGTGACGGCAAGTATCGCCTGCGCATGGACAGCACGCTCATCGAAAAGGTGTACGGCTGGGCGAAGAGCCGGAACGCCATCATGTTCGTGGATGTGCAGGTGGGGCACAGCACACTGCAGCAGGAACTGCCGTGGCTCGAGCGGTTCCTCAAGCGCCCCGACGTGCACCTCGGTATCGACCCCGAGTTCAGCATGAAGGACGGCAAGGTGCCCGGTCGAAAGATCGGCACCTACGATGCCGCCGACATCAACTACGCCACGCGCTACCTCGGTGAGCTCGTGGAGAAGTACAAGCTGCCCCCCAAGATCCTCGTGGTCCATCGCTTCACGAAGAAGGGGGTCACGAATGCCGACCAGATCCGCCTGGATCCCAAGGTACAGGTGGTGATGCATATGGACGGCTTCGGGGCGCCGTGGCTCAAGCGGGATTCGTTCTACAGCTACATCAAGAAGGAACCGGTGCAGTTCGCGGGGTGGAAGCAGTTCACCAAGCCGAAGAACGACAAGCCGGGCACACCGCGATCGGAAATCTTGCGGTTGTGGCCCGTCCCGCTGTACATCCAGATTCAGTAACGGTTCGGCGCCGGGCGGCGTCGGGCGCGCCCTCCAACCCGGCTTCCATGCACCGACGCGACATGCTTTCCACCCTCGGCACCGTGGCCATGGCTGGTGCGGTTGGCGTTCCGCTGCCCGATCCAGGCATGTCCGCGTCGGCCGTATCCACCGCGCCGGGCGGTGCCGGACGCCTCCGGCAGTCGGTCGCCCGCTGGTGCTTCAGCAGCACCCCTATCAAGGAGCTGTGTACCACGGCCAGGGAGGTGGGGCTCGTGGGCATCGATCTCCTCGGCCCCGACGAGTGGAGCGTGCCGTCGCAGTACGGGCTCGAGTGCACCATGGGCAACAGCTGGGGCACGATTCCCGTGGGCTTCAACCGGCCGGCCAATCACGACAAGCTCGTGGCCGACGGCGAAGCGTACATTCCGCGCGCCGCCGCGGCTGGCGTGAAGAAGATCGTGGTGTTCAGCGGCAACAAGGGCGGCATGAGCGACGGCGAAGGGATCGCCAACTGCATCGCGGGGCTCAAGCGCCTCATGCCCACCGCCGAGAAGCACGGCGTGGTGCTGTGCATGGAAATGCTCAACAGCAAGGTCGATCACAAGGACTATCACGCCGACCATACCGCGTGGGCGGTGGAAGTCGCGAAGGGGCTGAACAGTCCGAGCTTCCGCCTGCTGTACGACATCTACCACATGCAGGTGATGGAAGGTGACGTGATCGCCACCATCAAGGCCAACCTGCCGTACATCGCGCACTTCCACACGGCGGGCGTGCCGGGGCGCAACGAGATCGACGGTGCGCAGGAGCTCAACTACCGCGGCATCGCCGAGTACATCGCGAGCACCGGGTACACCGGCGTGTTCGCGCACGAGTTCATCCCCAAGCGCAACGGCGTGGCGTCGCTCAAGGAAGCGGTGGCCACCTGCACGGTGTGAGCGACGACGACGTCGCTGAAGTCACTGAGCTCGCGGGGCAGCAGTCGCTGTTCCGCGAGCTCGTGCGTTCGGCCTTTGCCGCGCGCCTTGGGGATGTCGCTCCTGCCTGCGACTGCCATGGTACCGGGGCGGCACGGACGGTGGAGGGGGAGGGGGAGGGGGAGGGGTTGCCAGTGCGCGGCGGCGCGTCCGTGACCTGATCTACTGAAAAACCAGTTGACACGGGAACGCGCGCACTGCATACTACTGAACAATCAGTACCTCCGTGCCCTCGTGCCTCCCCTCCCCAATGACCGACCTGCATTTCCCGCCTCGCGAACTGGCCGTGATGGCCGTGCTGTGGAAGCTGGGCTCCGCCACCGTGGCCGATGTGCGCGAGCACCTTGACGAAGACCTGGCCTACACCTCGGTGCTGTCGGCGCTGCAGACGCTCGAGAAGAAAGGGTTCGTGCGTCCGGAAGCGGAAGGGCGGGCCTATCGCTACTTCCCCACCGTGGCCGCCGAGAAGGCAGGAAGCAGCGCCATCGGCCGGATCAAGGACGCCATTTTTCAGGGTTCCACCGAACGCATGTTCGCGCAGCTGGTGTCGGACAAGGCGCTCAGCCGGGCGGAACTCGAACGCATGCGCACGCTGTTGGCCGAGCGGTTGGGAGACGACGCATGACCACGCTCACGCTGGCTGTTGTCCAGGGGGCGCCGCTGGTAGCCGCATGGGCGGTGACGGCGCTCGTGGTCACCGCGCTCTTTGCCGTTATCGCCGTTCTCCTGCAGCGCCTCGCGCGTGGTACGATCCCGAACCGGTGGGTGTGGGGCACCGCCCTGCTGGTGGCATTCGCGTTTACCGTCACGCAGCCGTGGCGTCGTGCCACGGCTCCGCTGGCGTTGCCGTTACCAGCAGCCACGGTCACGGCACGAGCGGCCACGGCGCCACCGGCACCATCGGTGTGGGACATCACCGGCGCCACGATCTTGCGTACCGCCCGTCTCACCGAGGGACTCCTGACGACGGCAACCACCACAGCGGCTGCCGCGGTGCGCCCCCTGCCCTTTGGTGCGAAGCTCGTCCTCGTGCTGCTCTGGCCCGTCCTGTCGGCCACACTGCTGGCCATCGGGGTGTGGAGCTACCGCCGGCAATGCACGGTGGTGCGCGGCGCGACGCGCGTGGAGGCGCACGGACACACCCTGCATGTCAGCGACGGCACGGGCCCGGCGGTGTATGGCGTGCTGCGACCGCGCATCGTGGTGCCAGCCTGGTTCATGCTGCGTACGCACGACGAACAGCGACTGGTCGTTGCGCACGAGGCGTCGCACATCACGGCAGGCGACCCGGCGCTGCTGCTCACGGCGTGCGTGCTCACGGCGCTGATGCCATGGAATCCCGGCGCGTGGTACATGCTCGCGCGGTTGCGCCTCGCCATCGAACTCGATTGCGACGCCCGCGTGCTGCAGTCGGGCACCACGCCGCGCCGCTACGGCGCCCTGCTCATCGACCTTTCGGCGACGGCCACTCCGGCCCCGCTCTTCACCGGTGCGGCGGCCTTCTCGCACCATGCATCCCACCTCGAACAGAGACTGCGTTTCATGACCAATCGCCCTGCCACCCACACCACGGCGCGTCGCCTCGCGAGCCTGTCGCTGGGCACACTCGCCGTCATCGCCGCCTGCGGCGCCGAACTCCCGACCAGCGCGGAACTCGATGGAATGGATGCCGCGACCGCGACCGCCAGGATCGCCGCTGTCGCCCCGTCTGCCTCGAAGCAGTACTACATCGATGGGCGAGCGGCCACCGAAGTCGAAGCGTTGGCCGTTTCGGCCGATCGTCTCGCCTCCATCGAGGTGATGAAGCAGGACAAGGGAGCCCATGCCATCCGCCTGACCACCAAGCCGGCGACGACGACCGCATCGGCCGCGTCGCCCGCGAAGGCGGGATCACCGGTCGTCACGATGAAGATCGACGCGATCGACAGTACCGCCACGGCGTTGCGCATTGCCAACGTCGCGACGGCACTGGCCACGAGCGCCGAACGTTCGGAACGCTCGACGGAACCGGGCACCGTACGGCTGGTTGGCGAAAAGATCCAGGCAACCCCGACGACGCGCAGCACCGACGTTCTCGTCTTCGTGGACGGCGTGCGGGCCACCGAAGACGCGATGAAGATGCCCCCCGATCGTATCCAGAGCATCGAGGTGATCAAGGGCGCGGCCGCCGAGAAGATCTACGGCCCCGAAGGCGCCAAGGGCGTCATCCGCATCACGACCAAGAAGTAGCCGGCGACCAATTACCGGGACGACTTGACTTTGTCCCGGGACAAGCCGAAACTCCCTCTCATGACCGCGCCGCATTTCGCCTCGGCCCGACTTCTCAGCCTTATTCCCGCCGTCGCTACGATTCTTGTAGCGACGGTACTCGTCGTACTTCGCACTCGGGAGCAGGGCCGCACCGTCGCCAGCATGTGACGCACACGCCGCCCCTCCCGAGACCACTCGGGAGGCGGTGACCTGGTCGAACTGACGAGGCCCCTCCCACGGAGGGGCCTTCTTCGTACCAGGAGGTTCCATGTTCATGTCCTTCGATCGACAGCCGCAGCTGTCCCGCCAGTCCCGCTACGCGCCGAGCCCCGATGCCACCGGCTCGCCGTTCATGTCCCGGCGCTTCCCCGATGGGGCACGTCCCAGCACGGCGGAGCAGCGGGACTACCGCGAGCAGGCGGACGGCGCGCCGTGAGCCGGCGGCCGTGCTCCGGAAGGAGCCACGGGGCGGCCGTACGCCGACGGTCGTCAGGTAACTGCTGGTAGCGGGGGGCGGTACCGGGACGCAACGTAACTCGGGCCCCCTCCGGGCGGCCCAGACACTCCCCCTGTCTTCCTCTGCGCCCACCGCCATGTCCGACGCCACGGTCTCCGCCACGCCCACGCCGCCCCCCCGGCACGGGAAGCACAAGTATCCCGGCTTTCACGTGACTTGCAGCGGCAACCAGCTGGTCACGCAGTACGTGGAAACGCGCATTACCGAAGGCGGCGTCTTCTACCCCATCACCCCGTCCACCGAGGGCGGGGAGATCTATCAGGCGTCGTTCGCCACCGGTGAACTGAACGTCTGGGGGCAGCAGAAGGTCGCCGCCGAAACCGAAGGTGAGCATGCCGCGCAGGGGGGAGCCACGGCCTTCGCGGTCACCGGGCGACGCACGGTGAACTTCACCAGCGGCCAGGGCATCGTGTACGCGATGGAGCAGTACTACCATGCCCCCGGCAAGCTCTCCACCATGGTGCTGCAGGTGGGTGCCCGCGCCCTCACCAAGCACGCACTCAACGTGCACTGCGCACACGACGACATCTACTCGGCGCTCGACACCGGGTGGATCATGCTCATGGCACGCGATGCGCAGCAGGCGGCCGATCAATCGATCATCCTGCGCAAGGTCTGCGAGCAGGCGCTCAACCCGGGGATGAACATTCAGGACGGCATGCTCACCACGCACAGTGAGCGCATGTACCTGGCCCCGGAGGCGGAGTTCCTGCGCGAGTACCTCGGCGCCCCCGACGACATCATCCCCTGCCCCACCCCGGCGCAGCGCGAACTGTTCGGCCCCACGCGCCGCCGCGTGCCGCAAATGATGGACCTGAAGAACCCGGCGCTGCTTGGCCCGGTACAGAATCAGGAGCATCACATGAACGGCGTGGTGGCACGGCGCAACAACTTCAGTGAGCATGTGCTCCCCATGCTCGACGCGGCGTACACAGCGTTTGGCGAACTCACCGGCCGCGAGTACGGCTTCGTCACCCGGTACAAGACCGACGACGCCGACACGGTCTTCGTGTCGCTCGGCTGCGCGGCGGAGAACATCGAGGCCGCCTGCGATTACCTGCGCGACCAGCGCAACGCGAAGGTCGGATCGATCCACATCAACGTCATTCGCCCCTTCCCGGAGGCCGCAGTCATCGAGGCGTTGCGCGGCAAGCGGCGCGTGATCATCCTCGAGCGCACCGACGAGAGCCTCGCCGGCGACAACCCGCTGGCCCGCGATATCCGCGTCGCCCTCGGCAAGGCCAGCGAAGCCACGCGCTACGGCGGCGAGCTCCCCGGCATCACGCCAGACGACACGCCCCGCCTCTTCCGTGGCGCGTATGGCATTGGCTCACGCGACTTCCGCCCCGAGCACATCATTGGGGCGTACGAGTTCGCCACCGGCGTCTCCGCCCGGACCGACGGCCGCACCGCCGAGGACGGTGAGGGCTACTTCGTGCTGGGCGTGCAACACCCGTATGCCGTCATCAGCAAGGATACGCCCAGCCTCCTGCCGGACGGCGCGATTGCCGTGCGGTTCCACTCGATTGGCGGCTGGGGGATGATCACGACCGGCAAGAACCTCGGCGCCATCATTGGCGACCTCGGGCAGTATCTGGCCGAACAGGACCCCACGTACGACGAGGAGGGGATTCTCGAAGACAAGCTCTTCGTGATGGCCAACCCCAAGTACGGATCGGAGAAGAAGGGCGCCCCCACGAACTACTATCTCACGGTGGCGCCGTCGCAGATCAAGGTGAACTGCGAACTCAATCACGTGGACGTGGTGCTCTGCTGTGATCCCAAGGCCTTCACGCACACCAACCCGCTGGAAGGACTCAAGCGCGGTGGCGTGCTGGTGTGGGAGTCGAGCGAAAGCGCCGATTCCGCCTGGCAGCGCATCCCCGCGGTGCACCGCGAGTTCATCCTCGACCACGACATCACGGTGTACATCCTTCCCGGCTTCGACATTGCCCGGAAGGCCACCAGTCAGACCGAGCTGCAACTGCGCATGCAGGGCAATGCGTTCCTGGGCGCCTTCTTCCGCGTCTCACCGTTTCTCGATCGGTATCACCTCACGCCGGAGCAGTTCCAGCAGATCGTTCACAAGCAGTACGTGAAGAAGTTCGCCCGCTTCGGCGATGCCGTGGTGGAGTCGAACATGACGGTCATGAACGAGGGCTTCGCGCGCGCCGTGGAAATCACCGTGGGTCGCACGGACGATCCCGACCGGTCGAGCATGCGCAATCCGCTGCTGGCCCCGTACCCCGAGCAGCACTTTCCGCCCACGGCGGGGTGCGGGAGCTGCGGCAGCGGCGGGTTTGCCTTCCCGGAGGCGCAGTTGACCCGTGCTCCCCTCAAGACCCGGGAGACGTTCGACCGCGAGTTCCGCGCCGGGCTGGGGTACCACCAGCCGGCGAGCGCGCTGGCCTCGGTGGGCATCATGGCTGCGGCCACCGGCGCGACGCAATCCAAGTACGTCGCGCGCCGGGAAACGCCGGTGTATGTGCCGGAGAACTGCACGCAGTGCATGGAGTGCATCTCCGTGTGCCCCGACACGGCGCTCCCCAACACGGCGCAGGAGGTGGGTACGGTGCTGCGCACCGCCGTCGTGAACTACGTGCGCGATGGCGGCGACCGGCAGGCGCTGCTGGCTGCCCTGCCCGACCTGGAGGCAAGGGCACGGACACGCATGAACGAGTCGGTGAAGGGCAAGAGCGGTGTCCCGTTCAAGACGATCGTGCGCGAGGAGGTGGCGGCCGTTGGCGGCGTTTCCGAGCAGTCACGGGCAGAGTTCACGGGCATCATCGACAAGCTGCCGCTGGCGTACAGCAACGTTCCGGCCATCTTCCGCACCGTCGAGGCCAAGACCCCAGGCGAGGGGGGACTCTTCTCGATCTTCGTGTCGGACCTGTGCAAGGGGTGCGGCGAATGCGTGCAGGTGTGCGGCGACCATGACGCGCTGCGCATGACGCGCGAAACCGAGGAGCTCAACGCGGAGCTCACCACAGCTCAGGTGTTCTCCCGGTTGCTTCCCGATACGCCGCAGAAGTATCTCGGGCTGTACAACGACAGCGACATCACCAGCTCCAAGGACGCCACGCTGCGCAATCATCTCATGGTGCGGCGCAACTACGAGGCGCTGGTGAGTGGCGATGGCGCTTGCGCCGGGTGCGGCGAGAAGAGCGTGCTGCGCTCCATTGCCAGCATCACGGAAGCGTACATGCGCCCGCTGTACCACAGAAAGGCCGATCGTCTCACCGCCAAGGCGGACCGTGTCGCGCAGGATGGCGCGGCGCGTCTGGCGGCACTCAAGGCGTCTGACGCGGCGGACTATGCACGATTCCGCACGGCGTTCATCCACATTGTGATGGGGCTGGGCGGCGAGAACGACACGGACACCGCCAACCGTGTTGCCGCCTACGAGGCGCTTCACGGTCCGATCAGCGATGAGCAGATCGTGGGTGGGCTCGCGGCGGCCCTGCGCCAGGACGCCTTCAACCACCGTGAGCTGCAGGCCATCGACGGGCGCCGCGCCAACGGCATGTCGGTCATGATGATGGGCGCCAGCACCGGCTGCAACACCGTGTACGGATCCACCCCGCCGGCCAACCCGCACGCCTATCCCTGGATGAACTCCCTCTTCCAGGACGGGGCCACGATTTCATGGCTCATGGCGGAGTCGGTGATCGTGGAGCATGCGCGGCGCTCGGTCGCCCCGGAGCGTTTGTCCGATGCTTTGCTGGAGCACACCCGCGGGGTAATGAGCGAGGAAGATTACTTCCACCTCACACACCTCGATGACACGCTCATGACCGACCAGGAGGTGCGCGAGCTGCCCAAGGTCTGGGTCGTCGGCGGCGACGGCGCGCTCGGGGATATCGGCTTCCAGAACGTGTCGAAGGTGATGCTGCAGAATCGCCCTAACGTGAAGATGCTGATGCTCGACACGCAGGTGTACTCCAACACCGGCGGCCAGAACTCTGACTCGTCCACGATGCTGGGCGGCTACGACATGAACCAGTTCGGTGTCGCGTCGCAGGGTAAGCTCACCGAGAAGAAGAACGTGGCCGAGGCGTTCACGAGCGGGCATGGATCGCCGTTCGTGGCGCAGGTGTCGGTCGCGAATGCCCCGCGCATGTACAAGGCCATGCTGGATGGGCTCGAGTACCGCGGGACGGCCTTCTACCAGTGCTACACCACCTGCCAGCCCGAACACGGCGTGGCCGACAACATGAGCGCCGATCAGGCCAGCATGGTGCGTGATGCGCGCGGCGTGCCGGAATGGGTGTTCAACCCGCGGCGCGGCGAGACGGTGCAGGAAGCCTTCGACCTGAAGGGCAACCCCAGCGTGGACCGTGACTGGTGGCACACCAAGTACGCCAGCAACGGCGAGGCGTATACGTTCGGCGTGGCCCACTGGGCGCTCACCGAGGGGCGCTTCCGCAAGCATCTCAAGCAGATCAGCGAAGCCGAAGCGGCCACGCTGGTGCCCATGCACGACCAGCTGTACTTCGTCACGCAGGACGACGTGACGTACCGGCACGTGTTCAGCGAATCGCACCGCAGCTTCATCCCCAACTTCGGCTGCTACATCAAGGCCGAGGTGAAGGGGGCGTTCCGGTACTATGCCGTGACGCGGCAGATGGTGCTGTTCGCCGTGGAGCGTCGCAAGTCGTGGCGCATGCTGCAGAGCAAGGCCGGGATCGTGAACCGGGACTATCTGGCGCAGCGCACGCTGCTGGGGCGCATCGACAGGGGCGAACTCCCGGTGGCGCAGGCCAAGGCCAACCTGGCGGCGGTGCTGGCCGAGGTGATCGCCTGAGCGCGGTGAGACGTGTGAGACGTGTGAGACGGTGAGACGGTGAGGGGAACGCGTGCTCACAGAGAGCACGGAGGCGGTGGAGGACGTGGAGGCTCGCGCCAGCAGTTCTCTGTGTCCTCGACCTCCTCGGTGATCGCGGTGATTCCGCGTTTCCCCTGCGCCTCCAGGAGGCAGCGCTACGCGCGCCTCATCATTCCCCGGCAGGCGAGTGACAGGGCGATGATGATAGTGGCGATAGTGGGGGATGACCGACGACGACCTGACCGGCATCATCATCGGCGAGGCCATTCGCATTCACCGTCGTCTTGGCTCTCGCGTCTTCGAAGCGGCGTACGAGGAGTTTCTGGCACTGGCGCTCGTGAAGCGCGGCCTCGTGGTACACCGCCAGTGCCTCTTCCCGGTCACCTTCGATGGCCACACGGTACCGGTAGGCTACCGCATTGACCTGTTGGTGAACGAGCGCATCGTGGTGGAGCTCAAGTGCAGCGACCGTTCCCATGATGCCCACCTGAGACAGCTGCTCACCTACCTGCGGCTCTCCGGCCATCGCACCGGCCTGCTCATCAACTTCGGCTTCGAGCGCCTCATCGACGGCGTGCAGCGCCTGGTGTACGACGGCGAGAGGTGAGCGGTGAGGGAAACGCTCGTGAGACCTGAGGGGAACGCGTGTTCACGGAGATCACCGAGACGGTGGAGGGCATGGAGGCTCGCGCCGGCAGTTCTCTGTGTCCTCGACCGCCTCGGTGATCGCGGTGATTCCGCGTTTCCCCCGCCCCTCCAGGAGGCAGCGCTACGCGCGCCTCATCATTCCCCGGCAGGCGAGTGACAGGGCGATGATGGTGGTGGCGATCGTGGGGCATGAACGCCTGCGGCTCGGCATCCGTCGCCGCTCTCCGTGCCCCTCCCCCACCTCGGTGCTCTCCGTGAGTGCGCGTTACCTCACCCCTCACGACTCGCCGCTCCGATCTCCATCCCCCCGGTTTCGGCAAGCCGAACTGCCGGCCCGAACGCAAAACGGCGGCCTCCACAGGGAGACCGCCGTTTGCGAAGAATGAGAGCGGGCGACCGGACTCGAACCGGCGACGTCCAGCTTGGGAAGCTGGCATTCTACCAACTGAATTACGCCCGCGATGTGAACCGAAAGCTAGCGTGCAACACCGGCAGAGACAACAGGCAGACTCCCACCCCCCTTCAGGCGGCCGCGTCCACCCACCTGGCGGGGAGGTGGCGGGAGGCCAACAGCATGAGCACGGCGGCGGCCGCATAGAAGCCCAGTCCGCACGTGATGGCGTACCGCATGCTCTCCGCCCCGTACCACGGGGCCAGGCGGTCGGACAGGAACCCGAAGATCCACAGCCCCATACCCAGACCAAGCAGGTTGACCACCAGCAGAAAAAGGGCGCTGGTCGTGCTCCGCATGTGCGCCGGCACCAGGTGCTGTACCGCCGTCATGACCGGGCCCATCCAGGCCAGGTTGAGCCCCGTGGGCACCACGAACAGCAGCCACGCCAGCACCGGGTGTGTCGTATGCATGGCCAAGAGCAGCAACGGCAGCGCCACGGCGTAACACACCGCCGGCGTTCGTGCGTACGCGCCCCGATCTTGTGCCCCCAGTCGATCGGCGATCGCCCCGCCCAACCAAATTCCCGCCATACCACCGAGCAGCTGAATGCTGCCGTAATACACCGACGTCTGGCTCAGCGTAAACCCCAGGCTGCGCATGAAATAGCTGGGGAGCCAGAAGCCAAGACCGTACCCGCAGATGCTGGAGCAGGCCGCTCCAAGCGCCAGCATCCAGAAGGCGGGAACGTTCGCCACGCGGGTCGCCACCGTGCGGAACGGTACCGTGATCGCATCAGCCGTCGGCCCTGCTCCGCCCACGCCTGCCTCGGCGCCATCGAGCCCGCCGCGCACGGGATCGCGAACGACCCACTTGAACAGCGGTGCGAAGAGCACGCCCGCGCCGCCTATCAGCAGGAGCGCCCAGCGCCAATCGACCCACGCCGCCATGAGGCCACCGAACATGATGCCGGCGCCGGAGCCGAGCGGTACGCCCCAGCTGTAGACGGCCAGCGCGCGCGCGCGTTGCGCGCGCGGGAAATAGTCGGCGATGAGCGAATACGCCGGGGCCACACCGCCGGCTTCACCGAGCCCCACGCCCACCCGCGCCAGGAAGAGTGACCAGAACCCGGTCGCCACGCCACAGAGCATGGTGAAGGCGCTCCACGAGGCCAGGGCCGCGGTGATGATCCACGTGCGACTCACCCGATCAGCCAGCCAAGCGATGGGCACCGCCAGCGTGCTGTACAACAGCGCGAACGCCAACCCGCCCATAAGCCCCAGCTGCGTATCGCTGAGCCCCAGTTCCGCCTTGATGGGCTCCTTGAGAATCCCCAGAATCTGCCGATCGAGGAAATTGAACGTATATGCCACGAGCAGCATCAGCAGGACCAGACGGCGACGACGTGTCGTACCTGTCGCGCCACCGGCAGCCGTCCCGGGGTTCGAGGGAATCATGGGCGCAATGTGCACCGGACGAGTACGTTGAGGCCATGTCTGCCTTGCCGTCGTCGCTGCATTTGCTCGTCATCGATGCCCAGTCGCTCGCTGCCCGTGCCGCACACGTGGCCAGTGACGACGTTACCGCGGGGGTGCGCCTCTGGTGTCAGATGGCGCGTGGCACCGCCATGGATGTGGGGGCCACGCACCTGGTGGCGGCGTGGGACCACGACGGCCCGACCTTCCGCCACGGGCTCTTTCCCTCGTACAAGCACCGCCGGACGGGGGACACGCGCACACGTGTCGCGCCCATTCGCACGGCACTCGAGGGCGCCGGGGTGATGAGTGTGAGCGTGGAAGGCTTCGAGGGTGACGACGTGGTGGCCTCGATCATGGCCGGTTTCCGCGCCACGCTGCCGGTCACGCTGCTCTCCAACGACTCGGACCTGCTCCAATTCGTGGACGACCAGGTGCAGGTGGTGTCGTATGTGGGCGTGGGGAAAGGCACCGACGGGCTGCGCGTGCGGCGATGGCTGGCGGCCGACGTGCACGCCCGATTCGGTGTCACGCCGTCGCAGCTCCCCGACTTCAAGGCCCTGTGCGGTGAGGATGGTGACGACATTCCCGGCATTGCCCGCATCGGCAAGGGGACCGCAGCGAAGCTGCTGCGTCGCTGGCAGTCGCTGGAGAAGGCGCTCGAGGCGAGCGAGTTCGTGAGCCATCGCGATGAGACGGCGAAGCTGGCGGGGCAGCATGAGCAGGCGCGGCTGATGCGTCGGCTCACCACCATTCGGCAGGATGCCCCCCTGCCGCTCTTCGACCTGGCGCGCTGCGCACTCGACGCGGTGGCCTGGCCGCCGGGGAGCGTGACGCGTTCGCGCCCGGGTGCAGCCGCGGGATCGGCGGACTCGGTGGGAGTGGCGGCGCCGGTTACGCGGACTGCGGCGGGGCCGGGGCTGGAAGAGATTCCCTGGCCCGAGTGACCGACAAAAAAATTCCCGGTCCGCAGTGCGGACCGGGAATTCGACCGGTTTTTGAAGAGCCACAGATCGGGATTGAACCGATGACCGCCCGATTACGAATCGGGTGCTCTACCACTGAGCTACTGTGGCGGTGACGCGACTGCACCAACACCTGCATGCTCTGGAGCGGACTCGAACCGCTACGCCTTGCGGCACCGCCCCCTCAAGACGGCGTGTCTACCAATTTCACCACCAGAGCGAGGGGCTCGGCTTGCGACCGAGTTTGTGCGTCCTGCGCCTGCAACCTGCAACCTGCACCTGCTGAGCCCGAACAACGACGGGAGCGACGGGGCTCGAACCCGCGACCTCTCGAGTGACAGTCGAGTGCTCTAACCAAACTGAGCTACGCCCCCCAACTACACCTGCACCTTCATAGCTCCAACGGGAATCGAACCCGTCTCTCGACCTTGAAAGGGTCGCGTCCTAACCGATAGACGATGGAGCCGTAGATGTGATTCAGACCATCTGCCTGCAGCAACGTCCAGCGAATAGCGGTAACGGGATTCGAACCCGTGTTCCAGCCTTGAGAGGGCTGTGTCCTAGTCCCCTAGACGATACCGCCGAGGCGTCTCGCCAAGGCATGACGCCTCGGCGGTACAACTGTTCCCTGCCGCGATCACGACTCCTGATCGCCCCTCGTTTCTGTCGCCCAGCCCGCCGCTACCAAGCGTCTCCACTCAGCACCGACAACTCAAAACTCAAAACTGTTGTTCTGACAGGCCCGGAGGGAATCGAACCCCCAACCGCCGGTTTTGGAGACCGGTGCTCTACCAATTGAGCTACGGACCTCCGGAGAGCGGCGAAAGATCGCTGCTCGCCAGTGTGTTCAGGGTGACCGACGGGAATCGAACCCGCAACCCCCGGAACCACAATCCGGTGCTCTAACCGATTGAGCTACGGCCACCATGCTCGCCCGGGCCCGCTTGCACCCGTTGCGATCTCCTACCGACCTGGCTCCTATCGTAACGATTGGAGCGGATTTCCGCGGGAGACGCCAAGAGTAACCGGAGAAAAGACCGAATTCAAGGGCTGAACCCGGCCATTTTCCCCGTTCGCTCAATCCTTCGCGCGGTCGAGGTACTCGCCCGTGTTCGGATTGACGCGCACGCGCGTCCCCTGCTCCACGAACTCCGGCACGTTCACCGTCACGCCGTTCTCCAGCTTGGCCGGCTTGGACGAGGCTGTCTTGGTCGCGCCACGCACCACCGGCGCCGTCTCCACGATCTCGAACACCATGGAGTTGGGAAGCTGGATGCCGATGGGACGCCCGTTGTAGTACTCGGCCAGGATCTTGAGCCCCGACTGCATCCACGGCGCCGAATCGCCCAGCGCCTCTTCGTCGAGTTCGATCTGGTCGTAGTTCTCGGCGTTCATGAAGTGGTACGAGTCACCACCCTGGTACATGAACTCCAGCTCGTGCGTTTCCATGTCCGCCTTCACGATCGTGTCGGCAGCACGGAACCGATGCTCGAAGCTCGAACCCGTGCGCAGGTTCTTCAGCTTCGCCTGCACCATCGCGCGCAGGTTGCCCGGCGTGTGATGACGGAACTCGATGACACGGCACGGGTCGCCCTCGAACACGAGCACCATGCCACGGCGGATCTGCGTAGCGGAAAAAGCCATATCTACGGCACCTGCAAGCAGGGATGGAAAGCACGAACAGCGCGAAGATCACACGATTTGCCCGCATCTCGCGGACAGCCTCAAAACGTAACCGGACGGATCGCGCGCTGGAAGTGTAGGCGAATGGTCGCGCCGACCGCCCGACTACGGCGCCACCAGCTCCCTCAACAGCGGCCCCATGGCCCCCCACACGGTGCCAGCCACCACCCGTGCGCCCTCGGCGTTGGGGTGAATGCCGTCGCCCTGGTTCAACCGCGCCACCCCGGCCACCCCATCCAGCAGAAAGGGCCACAGCGGGACCCCGGTTTCGCGGGCGGCCCGCCCGTAGGCGTCGTGAAAACGACGGGTATAGGAGGCGCCAAGGTTGGTCGGGGCTTCCATTTGCACCAGTGCCACCTTGGCCTCGGGGCGCTGGGCCTTCACCATCTGCACCAGCTTCACCAGGTTGGCGTAGGTGCTGTCAGGGTCCACCCCGCGCAGGCCGTCGTTGGCGCCCACCTCCAGCACCACCACCGCCGCCGGCTGCTCCAGGACCCACGCCGCGCGGCGCACCGCCCCGGCCGACGTTTCGCCGCTCAACCCGGCGTTCACGATCGTGACGGGCAGCTGCGCCGAATCGGCCTTCTCCTGCAGCAAGGCGGGATACGCCTGTTCGGGGGGCAACCCCAGCCCCGCCGTCAGACTCGTCCCCAGCAGCACCACCCGCCGCGCCCCGGCGGGGGCGCCATTGGCCCCGGCTGGTGTATTCTCCCCCACGGCAGGTGCGCCCACGGCGGAATTCGCTGAATCCGTTGGCGCGCCCCCTCCGTTGGTACCGGCAGCCGCTGCATTGCCCGATGCCCCGGCACCACACGCGCCCAGCAGTCCCGCTCCGGCAAGCGTCACCACCATGGCGGCGGTGCGCCAGCGGCAGTGTCCCTCTTCCCTCTTCTGTCTTCGCATGCTCGTCGCTCGTGGGTTGACCAAGGAATATCTGAGCGGCACCCAGCGCCTCACGGTGCTGCGTGACGTGTCGTTCGAGGTACCGGCCGGGGCGTTCGTTTCCATTGTCGGCCCCTCCGGCAGCGGCAAGACGACGCTGCTCGGCCTGCTCGCCGGTCTCGATACCCCGTCGAGCGGCACGGTATCCCTCGACGGCGAGGATTTCGGCCGCCTCGATGAAGATGCCCGCGCACGCCTCCGGGGAGAGAAAGTTGGGTTCGTCTTCCAAAGCTTTCAATTGATCCCCACCCTCACGGCGCTCGAAAACGTGCAGGTGCCGCTCGAACTGGCCGGGCGCGTCCCGGTGCGTGAGGCGGCGGCGCGTGCCCGCGACCTGCTCGCGCGCGTGGGGCTGGGCGACCGCACGCACCACTTCCCGCAACAGCTCTCGGGCGGTGAGCAGCAGCGCGTGGCCCTTGCGCGCGCCTTCGTGAACGACCCCAAGATCCTCTTTGCCGACGAACCCACGGGCAACCTGGACGGTGCCACCGGTGAACGCATCGTGGAGCTGCTGCAGGCGCTCAACCGGGAACGCGGCTGCACCATCGTGCTCGTCACCCACGACGTGACCCTCGCGGCGCGCACACAGCGGACCATTCGCCTCAAGGACGGCGTGATGGTGGAAGACGTGCACCACACCCCCGCATGACCGTCCAGACCCTGCTCCGGCTGGCGTGGCGCGAAAGCCGCACGGCGCGTCGGCGGCTTGCGCTGTACATGTCGTCCATTGCCTTCGGCGTGGCGGCGCTCGTGGCCATCGACTCCTTTGCCGGCAACGTCACGCGCTCCATTCGTGACCAGTCGCGGACCCTGCTGGGCGGCGACCTGTCGCTGCAGGCCCGCGCGAAGTTCCCCGCTGTCATCGACACCCTCACCGATTCGCTGCGCACCGCCGGCGTGCCGGCCTCGCGCGTGACCACCTTTGCCTCCATGGCGCTCGCCGAGCCCTCGGGGGGCACGCGCCTCGTGCAGGTGCGGGCGGTCTCGCCGGGATACCCATTCTACGGCGCCATCGAGACCGTCCCGGCCAACGGCTGGTCGCAGGTGCACGACGACACGCTCGTGTTCGTCGACGCCTCGCTGCTCATCGCCCTCGACGCCAAGGTGGGGGACCGGCTCAAGCTGGGGCAGCAGCCGTTCACGATTGGCGGCACGCTGGGCAACGTTCCCGGGGATGCCGGCATTACCGCAGTGATCGGCCCGCGGGTGTACGTCTCCGACCGGTGGCTCCCGCAAATGGGGCTGCTGTCGTTCGGCAGCCGCGCTGAATACGAACTGGTGCTCAAGCTGCCCGCGGCGCAGGCCACGCCCAAGCCGGCAGCGCAGGTTGCCCGCGCCTTGCGCCGGCGCATCGACCCGGTGGAAGCGGCCCGCATCGAGGCCGCGGAAGCCCGCGGCGAACGTGAGCGCAACGCGCCCGGCGGCCAGGACGAGGAGGGAGCGCGTGACACCACCGCCGCGGCCGGCGACAGCGCCGCGGCGGCGCCGGCAGCCACCACGGCGCCGCGCACCCGCGTTCGTGTCCGCACTGTGGCCGATACCGAACGGGAGTTCACCGAAGCGGTGGCACGCCTCGCCGACTTTCTCAGCATCATCGGGCTCATTGCCCTGCTGCTCGGGGGCATTGGCGTGGCGAGCGGGGTGAATGCCTTTGTCTCGGCCAAGATCGACACCGTTGCCGTCCTGCGCTGCCTGGGCGCCACGAGCCGCCAGGTGCTGGCGCTCTACGTGGTGCAGGCTGCCGCCATGGGGCTCGTGGGCGCCACCGCCGGCGCCGCCCTGGGGGTAGCCGTGCAGTTCCTCCTGCCGCAGGTCATGGGGGATTTCCTCCCGGTCGACGTCACCATCGCCCTCGAACCACGCCCGCTGCTGCTGGGGCTGGCCACCGGCGTGTGGGTGTCGCTGGTCTTTGCGCTGCGCCCGCTCCTGGCGCTGCGCCGTGTGTCGCCGCTGCAGGCCATTCGCCGCAACGCCGATCCGGCCGCGCTGCCCAGCGAGTGGAAGGATGGGGCGCGCCTGCTGGTGGACGCGCTGCTCGTGGGGAGCATCGTGGCCATCGTGCTCTCCCGCATCGAATCGCTGCGCGACGGACTCGCCATGACCGGCGGCATCGTCGCGGTCGTGCTCATCCTGTGGCTGGCGGCCACCGCACTCATCGCCCTGGCACGACGCAGTACGCATCCGTCCTGGCCGTTTCCGTTGCGGCAGGGCATTGCCAATCTTCACCGTCCGGCCAACCAGACGCGCGCCGTGACTCTGGCGCTCGGCTTCGGCGCGTTTCTGCTGAGCACCGTGTACCTGGTGCAGGCCAATCTGCTGGGACGGGTGCAGACCACCGCCGACGCCGCCGCCGGCAACCTGCTGCTCTTCGACGTGCAGGACGACCAGGCCGCTCCACTCGACTCCATGTTGCGCGTGCGTCAGCATCCCATCGTGCAGCAGACGCCCATCGTGACAATGCGCGTGGAAGCGATCAACGGCACACCGGTTGCCAAGCTGCAAGGCGACAGCACCGTGCGGCGCGCCGGCTGGTCGCTGCGGCGCGAGTACCGCTCCACCTATCGCCACGACATGCAATCGTCGGAGAAGCTGGTGAGCGGCACGTGGTTCCCCGATTCCGCCGCGCTCGCGACGCAGCGTGCCGCCGACCCGTCGCGCCCCTTCCTGCTCTCGCTGGAGCAGGACCTCGCCCGCGATATGGGCGTGACGCTGGGCGACACCATCACGTGGAACGTGCAGGGCGTTCCGGTGACCACCGTGCTCACCAACACACGATCGGTGAACTGGGGACGCTTCGAAGCCAACTTCTTTGCCGTCTTCGAGCCGGCGGCGCTGCGTCGGGCCCCGCAGCAGTACGTGATCGTGGCCAACGTACCCACCGGGGCGCCGCTCGCGGAGATTCAGCGCGACATCGTGCGACGGTATCCCAACGTGTCGAGTCTCGACCTGACGCTCGTGAAGCAGACGATCGGCGCCATCGTCGATCGGGTGACGCTCGCCATCCGGTTCCTCGGGTTGTTCTCCCTCGCCATGGGCGTTCCCGTGCTCTTCAGCGCCGTGGCCGCCACACGCCGGGCGCGTTTGCGTGAGGGGGTGCTGCTGCGCACGCTCGGCGCATCCCGCACGCAGGTGGCACGCGTACTGCTCGCCGAGTACGGCGCGCTGGGGGCCCTGGGCGCGCTGACCGGCATGGTGCTCAGCTTCGGCGGCGCGTGGGCCATCACCACCTTCGTGTTCGAGGACCCCTTCGACCCGGCGGTGGGCCCCACGCTGCTCATTGCGGGCGGGATGCTGCTGCTCACCATGACGATCGGCCTGCTCACGTCACGCGATGTCTATCGCGAAACCCCCATGATCGCGATTCGCGAACCGGGGTGACCGCTCAGCGCGCCTCCACGAGGCCGTAGGCGTGAGGCGCGCCCTCCTTGACCGCCACCCAGACGCGTGAGCCGATCATCCCCTGCAGAGATGCCGGGAGGGGCACGCGCTTGAGGGTGCCGCCGTCGGTGAGACGCAGGGTCCGCGCGTCCACCACGACGCCGTCGAAGGCCGGCACACCGTCGGAGGCGCGCACCACGTAGTCGGCAACGACGAAATCGCGCGGGGTGACGCGCACGCCGCGCACCATGATCTCGCTCCCCGCGAGCTTGCTGATGCCCGTGGTGGCCATGCCGCTCAGCGCCACCACGGTGGTGCCGGCGCGCAGGACGATGCTGCGCGTGGCCCCTTCTCCCCGCCAGACGAGCAGCCCGCGCACGCTGTCGCCACGCGCCCGGTCGGCGCCGGTTGCCCCGCCGGTCAGGCGCGCCGCGAAGGCGCGCGCCATGGAGTCACCGCGCGCCTGTGCACGCCGCGACATGGTGCCGCCGGGGGAGCTGGCTTCCTCCACCGCGCGGCGCGCCGCGCGTGCCTTGACCGAGTCGGGGACCATGGCAAGGGAATCCGCCGCCGTGTCGCCCATCCGGCGAGCACGCTCGGCGCGCGACGCGGCGCGCATGGAGTCGAGCACGAGCGGGGCACGATCGGCCTCCCGGAGAATTTCGCCGCCGCGGAAGGCCAGCGTGTCGAGCCCTTCCACATCGCCGGAGACACTGACCTCACCGGAACCGCACGCCCCGAGGGCGATGACCGCGCACGGTACCATCCATGCGAGTCGGCCAACTGTTGTGCCCGCGAGCAAACGGGCGGCGACGGCTGGCACGCCCGTGGCGACCTCCCCCTTACGCTTCATGATGGACCTCATGCGGTGGAAGCTACGAAGGGTGACCATACCGTCAACGCGGCGATTCGCCATATTTGTGATTGGCGCTCGTGAACTGGTCGCGGCTACGACCCTACCGCCGCGCCCCCAGTCCACCCTGTGATCCACCCTGCACAACCGTCACACTCCCGGCCCATTCGCATTCCCGGGGGTGACGTCGATCGTCACGGAGCGTCAACCAACGTATGGCAGACTTCCCATCCGATCGCACGGCGGCGCGCGCTGAGCGCGACGCGTGGCGGCACGACAACGACCGCGGGCTGAGGCTCGCGCAGGACGGCGACTGGGCGGAGGCCACCGAGGCCTTCGCCAGCGCCGCCGATTGTCTGGGGCGCAGTCTGCCCGATGGTCGTGCCCTCACCGGTGAGTCGCACCACGAACCGCTGGCGCTGGTGCTTGGCAACCTCGCCCAGGCGTGCTTCCGTTTGGGGCACCTGGACGAGGCGCTGCGCCACGCGCAGCGCGCGTGCGCCTTGCGTGTGGCCATTACCGGAGAAGATGGCATGCCGGTGGCGCGCGCGCGCATGGATCTTGCTGTCATGCTGGCCAGCAGTGGGCGCCTCGACGAAGCCACCGCACTCATCCAACGGGCCATCGCCGGCATCGAGCACCGGGTGGGTGAAGAGGATGCGCGTCTGGCGCCGGTGCTTGAGAACGCGGCCCGCATTGCTCTGGCGTCGGGGCGACCTGCCAACGCCGAGCCGCTGCTGCTGCGCCTGCACGCGCTGCTGGACGCGCACGATCGTTCGACCGCCAGTGCCGACCTGCTGTTGGCGCAGGTCGCGGAGGTGCGCGCGTATCAGCGGGCGGCCGTGGCCGCACCGGTGATGGCGCCGGCAGCGGTGCCCGCCGCGGTTTCGATGACAACGCCCGTGTCGGCGGCGTACGTGGATGGGTTCGACGATGCCTCCACCCAGGTGTACGCGCACGCGAGCATCACCGATCTCGCGGACTGGGAAGACCAGCCGCTGCGCGATGCGGTGGCCGTGACGGACCACCTGCTGCGCACGACGCCAACCGGGGTGCCAATCGTTCCGCCTACGGTGCTGCTCGATTCGCCCGATCTCGCCGTGAACGACGATACGGTCGCCGAGGCCGAGGCGTTGCTCGACACCTTGGACCTGACCGACGTGCTCCCCGCGGCCGACGCCGAGCCCGCGCCGGCCCCGGCGCCAACCACCGCGCCGGCGCTGCTGCCAGACAACGGCCTGCTGCTCGACTTGGCCGTGGAGCACGGTATGGCCAATGACGAGGCCGTCCTGGTGCAACGGGCACCCATCTCGCTGCCGGTTCCCGGCATGTTCGAGCCGGCGCTAGCACGGGCACCGGAAGTGGCCGTAGCACCTCAACTGGGGGTCGTGAGCGCCGGCTCCACCCGCGGGATCGCCCCCATCGACAACATGGTGGCCACCGCGCCACCGATGCCGGAAACCAGCGCCGCCGCAGCCGTTCCCACGGCGCCGGCGCGTCCCACGCCTGTGCCAACGGGCGGGCAGCGACCGGTTCGGCGCAGCTCGGAGTCACGCGTGGTGCTGCCTGCGCCCACCGAGAGCAAGGGCAAGAGCCAGGGCGTACTCATTGCCCTGGGTGCGGCCATTGTGGCCGCCGGCGGCGTGGCCGCGTTCTTCCTGCTGCGCTGACGAAACGTCCGCGGACGCGCCGGTGCGCGTCAGTTCTTGTGGCGGAAGGTGATGCGGCCGCGCGTGAGATCGTAGGGGGACACCTCGACCGTGACGCGATCACCGGCCAACACGCGAATCCGGTTCCGACGCATATTTCCGGCGAGCGTCGTCAGTACTTCATGGCCGCTCGGCACCGTCACCCGAAACGTGGCATTCGGCAATAACTCGGTGACGGTCCCCTCGAGTTCAATCGCGTCCTGCTTCCCCATGTATGCGTCGATCCTGTCCCCTTTGGTGGGACCGGCCCGGGAGTCGTGCCGGCCATGACGGAGAAAAAGATATGATTTTCCCTGCGCGAGGCCAGCGGAGGCTCTCCGGTGGGGCATGATGCCGGGGGCGACGTCCTGCTCGTTGGCCCGGGGTGGTTGGGAGCGCCGGCGGCGGTCGCGCTGGCCGCGGCCTCGCCCACGCGGCGCGTCTTCACGGCGTCGCGATCCGACCGGCAGGCACCGGTTGGCTGCCAGGCCCTGACCGCGGACGTAACCCGCGGCATGGCGGACCCCGCCTTCGCCCGCGCGGTGACCGCGCCGCTCTCGGCGGTCGTCGTGTGTGTAGCACCGTCACGTGCGCGTGGGGACAGCTATGCCGTGTATCCGGCCGCCGCACGCGGTGCCGCCGCGATCGCCGAAGCGCTGGGCGCCGAGGCGCTGGTCTACATCTCGAGCACCGGCGTGTACGATCGTCACGACGGGAGTGCCGTGGATGAGCGCACGCTGATTGCGCCAGCCAGCGAGCGGGTGCGGGCGCTGTTCGATGCGGAGCTCACCGTTCTTGCGGCCGCTGCGGCGGGCTGTCGGGCAACCGTCCTGCGCGCGGCGGGGCTCTACGGACCGGGGCGGGATCCCGGCCCCCGCTTCGCCGCCGGATCCGTTGAGCCGGAGAGCTGGTGCAACTTCTCCTGGCGCGACGATGTCATTGCGGCCATGCGGCACGTCCTCACACTCCCCGCAACCCACGGCGGCACGATCTACAACTGCACCGACAACACGCCGGTGCAGGCCGGGGCCATCACCCACGCCCTCACCGGCCTCCCGGCGGGCGCGGCGGAGACGCTGGTGGACGACGGGACCGTGCGCGCCGGGCGCAGCAACCAGCGCATCAGCAGCGCCGCCCTGCTGGCCACCGGTTGGCGCCCCACCATGCCCACCGTGTTCGATGGCCTGCGGGCACTGGGACACCCCCTTCCGGGCCACCCCCTTCCGGGCCACCCGCTTCCGGGACACCCCCTTCCGGGCCACCCGCTTCCGGGACACCCGCTTCCGGGACACCCGACGTGAGCGCGCAGCCGTACGGCCCCAATACCGCCGGCGTACGCCGCTTTCTCGTGCAGCTGGCGGGGCTGGGGAAAGACGACCGCCGACTGGTGGTGGAGCGCTACACCCAGGTAAGCGCTACCCACACGTGGCGCGCCGCGGAGCAGCACCTGGCCACCGCGATCGAGCGCAGTGGACGCGAACCGCAGCGGGATGCGCTGACCGGCCCGCTGCTGCAGCTGGTGCGCCCCGTCAACGCGCCGGCGCCGGCCACCGAAGACGAGGCGCTGGCCCTGCTGGATCCGGTGGCGGAGCCAGCGCTGGCAGCCCTGCTGGCACTCATGGTCGAGGAGCTGTTGCCACCCGATGCGGTGGAGACGCTCCGTGCCCCGTTCGCCGGCGTGATCGCGCGCAGCTAGCGCCGCGCGCGCGCCGACGTGCACGTCACGAGACGGTGTCGGCGCGCGGTTCTGCGTCGAGGGTGAAGCGGGGGATCACGGCGGTGAAGCCGGA
This sequence comes from Gemmatimonas sp., assembly GCF_027531815.1. Taxonomy (NCBI): domain Bacteria; kingdom Pseudomonadati; phylum Gemmatimonadota; class Gemmatimonadia; order Gemmatimonadales; family Gemmatimonadaceae; genus Gemmatimonas; species Gemmatimonas sp. The sequence continues at coordinate 447,490 of NZ_JAPZSK010000002.1, read as the reverse complement.
GCCGTCGTCGCGCACGAAGCGGTAACTGCCTTCCATCCAGCCGTTCGGCGCCTTGAGCACGCAGAAGGAGCGGTACTCGTGCACCTGACCGGGAAGCAGATGGGGCTGCTCGCCCACCACGCCTTCGCCCTCCACCTCCGAATCGCCCGCGGCGTCATCGTGGATGAGCCAGCGGCGGGTGCGCAACTGCGCCGCCTGTTCCCCCACGTTTTCGATGCGGATGTGGTAGGCGAAGACGAATTGGCCAAGCAGCGGGTTGGAACGCTCCTTGAGATACGACGGGCGCACCGTGATGCGGATGCCCGCGGTCAGGCGATAGTAGAACGGGACGCGCTCGCTCATTGGAACCGTCCAGTGGGCGCAGTGGTGGGTCGAGTCACGATGGGCAGCGACACCGGCGTGCTTTCGGTGCCGACCCGGTTGAGCGCCGAAACCGTGACTTTCGTGGCTACCACCCCGTTGGGGATGGGCCACTGGGTCGTCGTTCCGGGCAGTATCATGGTAATCCATGCCGTGTCCGTGCGCAGGCGCACCACCCATTGCCACGGCGCCGTGCGCCCCTGCGGCGTGAAGCGCAGCGTGGTGGCGCCGGCCTCTCGCGCGAGCCGGAGGGCTGGCGTGGGCGGTGGCGGTGCCTTGAGCCACGGCGTGGCCGGGGGCAGCGCCACCGTGGCGTACGGCCCCACCAGCAGGGTGTCGTTCATGCCGGCCTGATTCTTGAGGAACGACGTCATGCTGAAGTGCACGTTCCCCGACGCCCCCGGCTGCAGCCGGGTGAGCCGAATCTGCTCCACGAGATCGCTCACCGGAAACGCGGCGGCGCCCGGCAGCCCCGCTCGCGAGGAGTAGTTGCCCGGCCAGAGATGTCGCTGCATGATGTTCTCCGTGGCCCACCAGTCGAGCAGCACCGGATAGGCCTGCCCCACCTTGGTGGTGGGCCAGTACAGCTGTGGCGTGAAGTAGTCCACCCACCCTTCGCGCAACCACTTCCGCGCGTCGGCATAGATCTTCTGGTAGGCATCGAAGCCGCGCACCGACGCCGGATACCCGGGACGCCAGATGCCGAAGGGGCTGATGCCGAATCGCACGTGCGGCTTGGCACGGTGAATGGCCGCGTCGAGCTCCCGCACGAGCGTATTCACGTTCTCGCGTCGCCAGTCGTCGCGCGACAGCGCGCCACCACGGGCACGATACTTCTTCCAGCTCGCCGCGTCGGGGAACGGGAGGGGCCGACCACGCCGGTCGTTCTCCGGGTAGGGGTAGAAGTAGTCGTCGAGATGCACCCCATCCACGTCGTAGCGCTTCACCACATCCACGATGACGCGCACCGTACGCGCCCGCACGGCGGCCTCCCCGGGATCCATCCACCAGTAGCTGCCGTACTTCTTCACGAGCGACGGGTTCGTGCGGCGAATGTGCGAGGCCGCGGCAGCGGACCGCCCACGCACGAAGCCGGCGCGATAGGGATTGAACCACGCGTGCAGCTCCATGCCGCGGGCATGGGCTTCCTTGATCGCGAAGGCGAGCGGATCCCACGCCGGAGAGGGCGCCTGCCCCTGCCCCCCCGTGAGAAACTCCGACCACGGCTCGATGGACGACTTGTACAGCGCGTCTGCCGCGGGGCGTACCTGAAAGATCACGGCATTGAGCCGCAGGGCTTCCGCGCGATCGAAGAGCGTGCGCAGCTCCGCCTGCTGCTCCGCCACCGACAGCGTGCGCGCCGAGGGCCAATCCATGTTCCCCACCGTGGCCACCCAAACGCCGCGGAACTCCCGCAGCAACGGTGGGGCGTCGGCGCTGGCCAGGGGGCTGGGGGCAGCCTTGGCAGCCGGCGGGGAGGCCACGGGCCGCGGCTTCGTCTCGGGGCGCGGTGCCACCGGCGGCGCCGCCGGGGTGGCAGCGACACTGTCAGGGCGCGGTACCGCCGGCGTGAGTGCGGTGCGGCAGGAGACGCTTCCCAGCAACAGCAGCGACGCCCCCCCGTAAGCGCCCGCGCGCCACGACCGGGCGCTCATGACGTCTGCGCGCCCAGCGATCGTGGCTCTTCGGCACGCATTGCCGCCAGCACCACACCAGCGCGACGTGCCGCCTCGGCAATGCGGGGACCGTTCTGGATGAACGAGATGCGGAAGAACCCTTCGCCACCAGCACCGAAGCCGGAGCCGGGCATGGCAATGACTCCCTGCTCTTCCCGCAGCCGGTCGCAGAAGGCGGCGCTCGCGATGCCCTCGGGGAGCGGAATCCACAGGTACATCGTGGCACACGGCGTCTCGCAGGAGAAGCCGTTGGCCCGGAACGCCGCCACGGCGGCATCGCGCCGCTGGGCAAAGACGGCGCGATTGCGCGGTACGAACTCGCTCCAGCTCTCGATGGCCGCGACACCGGCCGCCTGGATACCGAGATACTGACCGGTATCGGTGAACGACTTCACCTTGGTGAGCGCGCCGGCAATCTCCGGCTTGGCCACCGCCCAGGCGCAGCGCCATCCGGTCATGTTGTACGTCTTCGACAACGAGTGGAATTCGATGGCCACGTCACGGGCGCCATCGATCTCGAAGATGCTGGGCGGCACGTAGCCGTCGAAGCCCATCTCCGAGTAGGCGTTGTCGTACACCAGCAGGATGTCGCGTTCCCGGCACAGCCGCACCACGTGCTCGAGGTAGGCGCGTGGGGCAATGGCCGCCGTGGGATTGTTGGGATAGTTGAGATACAGCACCCGCGTGCGGGCCAGCACGTCGGCCGGGATTTCGTCCAGATCCACCAGGAATTCGGTGCGCGGCCGCAGCGCATACACATACGGGGTGGCATCGCTCATGAGCGTGCCGCCCAGGTAGGCCTGATACGCCGGGTCCGGGATGATGGCCACATCGCCCGCACCGAGATACGCGAAGGCGATGTGCGCCAAGCCCTCCTTGCTGCCGAGCAGGGGCACGATCTCGGTCATGGGATCGACTGGCTGCCCGAAGCGCGTCTGCATCCACGCGCTGATCGCCTCGCGAAAGGGCACATGCCCGAGGCCGAAGCCGTAGCGCTGCATGGCCGGCACCTCGGCGGCCGCCTGCAGCGCGGAGACGGCGCCAGCGGGGGGAGGGAGATCGGCGTCGCCGGCGCCCAGGTCGATGACATCCACTCCCGCCGCGACGAGCGCCTTCTTGCGCGCCGGGATGTGCGCCAGCGGATAGACCGGGAAGGCCGAAAACCGCGAGGAGAGGCGTGGCATCAGGAGGTGGGTGGACTGAACTGCGCGTGCTGGGCGTCGATCCAGCTCTGATGGTATCGCGGATCCTCGATCGACAGCGCCGACTTGGCCACCTTGAGCGGCCGGAAGCTGTCCATCATCACCGCGAGCTCGTTCGTGTACTTGGCCCCGATGCTCGCCTCCGCACGCCCCGGATGCGGCCCGTGCGGCAGCCCATCGGGGTGATGCGTGATGGAGCCGTACTCGATGCCCTTGCGGCTCATGAATTCGCTCGACGCGTAGAAGAGCACTTCGTCGGAGTCCACGTTGCTGTGGTTGTACGGCGCCGGCACCGCCTCCGGATCGAAGTCGTAGGGGCGGGGGCAGAAGCTGCAGATCACGAAACCGTCGCCCTGAAACGTCTGATGCACCGGCGGCGGCTGATGGATGCGCCCCACGATGGGCTCGAAATCGTGAATGTTGAAGATCCACGGATAGAAGTAGCCATCCCACCCCACCACATCGAACGGGTGGTGATCGAGCACCAGTTCGTTGAGCGCGTCGTACTGCTTCACCACGATCGGGAACGCGCCCTTCTCGTCGCGCGGCTCCAGCAGCATTGGGCGACGGATGTCGCGCTCGCTGAACGGCGCGCCTTCGAGCAACTGCCCGAAGTCGTTGCGATACCGCTTGGGGAACCGGATGTGCCCACGGCTCTCCATGACGAGGAACTTGCTGGGCCCCTCGCCGGGGTCGAGACGCCAGCGATGGGTGATGTTGCGGTGAATCACCACATAGTCGCCGGGGCGATACGGCAGGTCGCCAAACACCGACTCGAGCACCCCGTGCCCTTCCACCACGTACACCACCTCATCGGCCTGCGAATTGCGATAGAAGTGGCTGTCGGTGACATCGGGCTCGACGTACAGCATGCCGATGTCGCTGTTGAAGAGCAGCGGCAGGCGATCGAGGGTGGGCGAGCCGCCGCGCGCGATGCGCGACGTGAGGAAGTGGCGATGCCGCAACGACGTGTCGGTGTCTTCTTCCCAACGCAGGTCACGCAGCTTGCGCGCCGACAGGACCGTGGTGGGCGGATGGGTATGGTACAGCAGCGACGACGTGCCGACGAACCCCTCGTGTCCCATGAGTTCTTCGGCATAGAGGCCGCCGTCGGGACGCCGGAACACGATGTGGCGCTTGCGCGGGATGGACCCGAGCTGATGGTAGATGGGCATGATCGGCTCGGAGGGTCAGAGATTGCCGCGCAGTTCCTGCTCGCGCTCGATGCTCTCGAACAGCGCCTTGAAGTTGCCCTTGCCGAAGCTCGTGGCCCCCTTGCGCTGAATGATCTCGAAAAAGAGGGTGGGCCGATCTTCGACCGGCTTGGTGAAGATCTGCAGCAGATAGCCATCGGGGTCCCGATCGACGAGGATGCCGAGGCGGGCCAACTCCTCCACCGGCTCATCGATGCGCCCCACACGCGCCTGCAGCTCGTCGTAATACGACGTGGGGATCGACAGGAACTCCACCCCGCGATCGCGCAAAGCGGTGACGGTGGCGAGGATGTCGTCGGTGGCCAGCGCCAGATGCTGCGCGCCGGGCCCGCCGTAGAAGTCGAGATATTCCTCGATCTGCGACTTCTTCTTCCCCGAGGCGGGCTCGTTGATGGGGAACTTGATCTTGTCGTTGCCGTTGGCCATCACCTTGGACATGAGCGACGAGTACTCGGTACTGATGTCGCTGTCGTCGAAGGTGATGAGATTGCGGAAGCCGAGCACGTTGGCGTAGTACGTCACCCAGTGGTTCATGCGCCCCAGCTCCACGTTGCCGACGCAATGGTCGACAAACTTGAGCCCCACGCTGGCCGGCTGGTAATGCGGCGTGACCGGACGGAAGCCGGGGAGGAAGACGCCCGCATAGTGGCGCCGCTCGACCAGCGAGTGGATGGTGTCGCCATAGGTCCCGATGGCCGCGATGACCACCGTCCCGTGTTCGTCCTGCATCTCGGTTGGCGGCTGCACGGGGATCGCGCCACGGGCGAGCGCCGTCTCGTAGGCGAGCCGGGCGTCATCCACCCAGAGCGCGTAGTCCCTGACCCCGTCTCCGTGCCGGTGGACGTGCGCGGCGATGGGCGATTCGGGGGACAGCGCCGTGGTGAGGACGAGGCGGATCTTCCCCTGCTGCATCACGTAGCTGGCGCGGTCGCGCACGCCGGTTTCGGGGCCGCGATACGCCACCAGGGAATAGCCGAAGGCGGCGCGGTAATAGTGGCTCGCCTGCTTGGCGTTCCCGACGTAGAACTCGACGTAGTCGGTGCCGTTGATGGGGAAGGCGTCCTGTTCGGCGCCCGTTTCGGGAAGCGTGAGCGTGGCCATGCGTGTACCTGCAGAGTGAAGGGCGATGAGGAAGACAACGCGAAGCGGCGTGCGCCCGACCGGGGCGTCACGCGGCGTACACCAACCTCTCGACTCTCAGATGTGAGAACGGGGCAGCGCGCCGATCCACGCGCGCTGCCGCTGGTCCTCTGCCGGCGGGCTCAGAAACATGAAGGTAAGCTAAGGGTCGGCCTACGGCTTCGCGATGATGCGATCCGCAATCTTCTCGTACAGCGCGGCGCTCAGGATGTTCTGCTGCACCAGCCCGGCCGTGCAGGTGTACGGCCGGGTGGGTGCGGATCGGGCCGCCGAAGCAGCCTGAGCGGCCGCGCGCGACGGTGGCAGGGCCAGCACCTGGGTCACCATGACGCCCCAGCGGGCGGTCGCCCACGCAGCACGCGGTTCATGATCAGCGGGGGGGCAAGGGAAGACGCAGGGCGGGAAGATCCCGAAACAACTCGAGGGCAGCAGGGTTGGCGAGGGCATCCACGTTCTTCACGGGGCGCCCATGGATGACCTCGCGCACCGCCAGCTCCGTAATCTTGCCGCTGATCGTGCGCGGCAGGTCGCCAATGGCCACGATCACCCTGGGGACGTGATGGGGGCTGGCGTGCTCGCGGATGCGGTGGCGGATCTGCTGCTGCAGCGTCTCCGTGAGGTCGTGCCCCTCACGCAGCCGCACGAAGAGCACCACCCGGGAGTCGCCGTCGCCGATCGTCTGCTCCACGACCAGCGACTCCACCACCTCGGGGATCTGTTCGACCTGCCGGTAGATTTCGGCCGTGCCAATGCGGACCCCGCCCGGATTGAGCGTGGCATCGCTGCGGCCATGAATCACGAGCCCGTCGTGCGGCGTGATCTCCGCCCAATCGCCATGGCGCCACACGCCGGGAATCTGTTCGAAGTAGGCGGCGCGATAGAGCGCCCCGTCGGGATCGTTCCAGAAGGCCACGGGCATGCTGGGGAACGGCTTCGTGCACACCAGTTCCCCCGGCACCCCGCGCACGGGAGCCCCCTGCTCATCGAACACCTCCACCGCCATGCCCAACCCGCGCATCTGCAGTTCGCCGCGATGCACCGGCCCCGTGGGATCTCCCAGGGCGAAGCAGCTGACGATATCGGTCCCCCCGCTGATGCTCGACAGCCGAACCCCCGAGCCCACCGCGCGCGCGACATAGTCGTAGCTGTGCGAGGCCAGCGGACTGCCGGTGCTGAGCACCACCTTGAGTGCCCGCAAATCAGCACACTCCCGCGGAACGACCCCCTCCTTCTCGCACATGGCCAGATACTTCGCACTCGTGCCGAATACGGTCACGCGCTCCGCCGCCGCCATGCGCCAGAGAATGGTGGGGTCCGGCGCCAGCGGCGCGCCATCGTACAGCACCACCGTGGCGCCGAGGGCCAGCCCTGACACCAGCCAGTTCCACATCATCCACCCGCAGGTGGTGAAGTAGAAGAGCACATCACCGGCCCGCAGATCGGTGTGCAGCGCCAGCTCTTTCCAATGCTGCAGCAACGTGCCGCCGGCCCCGTGCACCATGCACTTCGGCAGTCCGGTCGTTCCGCTCGAGTAGAGGATGTAGAGCGGGTGATCGAACGGGAGGCGCTCGAAGCGCGGCGTGCGATCGTGGTCGTGGGCCGCCAGCACCTCGGGGAAATGCACGGCACCGGGCACCGTGTCGAGCGAGGGCGCCATACGCAGATATGGCACCACCCACACCGCCACCAACGACGGGATGGCCGCCGCGATTTCGCGCAGCCGGGGGAGACAGTCGATCTCCTTGCCGGCGTACCGGTAGCCGTCGGCCGCCACGAGTACGGTGGGGGCGATCTGGCCAAAGCGGTCGAGCACGCCCTTGGTGCCGAAATCGGGGGAGCAGCTGGACCATGTGGCGCCAATGGCTGCGGCCGCGAGCATGACGATCACCGTTTCCGGCAGGTTGGGCATCCACCCGGCCACACGGTGACCGGGGCCGACCCCCAGGGCGCGCAGCGCGGCGGCGCACTGCGCCACCTGTGCGGCCAGCTCGGCATACGTGATGCGGCGCTGTGCTCCCTGTTCGTTCCACGCGACCAGCGCCACCCCATCGTCGCGGCGGCGCAGCAGCTGTTCGGCGAAGTTGAGGCGCGTGCCGGTAAACCACTGCGGCCCGATATGGCCCTGTGGTCCGGCATGCGGCGGCTGCATGACCTCCCCCTGCTCGAGGACGGCACGCCAGGGGGCGTGGGCCGCCCCCGGTCCATCGGCCACGATCTCGGCGGCCTGCCAGACGGCCGCCCAGAACTCGGCGAGGTGCTCCACCGACCAGCGTTGCAGTGCGTGCGCGTCGTGCACGTGCGCGGGGACGACACCGCGCGCCACGAGCCCCTCACGAAAGCGCGTGAGTTGCGCGGCCGCGACATCGGCGGCAGCGGGACGCCAGAGTGGCAGATCGTCAGCAGGCACGGAGCACCGGAATGTGCCGGAGAAAGGGTCGGGTCAGCCTTGCGCCGGGAAACGGCGCGCACCGCACGAATGCTCGCTACGGCGCACGCGGTACGCCAGCGTTGGTTACCTGCCTACACTTCACCGCATGACCACCCCGCGCACCACCAAGGAATGGCTGACTGCCGGCACGCCACCGGAACGCCGCCAGCGTTCGCTGTGGGTGCGGGGGATCGTGGCCCTGACCTCCACGACGGCACTGGTCGGCACGGTGACACTGGTGGCAGCGGCCGCCATCGTGCCCCCCATTGGCGCGCGGCGCCTGGCGCGGGATGCCGCCCTGGGGGAGGTCGAGTCGGCCATGGCTCCCGGCGAACGCATCGTGGCGCAGGCGTTCGCGTCGCAGCGCCGGTGGACCGACATGTGGCGCGAATCGTTCGGCGTCGTGGTGGCCACCGACCGGCGGCTGCTGTATGTGGGTGCGCCCCCCACACCGCTGCTGCGGCCGCGCGACGACGGGCCGCTCGCGCTGCTGGTGGAGAGCTATCCGTACGACGCGGCATTCACTCTGGAGCCGCGCACCATCTTTCGCGGGCGCGGGCGCGGGCTCGTCCTGCGCACCCCCGGTACCAGCGTGGACTTCATCGTGGATGACGCCTCATGGCCCGAGGCGGAGCGGGTGGCGCAGGCCAGTGCGCGCGCGCGCGGCGTGGCCACGCGGGAGCAGCAGGAATCGGCAGGGACCACACGCAGCGCGCCGCGCCCCGCGGACGAGTACGTGCCGCACATCGTGCGACGCGGCGAAACGCTGACCGGGCTCGCCCGGCGCTACCGCACCTCGCCGGACGTCCTGCGCCAGCTCAACCGGCTGGGGCAGGACGACATCAAGGTGGGGCAGCGCCTGCGGGTGCCCAAACCGGCACCGGGCGATACGATTGCCCGCTAGCCGTTACTGGCCGAGGACGATGGCAAAGACGAGCGGCGCCACGATGCTGGCGTCGGACTCGATGATGTACTTGGGCGTGTCGATGGCCAGCTTGCCCCACGTGATCTTCTCGTTCGGCACCGCGCCCGAGTAGGAGCCGTACGACGTGGTGGAGTCGCTGATCTGGCAGAAGTAGCCCCACAGTGGCACCTCGGTGCGCTGCAGGTCCTGGTGCAGCATCGGTACCACGCAGATGGGAAAGTCGCCGGCTATGCCGCCACCGATCTGGAAGAAGCCGATCGTCGACTCCTTCGTCATCGCCGTGTAGAGGTCGGCAAGGTACATCATGTACTCGATGCCACTGCGCACGGTGTGGACATTCTTGATGTCCCCTTCCATGCAGTGACCCGCATAGATGTTGCCGTTGGTGCTGTCTTCCCACCCCGGCACGATGATGGGGATCTGCTTCTCGGCCGCCGCGACCATCCAGGAGTCCTTCGGGTCGATCTGGTAGAACTCCTTGAGCTTCCCGCTGTTGAGGATGCGGTACATGAACTCGTGCGGGAAGTAGCGCTCGCCCGCCCGGTCAGCCGCCTGCCACTCCTCGAGCACGGCCTTCTCAATGCGCCGAATGGCCTCGGCCTCCGGGATGCACGTGTCCGTCACGCGATTGAAATGCTGATCGAGCAGTTTCTGCTCGTCTTCGGGCGTAAGGTCGCGGTAATTGGGAACACGGGCGTAGTGATCATGCGCCACGAGGTTGTAGATGTCTTCCTCGAGGTTCGCCCCCGTGCACGTGATCATGTGCACCTTGTCCTGCCGGATCATCTCGGCCAGCGAGATGCCCAACTCCGCCGTGCTCATGGCGCCGGCCAGCGTGACCATCATCTTGCCGCCCTGGTCGAGGTGGCGAATGTACCCATCGGCTGCGTCGATGAGTGCCGCGGCGTTGAAGTGCCGATAGTGGTGACGCAGAAACGCCGTCACCGGCGCGGAAGTGGACTGGGCCATGGGAGAGTCGGGTTCTGACGGGGCACGTGGCGCCCACACCGGCAGCGGTGCCAATGCGACGCCGGCGGCAATCTAATCAGTCCTGCGTGGGGGGCGGCGACGGTCTGCGTAACAGGAGCCACATGGCCACGGCCCCCAGCACGGCAGCAATCGAGGCGGCACCGTTCATTGCGGCGCCCAGCGCGCCCGCTCCCATCACGATGGCCGGCAGCGCCGCGCTGCGTGAGCCATCGGCCGGCACGTCCTGCACCGCCGCGCGCGCGCGCGCCTCACCCCAGCCGGTACCGTCCACTGCACGCGGCGGACCCGCACCCACCGATATCTCCCACCCCGTCGGTGTGGTGCGCGCGCCGCCATGCGGCACGCACGCATCGAGACCGTGCAGCGGGAGCCGGACCGAGTTGCCCAGCGGCTCCTGCGCGCGTTCCAGGGCCCGGGTCACGGCAGATTCCGCCAGCAGTGACAGCCCGAGACGCACGGGAACGAGCGGCCCCTGCTCCGCCTCGTCGGTGGCCACGCCGTCCACGCCCGCCGAGGTGCGAGAGCGGATTGCGGCGGTGCCGGCGGCAGGCGTCTCTCCTGCCCGGTCGTCGCTGGCAGCGGTGCGCGGTGCGATCGGATCCGGGTCGCCGGCAGCGCCCGCCACCAGGACCGCGAGCAGCGCACGCACGGCCGGGGGCACCGTGGCACCGTGACGCCGCAGGAGGCGCTCCGCCTCGATCACCGCCGTGTGGGGCGACGCCACGGGCGGCGACACGCGAGACGATACCGCGACGCTGGCCATGCTCCGCCCCCGCCGCAATACCGGTACCAGTTGCCGTACCAGCGTCTGCAGCGGCGCCGGACTGTCAGGCGTGATCGGCCGTGCCTCGCTCGCGAAGGGGCGGGGCACACCGTGGTGCCGCGGCTCGTCGATTGCTCCTGTCAGCGCGAGCAACAGTTGACGACTCGCGTGCGCCTCGGACGGCGTGCAGGCGCTGGCGAGTGCTCCGCCTGCCGAGCAGGCCCGGAGCAGTGCGCGCAGATGATGCTGCAACGCGGGGGGGTCCTCATGACGGAGCCGGGCTCCCAGACGCGCGAAGGCGGTCGTCACCATGTCGCCATCCGGGGCGCCGTCGCCGGCCACGACGGGGTCGCCCACGGCCTCGGCGCGTTCTGCCGCGACCGGTCGCGCGTCATCGGTGATGAGGGTCGCCGCCCGAGCCATGCTGCGATCGCGGTCCCGGTTGGCCGTACGCACTGCCGTGCGCGCCCACGCCAGCGCCGGGTGCTCCGGCACGTCGGCAGCGAGGGCGGAAAGCAGGGCCGCCGCGTCGTCGGCGTGGCCCTGTCGGGCCAGCAGCAGCGCCTGCTGCGCCAGCAGAACCGGGTCGGCGGGGGTACGCTCGAGCGCCGCGTGCAGCGCCGCCCGCGCCCCCGAGAGGTCGCCAACCATGGCGCGTGCCACCGATTGCAGCAGGCGCAACGCCCGGGAATCGGGCTGCGATTCCAACCCCTGTCCGGCAACGCGTTCGCCTTCGAGCGGATGCCCAAGCACGGTGAGCGCGCCGGATCGCAGGTACCAGCCCTCCTCGCTGTCGGCGGCCCCCGCCCAGATGGTATCGAGTACGGCGAGCGCCCCCTCCGGCTGCCGCTGGAGCAACTGGCGGCGTGCGCTCTCCAGCCCCATTTCCATGGCCACCGGGGCCACCGTATCCCGCGTCTCCACGGCATCGCCAATGGCGAGCAGCGTGTCGAGCGGCACCCCGCTTCGCCCCAAGGGCGAGGTGCTGGGGGAGAGCGCCGTTCCGGTGCGTTGAACCGGCACCACGGCGCGCGACGGCGCCGCCGGCCGCACAGCGGTGGACGGCGGAATCGGGACGCCGCTAGCGGCGCCGCCCGTTCCGGCGACTTCAGGGGACATGCGTGTTATATCGGTCGCTGCCGCCGACTAGACGAGCGCCTCGACCAACGCATCCTCATCATCCACCCGCACGTAGCGCCCCACGCCGTCCAGCCAGCGGTAGGCTCCGCCCGTGGAGTCCAGCGCCAGCCGTCGCCTGGTCTCGCTGTGTTCATACAGGCGCAGTTCGCCGACATCCACGGGCCCGGGCACGAAGCCGATGAACCAGAAGGCGCCCGTGGCGTCGATGGCGACCACGCCGAACACGCTCGCCAACACGCGCTGCAGCGGGTACCAGTCGGGTTGGCGATACGGGGGGAAAATGTCGTCGGACATGGGCATGGGCTTTCCGCTGGACGCCCTGCGTGTCCCCTCGTCACGGATCGTCACGCCAGCGGTCACGGTCGTTCGAACGACCATGCTGCCGGGATCACACCGTTACGCCGAGGACCTGCCCGCCGTGTGACGCGCAATGAAGTCCCGCGTGCGCGTCAGCGATTCGCGGGCTTCCGGAAGCACCGCCGCGAAGAACTGCCATACATGAGGCACACGGGGCCAGAGGGCGCATTCCACACGCACACCGGCTTCGCGCGCGCGCTCCGCCACCCGCACGGCATCATCGCGCAGCACTTCGTCGGCGCTGGCGTGCACCAGCAACGGGGGGAACCCGCGATAGTCGCCGTACAGCGGCGAGACCGTGGGGGCGCTCGGGTCGCCGTTGCCCACATAAAACCCGGCCGCCCGCCGGATCGTTTCGCCGGCGAACATGGCACACCGCTCGCTGTTCTCGTAGAGCGACGCGCCGGTCGCCGCCATGTCCGTCCAGGGACAGAAGGTGACCACGGCCGCCGGGAGCGGCTCACCCGCGTCACGCAGGGCCAACACGAGGGCCAGGGCGAGCCCCCCACCGGCCGAGTCCCCAGCCACCACCAGTTGCTCGGGCGCCACCCGCTGATCGCGCAGCAGGAACCGGTAGGCCGACAGCGCGTCCTCGAGTGCAGCGGGATGCGGATGTTCGGGGGCCAGACGATACTGTGGCACCCACGCCTCGCCGCCCGTACGCCGCACCAGCGACCCGACGAGAGACCGATGGGTCTCGGGGGAGCAGGCGATATAGCCGCCGCCGTGCAGGTACAACAGCGTGGGAGCACCGGGGGAGGCCGCAGGCCAGACCAGGTGTTCCCCGCCTGGCCACCCCCTGGTCGCCGGTCGCACTGCGAAGCGCGCCCCGGTGGATCGCGCCATGAGCCGGCGGGGTCCGCGGGGTTTGCCCATGTTGGCGCGCACCCACAGCGGATCGATGGGGCGCAGCGCATGCGGGCGCATGCGCGCCGCCACCAGCCAGTGCACGAGGTGCGCCTGCCAGCTCGGGCGGCTGGCGGCCAGCAACGGCCGCATGGATTCCATCACGGAATCACCGACGCCGGACGCGCATGTGCACGGTGCCTAGACGCCGACCTGCTTTTCCACCCGGTCGCGATAATGGCGACTGAGGCGCAACCGCGTCCCATCCTCGAGAATCACGACGTAGTCTCCCGAGAACCACTGCTGCATCTCGCGCACCCGGTTGAGGTTCACGATGGTGGAGCGGTGGATGCGGGCGAAGAGTCGCGGATCGAGCGTTTCCTCGAGATGCGAGATGCGCTCCCGGATGGTGTGCGCCGTCTTCCCCACATGTAGGCGGACGTAGTTGCGATCGGCCTCGATCCAGTCGATTTCGGTGGTCTTCACGAAGAACATGCGGCCGTCCTGCTTGACCAGAATACGGCTGGCGTAACTGCCACTCGGCGCGGCGGCTGCCGCCGCCGTCGGCGCTGCCGCCATCGCGGTGCTGTTGCCGCCCGCGTCCGGGGCCAAACCGGCGAGGGCCGCGGCCCCGTCGCGCGTTTCGCCAGCACCGTCGGCAAGACGACGCACCGTTTCGAGCAGCTCACCCAGCCGTTCGGCCGCCACGGCGTTCGCGCGCTGCTTGCGTGCCTTGTCGAAGGCCGCGCGGAAGCGATCGCCATCGACCGGCTTGAGCACGTAATCCACGGCGTGCACATCGAACGCGCGCTGCGCGTGCTCATCGTACGCGGTGACAAACAGGACCATGGGAACCGGGCCACCATCGATCTCCTGCAGCACGCCGAAGCCGTCGAGCCCGGGCATCTGCACATCGAGGCACACCAGATCCGGACGCAGTTCGCGAATCATGGTGACCGCCTCGAGCCCCGACTCGGCCTCGCCCACGATTTCCACGTCGGATTCATTCTGCAGCAGGCGGCGTACGCGCTGGCGGGCCAGCGTCTCGTCATCCACAATGAGGACTCGCACTCGTACCTTCTCCCCTCCCGTTGACGAACCGAAGCGCACCGGGCCATCACGTCGGGAGGTGCGACGTGACGGTTACGCTTCGACGATCATACCGCCTGAGACCAATGTCGCGATCGCCAGCGGATACCCAGACCGGTGACAAACACCAGATTGCGGAGTGTGGTTGCCTGGGTCGTGGCCCACGCTGTCTCGAACGGTTGCACCGAAGCCCGAAGGAGGGAAGTGCCGCCGCACCGTGACACGCTGTCCGCTGCGCCCCAGTACCCCGCTCCCGCTCCAGAGTTCGCCTGAGCACCAGCGCGGTATACCGCCGGGTCGCATTCGTCCTGTCATCCCCATACGCGTCTTGTCTCATCCATGACCAACTCGTCACTTCCGCTCACGATTGCCGACGAGGGCGCACGGCTGCGGCGGCTCACCCGCGTGCTGTTTGCCAGCATCTGGGTGGTGCCCTCCTCACTCGCCGCGTTGCAACTCACCGTGGTGGGCGACACCTCCGGCGTCCACTACGGGATCGGCACGGCGCTGCTCTGGCAGGGCTCGGCCTGGATGCTGTGGGGGCTCTGGTCGCAGCTGATTCTCACCCTCGTTGATCGCGTGCAACTCGACACGGCCCGCGTTCTGCCGTGGCTGGCCCTGCACGCCGGCTTCACCGTGATGATCAGTGCGGCCAACGTGCTGGCCATTGCCTGGCTCGATCACGTGTTCGGCGCTGTCGGGCAGGTCACGACCTATGCGTTCGCCCTGCGCGTGGTGATCGTCAATCATCTGGATATCCAAGTCGTGCTCTACTGGGCCGTGCTTGGGGCCGCGTACATGGTCGAGTTCGTGCGGCGGTATCGTGAGCGTGATCGCGCGGCGGCGGAGCTCGAACAGAAGCTCGCGCGCACGCAGCTGGAAGCGCTGCGCATGCAGCTCAATCCGCATTTCCTCTTCAACGCGCTCAACTCGGTGGCCGAGCTGATGGAGATGAACGTGAAAGAGGCGCAACGCACCCTCATTCGCGTCAGCGATCTGCTGCGGCTGTCGCTGCGGTCGGCAGGGCAGTCGCTCATCCCCGTCTGGCAGGAGATCGAGCTGGTGGAGCTCTACCTGCAGATCGCCCGCGTTCGCTACGGCAGCGGGCTGGACGTGGACATCGACGTGGACCCCAACGCCGTCGATCTCCTGGTGCCGAGCTTCCTGCTGCAGCCGATCGTGGAGAACGCCCTCAAGCACGGCTTGGCGCCGGGGCACCCCGATCAGTCGATCGCCGTGCGTCTCGTGCGCGTGGGTGGCAGTCTCGAGATCGTCGTGGAGGACAACGGCAAGGGGCTCGATGGACTCCTCACCACGAGCGGGCGTTTTCTCGCGGCGGTGCCATCGGTGGACGGGTTGGGCATTGGGCTCACCAACACGCGCTCACGGCTCGCCATGCTCTATGGCGACCGCTACGCCTTCCGCATGAGCAACCAGTCCACCGGCGGGTGCCGCGTGGACATCCGCTTGCCCGCGCAGAGCTGAGCGTGTGCACAACGCGTGGGACATGGCCCCCTTGCCCCCCGACGGGTTTACACGGAAAATGACGTGCTCCGCCGTTCTCCACCTCTTCAGACAGTGCCCATGACCACGGTTGCTCGGCCGGCTCTTTCCACGCCCCTGTTGCTCGGCGCCCTCGTGCTGGCCGTGGGGGTGGCCGGCGCTGGCGCGTTGATTGGCACCGGCTTCGCCCGCATGCGCACCGCCGATCGCACCGTCGCGGTGAAGGGCGTCGCCGAGCGCGAAGCCAAGGCCGACCTCGCCATCTGGCCGCTGCGCCTGGTGGCCACCGACGATGACCTCGGGCGCGCCAACGCCGCTCTCGAGCGCAACGTGCAGCAGGTGCGCGGGTTCCTGCGTGAAAGCGGGCTCGACTCCGCCGCCTCCGAGATCACGGTGCAGGAGTTCCGGGTGGAAGACGCCCGGACGGTGGGCGGCTACGCCAACACCGCCCGCTACATCATTCGCCAGACGCTCGTGGTGCGCTCCGCCGACGTGGACAAGGTGCAGGCCGCCAGCCAGCGTGTCCCCGAGCTGGTCCGCAACGGGGTGGTGCTGTCGAGCGGTCAGGAGTACGGCGGCGGTGGCCCCACCTTCGTCTTCACTGGCCTCAATGCGCTCAAGCCGGCCATGATTGCCGAAGCCACCGCCCGGGCGCGCGAAGGCGCCGAGCAGTTTGCGCGCGACGCGAACAGCACCCTCTCCGGTATCCGCACGGCCAGCCAGGGCGTCTTCGAGATCCTGCCGCGCGACCAGGCGGCGGGAATCACGGAAGAGAGCCAGGTGCGCAAGCGCGTGCGGGTCGTGACCACCGTGGTGTACGGGCTCGACGACTGAGGCGCCCGCCCGCCGGTCGCTACACGAACGCGGAGTGGCCAGTAATGGCGCGCCCCACGATCATGGTGTTGATCTCATTCGACCCTTCGTAGCTGTAGATGGCCTCGGCGTCGGCAAACAATCGCGCCACGTGATACTCGAGCAGGATGCCGTTGCCGCCCAGCGCCTCCCGCGCCAGCGCTACCGTTTCGCGGCACCTGGCCGCGCAGAACTGCTTGGCCAGCGCCGAGTGCTCATCGCGGGGACCCAACCGGTCCTGCAGCTCCGACGCCCGCAGCGCCACGCCGATCATGGCCGTCACGTTGCCCAGCATCTTCACCAGCATCTGCTGTACCAGCTGATAGGAGGCGATGGGACGACCGAACTGGCTGCGCTCGCCGGCGTAACGCAACGCGTGTTCGTACGCCCCCATCGCGCATCCCACCGCCTGCCACGCCGTCCCGCAGCGCGCCGTGACCAGCACCCGCTGGGTATCGGCAAACGAGGTGGCACGCTGCAACCGGTCGGCTTCCGCCACCCGAAGGTCGCGCATGGTAATGAGGCCGTTGTGCACCGTGCGCTGCGCGATCTTGCCGCGCATGAGCTCCGCCGAGTACCCCGGCAGCGCGGTCCGCACGATGAACCCCTTCACCGTCGCGTCGGCTTCGTCACGCGCCCAAATCACCACCACGTCGCACCAGGTGGCGTTGCCGATCCACTTCTTCTGGCCGTTCAGCACCCACGTGTCGCCGTCGCGCCGACAGGTGGTCGTGAGTCCGCGCGCGACCCCCGACCCCACATCGGGTTCGGTGAGACCAAACGCGCCCACCAACTCCCACCGACGCAACGCCGGCAACCACTCCTCCTGCTGCTCCAGTGACCCGCACAGCGCAATGGCGCTCATGCACAGCCCGGCGTGCACACCGAAGAAGGTGGCCAGTGAGGGATCGACGCGTGCGAACTCCATGCTGAGCAGTCCGTCCGACACGGTGGCCACAGGTGCGTGGGCCGGCGTGTACCGATGCCGCAACAGGTCCAACGCCTTCATGCGCGCTATGAGGTAGTCGCGGGGGAACTCCCCCTTCTCCCACCATTCGTTCGCCTGCGGCTCCCACTCCTCCGTCATGAACTGCCGCAAGGCGAGGCGCTCCGCGTTGACCTCGTCGGGCACCGTGGAAAACCAGTCGTAGAAGTCACTGGTGGTGATGGCAGGGCGACGCGGCATGCGAGCTCGGAACGAATGGGAATGTGCAGGGCGCCCTACGGGAGCGCCGCGAGCGGGCCGATGGCGTGCACGGGCCCCCGGCAATGGCTCCGGCAGTATAATGCACGGGCCCGTTTCGATCCTTCTGCCCCGCCCTCAGCGCTTCGCGTGTCCCTCGCCCGCTATCTCGCCCGCCTCGGTTACGGCACCCGCAAGGAGTGCGAACGGCTGGTTGCCAGTCGGCAGGTCCGTTCGGCCAGCGGGGCCATCCTGCGGGACGCCGATCCGTTTGCCCACGATGATGTGCGCCTGGACGGTGCCCCGCTCGATCCTCCGCCCGGGTCCGTGGTCCTGCTGCACAAGCCCGTGGGCTACGTGTGCTCCACGCGCGATCGGCCGCCGCTTGTGTACGACCTGGCGCCACCGCGATGGTTGCAGCGCACCCCCGTGCTGGCTACCGTGGGGCGTCTCGACGCCGACACGAGCGGCCTGCTGCTGCTCACCGATGACGGCCCGCTGAATCACCAGTTGACGTCCCCGCGATGGCACCTGCCGAAAGGCTACGACGTGACGCTTTCCGACCCGTTACGGGGGGAAGAGGCCGAGCGGTTTGCCAGCGGGACGCTGCGGCTGCAGGGAGACGATGCTCCCCTGCGTCCGGCGGTGCTGACGGCACAGGCGCCGCGGCAGCTTCGTCTGACGATCAGCGAGGGACGCTATCACCAGGTGCGGCGCATGTTCGCTGCCGTGGGCCATCATGTGGTGACGCTGCACCGCGCCACCTTCGGCCCGCTCGACCTGACGGGCGTGGCACTCGGACACTGGCGCGTGCTGTCTCCCGAGGAAGTCAGCGCACTGCGTCTGGCCGTGCTGGAGGCGAAGGGGTCGCGGTAGCCGTGGGGCGTTCGGCCAGCAGGCGCTTGATGGCCGGCCGCAGCGTGAGGGGGCCCACCGGGCCCATCACGGTGTGGCGCACCACGCCCTGCCGGTCGACGAGAAAGCTCGTAGGGTACCCGCGCACGCCACCGAAGGCGGTGATGACCTCATCGGTGACGATCGCCACCGGATAGCTGATGTCGCGCTCGGCGAGAAAGGCGTCCACCGCCTGCGCCGGACCGCGATCCACCGACAGCCCCAACATCACCAGCCCGTCGGCGGCATAGGCGTTGGCGAGTTGCTGCAACGCCGGCATCTCCGCCCGGCACGGTGGGCACCAGGTTGCCCACACGTTCACGAACACGACGCGTCCGCGAAGACTGTCGGCGGTGAGCCGGTCGCCGCCCCGCGTGGTCACGGCGTAGTCCGGTCGCAGCGCGGCGCGCTGCCGCACGCCCAGCAGGGCCTCCACGTGCGGCCAGCAGCGTGGCGCCGCCCACAGCACGACGGCGGCGGTAAAGAGGTTGGACAGCGTGAGCCAGCGGAGGAGCCGCGCGGGAATCCACGCCGGAGCCCAGGCGGGCGCCCGTGCAGGCTCACCAGCAGGCCGCGGCTCGCGCTCCTCAGGCACGGCGCACCCCGCCGATGACCTTGAAGCGGCGTCCGTCGTGCGCCGTGCGCACCTCGCCGAAGACCTCGGCGATGAGGCGTTCGTACGGCAGCGTGCGGTTGGCCACCAGATACAGGCGCCCGCCGCGATGCAGCCGCGCATGGGCCTGCTCGATGAAGGCGCGCGGAATGGCCAGATCGGTGCCCTTGCCCAGGTGAAACGGCGGATTGCTCACCACCACATCGAAGGTGCGCTCAGCGACGGCGCGGCACACATCGCTGGCCCGCACGTCCACGTTGGAGCACTCCGCCAGCCGGGCGGTGCGCTGAGCGCAGCGGATGGCGTCGGCGTCGGCGTCGAGCATGCACACCGAGCCGGTCGGGGTGAGGCGTGCGGCCACCACCCCCAGTACGCCGGCACCACACCCCAGGTCGAGCACGGACTCGCCGTCGTCGACGCGCATGAGGTCGGCCAGAATGCCGGATGCCTCGTCGAGATGCTCCCACGAAAACACCCCGGGGCGCGTGGCCAGCACGAACGACGTACCGCCCGCGACCACCGGCTGTTCGGAGAACGCGTCGCCGTCGAGCCAGCGGATGTGCGTGAGCGCCGCGTCTCCCGGCGCCTCGCGCATCTTCACCGCCGACAGCAGCCGACAGCCACTATGCTGGTTCTCGAGCCGCGCCGCCCCGAAGAGCTGCTCCAACAGGCGCGCCGCCGGCTTGGCGCCTTCGTCGTTCGCCCCCGCCAGCAGACACCGTCCCCCCACCGCGAGAGCGCGGAAGGCTTCCACCACGGCCAGCTGCACGCCCAGCTTATCGGTTGGAATGCGAATGGTCGCCAGCTCGCACGAGCCCGCCTCCACGTGCGGATTGACGCACGCCGCGTGGAACACGGCCGGTGCGGGGTGGCCGTCGTGCTCGCCCTGGGGAGCGGAGGCGAGCAGCGACCGTCGGGTGGCCTCGGCGTTCGCCGCGTACCGGTCGAAGGCGAGCGGCGCAAAACCCACAGCCTGTGCCACGGCGGGCACGAGCCCATTGCCGCTGCCCAGGTGCAGGGACCGTACCCCAACGGCCGACGGCAGGCGGGCGGCCACGGCTTCGGCCAGCATGCCGGCGGGGGCGTCGGCACCACCGTGGGCCATGACGCCCGGCTTGGACGCCACGGCCACCACCGCGTCCATGACGGGCACCCGTCCCACCTGCCACGTGTCGTAGGCAGAGATTTCACTGCGCGTGTTCATGGGCGCAAGCTATTGCATGGGGCGACGGGCGAAACGCCCAACCGGTGCCGCACTAGCGGCGTCCCCAGACCACAGCGGTGCGTGGCGGCACCGTGAGCACACCACGCGCACGGTCCCAGCGGGCGCTGTGGACGCGCGCGTCGGCCGCCGTGGGGGCGCCCAGCACCGGATGCAGCTGCAGCGGTGCGCCGGCCAGCCACGGGACTGTCACCTCGTGCGCCACCGTGTCGGCGTTCACGGCGTACAGCAGGTCGGCGAAGTTGGCACCCGCCAGTCCACGGCCATCAAGATGGGCGGCGACCACCGTGGGCTGCTGCGCACGCCCCACGTTGGCAAAGCGCAGTCGGGTGCGCACCTCCCCCGCCGTGCGCAGCCGGAAGAGTGTGGAGCTCGCGCGGATGCGCAGCAGGTCGAGGAAGGCGGCGCGCGTGAAGCGCACCGCTGCCGGCGACGGCACCAGCGCGGTATCGACCAGCCGCTCGCGCTGCAGCGGCCAGCTGGCCGCGTTGTCGTTGCGCGGGGGCAGCCCACGGCCGAATCCGTGTCGCGCGCCCGTCGGGTCGTAGCTGTTGAACCAGTCTCCCGAATCGAAGCTGTTGCGATCGAGACTCTTGCTGCGGAGCAGCTCCTGCCCCGCATGTACGTACGCGATGCCCTGACTGAAGAGGACCAGTGCCGACGCCAGCAGCTGCACCCGTGCCCGGTCGTCCATGGTCGTGCCGCGCGGCAGCTTCAGCACGTTCGCGTCGAACAGGGTGGTGTTGTCGTGATTCTCCACGTAGTTCACGACTTCGGCCGGTGTGTGCACATACCCTGCGGGTTGATCGCCGTAGCGCAGCGACGCCCCCGACTGCACCGCGCCGCTGGCGGTAACGAAGCGGTAGTCGCGCAATGTGCCGGCGAGCCCCAGTCGCACGAGATCGGCAGCCTCGAGCAGCGCCGCGCGATCGGCGGCCGGCGTGTCGAGCTGCTGCCGCTCCGTGTTGGGGGCATAGCCCAGGCCGTTCACCCAGCCTTGGTGGCGTAGCTGCGCCACGCCATCATCGAGGGCGCTGCCGCCGCGAATGGCATCGCGCGCGCGATCGGAGAAGGTGGCGATGCCACTGCCCCCCAGCGCACGCTGCGACGCCTGCACGAAGCGCCGGCCATCGGCGACTTCGCCGAAGTTCCACCCTTCGCCGATGAGCGGCACGGTGGTGCCGGCGGCCGCGTTCACCGCGCGCTGGAGACGCTCCATGGCAGCACGCGGCTGGTGCCCCATGAGATCGAAACGAAACGAGCTGACGCCATAGTGCCGCACCCACGTCACCGCCGACTCGATCATGAGCTTCGCCATCAGGCGATGCTCGGTGGCCGTGTTGGCGCAGCAGGTGGACGTTGCCACGCGTCCGTCGGCATCCAGCCGATGGAAGTAGCCTGGCACGATGCGGTCGAGCACCGATTGCGGCGACTGACCGGCTGCCGTGGTGTGGTTGTAGACCACGTCCATGCCCACCCGCACCCCGGCGGCGTTGAGCGCCAGCACCATCTGGCGGAACTCGCGGATGCGGGCCTGATAGGCACCGGCATCGCTGGCGTAGCTGCCTTCGGGCACCGTGTAGTGCAAGGGGTCGTAGCCCCAGTTGAAGCAGTCGCTCCCGGCCGTGGCCATGACGGTGGCCTGCTGCTCTTCTCCCGCGGGTGTGCCGCGCACGTCCGGCGTGTGGCAGCCGATCTCGGGAATGCTGGCGAGGTCGAACACCGGCAGCAGATGCACGTCGGTGACACCGGCGCGCGCGAGTGCCTGCAGGTGACGCATGCCGTGACTCGCGGTGTCCGTGAACGCCAGATACCGACCGCGATGGGCCACGGGTACGCGCTCATCCTGCACGGAGAAGTCGCGCACGTGCAGCTCGTAGATGACCTGATCCACCGCATGGGCCAGCGCTGGCGGCCGGCGCCGGTTCCACCCCGGGGGCGCCAGCGTCGGATCGTCGAGGTCTACCACCACCGACTGCGCGGAGTTGGCCGTGAGGGCAAGCGACCAGGGGTCCGTGACCCGATTGCGCACGATCCCGGTCCCGGGGACATGCACATCGACGACATAGCGATACGCGGTGCCCTGCGGCGCGTCGGGGACCGTGGCCTCCCACACGCCGCTGACGGTATCGGGGTGCAACGGTACAAGGCGCGCGCCCCCCGTTCCCTCGTGGAGACACACCGCCACCTCCCGGGCGGTTGGTGCCCAGAGGGCAAAGCGGGTGCGCTGCCCGGTCGTGGGCCGGGCCCCCAGCGTCACGGATTCGGCGGCGGTGGCATATAGCGCGTCAATTGCCCGTGCGGTCTGCGTGTGTGTGGCCGCCAGCACCCGTCCCTCCCCATCTTCACGCACGAGCACCAGCGGCGCCGCCAGCAGCGTGCGTGACACTGGCCTGCCGCGTGCCAGTGAGAGGGTGGCGCCGGGGAGCACGTGACGGGTGGCCTGCGCCAACGGCGCGGCAAGGGAGCCGGTACGCACCACCAGCAGCACCGTGTCGGTGGCGCCCACCACTCGTTCGCCCGGGCGCACCGTCAGCGAGGCCCCCCGGCTGGCATACAGCACGAACCGGCCGCTATCGAGCGGCGCCTGCGGCCAGCGCAGCGTACGGGCGTCGAGCCAGACGGCACGTGCCGCGGCGGGGTGGCCCTGTACCGGCTGGAGCAGGCGGGCGTGGGTCTCGGCGGTGCAGTCGCCTGCCGACAGCGGCTGGGCGGCGGCCGACCCGGCGGCGCCCAGCAGGACGGCCGCGGTGAGGGGACGGAGGGACGAGCGCATGCAGTGAGCCTAAGGCAAAGGGCCCCGGAATGTCCGGGGCCCTTGCGTACCTGTGCGAAATGCGACGAACCGATCAGTGGGCCTGAGAGGAGTTGAACCTCTGACCTCACGCTTATCAGGCGTGCGCTCTAACCACCTGAGCTACAGGCCCGGTGCCAGACACCCGAACCGGGGTGCCAATCCACCAGAGCCGCATAATGTATCCCCGGTGGGGGCTCGAGTAAAGGGAGCAGCCCGCTTTTCCTTGCTCTCCCCGTGGCCGGAGCTCAGCCAGGACGACGCCTCCGGGAAACGCACAACGGGCGACCCTGAGGTCGCCCGTCTTCCCTCCGCCGGTATCCCACGAGGGATACGCGACGCACGCTCACGCGTCGGGGTCGTCCTCGTCGCCGTAGCCGAGGTCCTCGTCGAAGTCGTAGTCGTCGTCCTCGTCGTCGTCGTCGTCGTCGAGATCGTCGTCGTCCTCGTCGTCGAGATCGTCGTCATCGTCGAAATCGACGTCGTCCTCGTCCTCGTCCTCGTCGAGATCATCCTCGTCGAAGCCCTCGTCATCGAACTCCTCGTCGTCGGCGGCGAGCATGAAGACCGACGACTGCACCTTCTCTTCGAGCGCGTCCATCGACGACGACCCGAACAGCTCCAACATGGGACGATTCTCCTGCGAGTGTGAAAGAAAGGGCACGCGTGTGCCTGCTGTGCGGGAGTATCGGCAGGCGACGCGCAGGGCGCAAGCCGACACAACGCACCGACACCCCGAAAAACGCACCCGGACGCGAACCCGGGCCCACCGTGATCGGCTGGGCCCGGATGGTGACTGCGGCAGCGGAGGCGGGGGGTTACGCCGAGGCGCGGTCCCGCTCGCGCTTGACTTCGCGCGTGACGCGCTTGCGGTCGCTGGCGGCCAGCATGCGCTTGCGCAGGCGGATGCTCTGCGGGGTGACTTCGATCAGCTCGTCATCCTCGATGTACTCGAGGGCGCTTTCGAGGGTGATCTGGCGGGGCGGCTCCAGCACGATGGCCTCGTCCGCGCCCTTGGAGCGCATGTTCGTGAGCTTCTTTTCCTTGCAGGGGTTCACGTCCATGTCTCCCGGACGCGAGTTCTCGCCAATGAGCATGCCCTCATACACGGCATCGCCCGGGGTGACGAAGAGCGTCGAACGCTCCTGCAGCGAGAAGAGCGCAAAGGCGATGATGGTGCCGTTTTCCATGGACACCAGCACGCCGCGCGAGCGCCCCGACAGCGGCCCCGCCCACGGCCCGTACTCCAGGAACCGGTGGTGCATGATGCCCGTCCCGCGCGTATCGGTCAGGAACTCCGAGCGGTAGCCGAAGAGCCCGCGCGCCGGCACGCGGTACAGCAGGCGCACCAGCCCCTGCCCCGGGTTCTTCATTTCGATCATCTCGGCCTTTCGGGGGCCCAGCTTCTCGATGACCACGCCGAGATAGTCCTCGGGCACGTCGATGGCGAGCTCCTCGAAGGGCTCGAGCTTCTGGCCGTTGTCGTCGATGCGGGTGATCACGCGCGGGCGCGACACCTGGAACTCGAACCCTTCGCGCCGCATCGTCTCCATGAGGATGGACAGGTGCAGCTCCCCACGCCCCGACACACTCCAGGCGTCGGTGGTGTCGCTGTCTTCCACCCGCAGCGCCACGTTGCGCTCGAGCTCCTTGTAGAGCCGCTCACGGATCTGCCGCGAGGTAACGAACTTCCCATCCTTGCCGGCGAAGGGGGAATTGTTCACCACGAAGTCGACACTGATCGTGGGTTCCTCCACGCTGATCCCTTCCAGCGCCTCCGGCGTGTTGGGATCGGTGAGCGTGGTGCCGATGTCCACGTTTTCGAAGCCGGCGAGCAGCACGATTTCCCCTGCCGACGCCTCCTGGATTTCCACGCGCTCGAGCCCTTCGTAGCCGTACAGCTTCGTGACACGGCCGCGCACGGGCGCGGCGCTGTTGTCGGGGGTGACGAGGGTGATGCTGTCCCCCATGTGCACCATGCCGCGCTCGATGCGCCCGATTGCCATGCGGCCGAGATAGGCCGAGTAGTCGATCGTGGAGACGAGCATCTGGAAGGGGCCGTCCTTGTCGGTCGGCGGCGGCGGGACCGTCTTGACGATGGTTTCGAACAGGGGTTCGAAGTCCACTGCTTCCTGGTCGAGATCGAGCGTCGAAATGCCGTTCTTGGCCGAGCAGTACACCACCGGCGAGTCGAGCTGCTCCTCGGTGGCCTCGAGCTCGATGAAGAGCGAGAGCACCTCGTCGTGCACGCGGAGCGGGTCGGCACCCGGACGGTCGATCTTGTTGATGACGATGATGGGCGTGCGCCCGAGTTCCAGCGCCTTGCGCAGCACGAATCGCGTCTGCGGCATGGGGCCGTCGAAGGCGTCGACGACCAGCAGTACCCCGTCCACCATGCGCAGAATGCGCTCCACTTCGCCGCCGAAGTCGGCGTGCCCCGGCGTGTCCACGATGTTGATTTTCGTGTCCTTCCACCGGATGGAGGTATTCTTTGCCAGAATGGTGATCCCCCGCTCCTTTTCGAGCGGATTGGAGTCCATCACGCGTTCTTCGACGACCTGATTTTCGCGGAAGGCTCCGGCCTGGCGGAGCATTTTGTCGACGAGGGTGGTCTTCCCGTGGTCGACGTGCGCGATGATGGCGACGTTGCGAATTTCCATAGCCTTAAAGGATAGCGGGGACAGGGATACCAAAACAACGGCCTGCCGGTCCGGAATGATCCCCCGCGGTCACACCTGCCCCTCGCCGCCGCCGCTCCTGCCCGCCTGCCGGCGCTCCACCATGTCGATGGCCACCTGCATCGCCCGCACCAGACTCTCGGCGCTGGCGATCCCCTGCCCCGCAATGTCCAGCGCCGTGCCGTGATCCGGCGAGGTGCGCACGAACGGCAGCCCGAGGGTGATGTTCACGGCGCTGCCGAAGCTCGCGACCTTGATGGCCGTCATCCCCACGTCGTGGTACGGCGCAATGACGGCATCGAATTCTCCGCGCAGCGCACGCACGAACACCGTATCGGCGGGAAAGGGGCCGAACATGCCGCAGGCGCGTGCAACCGGCGCCAGCAGGTCATCGTCCTCGCGGCCAAAGCGCCCGCCGTCGCCCGCGTGCGGATTGAGGGCACAGAGCGCAATGCGCGGTACCGCGATGCCCAGGTCGCGGCGCAGCCCCTCGTGGGTCGTGCGGAACGTCTGCTCCAGCACGTCGCGGCTGAGCGCGGCCGGCACGTCGCGCAGCGCGATGTGCGTGGTGGCCAGCACCACCCGCAGCCGGTCGCTGGCCAGCATCATGGCCGTGGGGACGCCCGCCAGATGCGCCAGCATTTCGGTGTGCCCGGGAAAATCGAAGCCGCCGGCCTGCAACGCATGCTTGTCGAGCGGCGCCGTCACCATGCCCGCAACCTCGCCGCGCAACGCGAGCTGCGCCGCCAGCTCCACCGCGCGCCCGGCGAAGCGCCCGCCGGCGGCTTCGTCGCGCGCGGCATCGCCCGTGGGCGCCCACACGCCCAGATCGTCGTGCACCGGCACCCCACAGCCACTCGGGCCAATCACCCGCCACGCCACCGCGTTCGGCCCATGCGCCGAGGCGCTCAGCGCCGCGATTCGCGGATCACTGAGCGCCTTGCCAACGATCTCCGGACCGATGCCCCGCGGGTCACCCAGCGTGAGCGCGAGCCGCCTCACCGATCGCCGCCCCCCTGCTTGGTGGGATCGTAGCGCACGCTCACGTAGGTTTGCTTCTTCAGGTTGTCGATGAGGCGGCGCATCTTGCGCTCCTCCGACAGCTGGTCGCGGATGCGATCGCGCGCCTCGTTCAGCGTCCACTCCCCCGCCTCATCCAGAAACGTGACCTGGGCGATGACGAACTTCGCCACACCGGCCGACGGATCGGGGAGCGGGAACGGATCGACGATCTGGTTGAGCGTGGCGCCCTCGAGCGCATTCCGGTACGGCTCCGGCAACTCACTGCGCGGATACTCCGGAATGGTCTTGTCCTCACCACTCGCGTTGTCGTGGAACTTCACGCTGAGCGAGTCGAAGCTGCCGCCGGCGCGCCACGCCACCACGATGCTATCGGCCAGCTCCTTGGCGCGACGCTCGTCGCTCGAGTCCACCTGCGGGCGGATGAGGATGTGCCGCGCCTTCACCTCCGCCGGCTGCACGCGATCCACGCGAATGATGTGAAAGCCGAACGCCGTCTCGACGATGGGGCTGATCACGCCGGGGTTGAGGGAGAACATCATGCGGTCGAACTCGGGCACCATGCGCCCGCGGCGGTTCCAGCCGAGGTCACCCCCCAGCTCCGCCGAGCCGTCCATGGAGTACTTCTTGGCCATCAGCTCGAAGTCTTCCGGCCGCTTCTGCAGCTCGTTCCACAGCGAGTCGATCTTGTCGCGCGCGCGCTTCTTGGCCGCCTCGCTGGGCTTGGTGGCCACCACGATCTGCCGCAGGCCCACGCGGGCTTCCTTGCGGCCAATGCGCTGCTTGAACACCTCGAACGCCTCGCGGATTTCCTCCTCACTCACATTCACCGCGCTGACCTTGCCGTCGCGCTGCAGCTTCTGCATGACCTGCTGCTGCATCTTGTCGCGGCGCAGCTGATCGCCGGTGATCTTGCGCCACTCCTCGATGGTGCCCATGCCGGCTTCCTTGAGCGCCGCCTTGAACTCGGCGTCGCTCTGAAAGCGCTTGCGGATGTTCTTCTCCTGGTCGTCCACCGAACTGGCCACGTCGCCGTCCTGCACCTCCACCTTCTCGTCTTTCGCCTTCTGCACCAGCAGCTCGGCGTCGATGAGGCGCTCGAGGATGTCGGCCTCGAGCTTGGCGAGGTCCGCAGCCGACTCCACCTTGGCGCCCGAGGCACGCGCCTGGTTGACCGCCGTCATGACCTCCGACACGAGGATGATCTGATCCCCCACGATGGCGGCGATGCCGTCGATAGGCAGACCACGGACGGTATCCTGCGCGGGCTTGGCTGCCGCCGCGGCGGTTGACGCGGCGGTCGCCTGCGCGCGCACGAGCACGGGCGCCGCCATGAGGGCGACAGCAGTGAGCAGAAGGCGGTGGTTCATGCGAGGCATCATTCGGGTAGGTACCCGCGGGCGGGAACAGGGTTGCAGTGCGGCCATCGTGGCCCCGTGTACAACGCGCCCCGGCCGGAAGCCGGCCGGGGCGCTGAGACCCACCGGTGTGGGCGCTTACTTCTTGGTCGTGTCAGGAGCCGGAGCCGGGGCCGGCGTACTGGGCGCCGCCGCACCGGGCGCACCGGGCGCCGCCGGCGGCCCCTGCTGCGCCTTGCTCGAATCGGCCTTGGCGCGCACGCCCTTGGCCAGCTCGAGCACCTTGTCCAGCCCGGCCTCGTTGATGGCGAAGGTGTACTTCTTCTGCACCGCACGGGCCACCGGGTACGGCACGTCCACGAACGGCACTTCGTTCTTCACGAGCTTGCCGAAGAAGGCATCCACCTTGGCGCCGGCGATCTTCTCCTTGTCACCGCCCGCCACCTTGGCGCTGTCGGCCAGCTTGCTGGGCTCCACCCCGAGCGACGCCCACGACTGCGTCACCGCGTTCTTGAAGTTCAGGAACAGGTTCGACATCTCGGCCGTGTCCACCGTGGCCTTGGCGCTGTCGGCCTGACGCAGCACGAGCTCGTTACGCACGATCTGCTTCACGAACTTCTCCACGAGCGTGTCCGGCGCCTGTACCAGCTGCGGGCGGATCTGCGACGACGGCGGATAGGCCGCGAGCCACTCAGCGAAGCGCGACGCGGTGAGTTTGCCACCCTTGTAGGTGGCCATGGCGTCGGTGTCCTTCATGTACCCCAGCGTGTTCTTCGCGATGGCCTTGGCCTTCACTGTGGCGTTGGCCTCGACCTTGACTTCGTTGCCGGCTTCGAGCTTGGCCAGGTACGTGCTCTCGGCAATGGCCACGTTCCGCTGCTTGGCGATGGGCGCGAACTTCTCCGCCACATCGGCGAACGGCGTGCGGTAGATGATGTGGAAGCCGAACGACGTCTGACAGAGCTCCTTGGAGATCTCACCCGGCTTCATCGCGGCCACGCACTTCTCGAACTCCGGCACCATCATGCCCTTGCCGAACAGCCCCAGATCTCCCCCGCGCTCCTTGGCGCCAGGCTCGTCGGAGCGGGCGGTCAGCGACACGAAGTTGGCCGTGGTGGCCTGCTGCAGGATCCCCTGCGCCTTGCTCTTGGCGGCCGCGATCTGCTCGGGCGTGGCGCCCTGATCGGTCTTGATGAGGATGTGGCGGGCGGCATACGCCTCGCCGCTGTTGTACCGGTCCTCGTCGCTCCCCGGCACCTGTGCGTCCCAGCCCTTGGAGACGTTGTCGTAGAACTTCTTCACGCGGATGTTGTCGAGATTCGACCACAGCGCGTCCTGCATGACCTTGGGATCGGTGAGCGAGTCACCCTTGGCCGCCGCGAGGGCGACCAGCTGGTAGTTGACCCACAGCTCGGCAATGGAGCGCGCCACGTCCTTCTCGAGGGGCGCCTGCGACTGCCCCACGATCTCCGCGAGCCGGGCCGCCGAGAGCTGCTGATTGCCGGCGGTCGCCGCGACATCGGGATTGGACGCTGCCCCACAGGCAACGGCGAACGCGACGGCACCCAGCACGGACAAACGGTATGATTTCATCAGGTCGGACTCCGGTAGCGGAGACGAAGGTCAGGGAACGAGGGCCTTGAGTGCACGGATCAGCCCGTCGAGCATCTCGGCGCCCCCCAGTCGGGTGAGCTTGAGTGCCAACGGTTGCGCACGGCGGACATCCACCTGGAATTGTACCCCGTGGAATGCCGCTGACAGCCCCTTCAGGCGCGGAACTGCGTCAGCCCTGAAAGTAATACGAGCCTCGGAAGCGCGCACAAGCACCCCCTCCACCCCCAGGGCGGCCCCGATCACCCGCAGCATGGCACTCCCGAAGAGCGCCTCGGCGGGGGCCGGCAGCGCCCCGAACCGGTCGCGCACCTCCTGCCGCAGCGCCTCGATGGCGCCGGCATCCCGTAGCGCCGTGAGGCGGCGGTAGACATCCAGCTTGGCTTCCGGCGACGCGATGTAGTCGTCGGGGAGGAAGCTCGGGAAGTCGAGGTTCACGTCGGCCGGGATCCACGCCTTCTGCGACCCGTCATCGGACAGCTGCCGCACCGTTTCGTCGAGCAGGCGCAGGTACAGGTCGAACCCCACGGAGTGCACGAACCCGGACTGCTCGGGGCCCAGCAGGTTGCCGGCGCCGCGCAGTTCGAGGTCCTTGAGGGCCACCCGGTAGCCGGCGCCCAGTTCCGTATGGTGCTCCAGCACCGCCAGACGACGCTCGGCATCTTCGTCCACCCGGTCGGGCACCAGCAGGTAACAGTAGGCACGCCGGTGTGACCGGCCCACGCGCCCACGCAGCTGGTACAGCTGCGCCAGTCCCAGATGGTCGGCCCGGTTCACGAACATCGTGTTGGCGTTGGGTACGTCGAGGCCGCTCTCCACGATGAGTGTCGAGACGAGGATGTCGAGCTCCCCCTCCACGAACTGCCGCATGATCTTCTCGAGGTCGCGCTCCTTCATCTGCCCGTGCCCCACCCCCACGCGGGCGCGGGGCACGATGCGGCGCAGATGGTCGGCGATCGCTTCGATGGTTTCGATGCGGTTGTGCACGAAGAACACCTGCCCGCCGCGGTCGAGCTCCCGGCTGACCGCCTCCTCGATGAGCGCGTCGTCGAACGGCTCCACGAAGGTGAGCACCGGCGAGCGGTCGCGCGGCGCCGTCTGCATGAGCGTGAGGTCGCGCAGCCCCGCCAGCGACTGATGCAGCGTGCGCGGAATGGGGGTGGCCGTGAGCGTGAGCACGTCGGTGCTGAGCTTGAGCTGCTTGAGCCGTTCCTTGTGCTTCACGCCAAAGCGGTGCTCCTCATCCACGATGATGAGGCCAAGCTCGGCGAACGACACATCGGGGCTGAGCAGCCGGTGCGTGCCAATGATGATGTCGATCTGCTTCTTCTTGAGCTTCTCCACCACCACCGCCTGCTGACCGGCGGTCTGGAAGCGGCTCATGACCTCCACCGTGACCGGGAAGTCGGCCAGACGGTCGCCGAAGCTGCGCGCATGCTGTTCGGCCAGAATGGTGGTGGGCACCAGCACCGCCACCTGCCGTCCGCTCTGCACCGCCTTGAAGGCGGCGCGAATGGCGATTTCGGTCTTGCCGTAGCCCACGTCGCCCACGAGCAGGCGATCCATGGGGCGCTCGCCCTCGAGATCGCGCTTCACGTCTTCGGTGGCCTTGCGCTGGTCGGGCGTGTCCTCGAACAGGAAGCTGCTCTCCAGCTGGCGCTGCCACGCCCCATCGGTGCCGTGTGGCGGCCGCGTGGTGACCTTGCGGCGCGCATAGAGGTGCAGCAGCTCCTGCGTCATTTCCAGAATGGCCATGCGCGTCTTTTCGCGCTGCGCCTTCCACTTGTTGCCCCCCAGCTTGTGCAATCGCGGCGGGGGCGCATCGTCGCTCACATCGCTGGCGCTGCGATACCGTTCGATCTGATCGATGCGGTACAGCGGCACATTCAGCCGATCGCCCCCTTCGTACTCGATGACGGCGCTTTCGATGGTGGCCTCGCGCACGAACACCTGTTCGATGCCGCGATAGATGCCGATGCCGTGCTCGAGGTGCACCACATAGTCCCCCGGCTTGAGCGCCCCCAGCGACTCGAGCGATGCGCCGGTGCTGTAGCGGCGTGCCCGGCGCAGGCGGCGTTCGCGGCGGAAGATCTCGTGGTCGGTGAGCACCCGCACCACATTGGGCACCACGAAGCCGCCTCCCAGCACGCCAATGGCGAGCGACGCGGCCACGGGTCCGTCTTCGCCAAGGAGCTCCTCGAGGCGCTCCGCCTGACCGGCGTTGTCGCACAGGATGACCGTATGCAGACCATCCCGCTGCAGGCGACGCAGCACGCGCAGGTCGCGCGAGATCGTCTCCGGATGCCGAATGGGGAACGCCACGTCGGGCTCCGGCCCCACCGGCACGTTGTCGGCGGCGTTGGTGCTGACGGCGCGCTGTGGCGGCGGATTGAAGCGCACCGTGCCGAAGCGCGCCAGCGTGCTCGCCATCTTCGGCGGCTCCACGAAGAGCCGGTCGCGGTGCGTGTACTCCTCGCCGCGGCGCAGGGCGAGCTCGATGTGATGCGACGCCTCCTCCCAGGTGCGCACGAGCTCCGGCAACACGCTGCTGCCGCTCGGCATGATCACGAGCGAATCGGCGGGCCAGAGCTCGGGGAGCGTGACGCGCTCCCCCGTGTCGTCGCCCAGCTGCACGCGCCCGTCCACTGGCAGCACGAGCGCCACCGCGGCGTCGCGCGTGCTGCGCTGCGTGTTGAGGTCGAAGTGACGCAGCTCGATGATGTCGTCGCCCCAGAACTCGAGGCGCACCGGCTCCGCCATGCCGAACGAGTAGATGTCGAAGATGCCGCCGCGCACACTGAACTGCGCCACGTCTTCGACCATGGGCACGCGTTCGAAGCCGATGCTCTCCAGGTGCGCCGCCAGCTCCTCGGGGCGCCGCACATCCCCCTTGCGCAGCTCGAGGCGCGCGCCTGAGAGCGCCCTGGGGAGCGCGGTCTTTTCGAGCACCGCCCGCGAGGTGGTGAGCAGAATGCGAACGCCGCTGCGCCCAAGCTTCTCGAGCGTTTCCACCCGCTCGCCGGCCACTTCGGCGTGCGGCTCCACTTCACCAAACCCTTCGCGCGGCGGGTAGAGCGCCACCGGCACATCGTCGACCAGCGCCTGCAGGTCGGCGAGCCACCGCTCCGCGTCACCCAGCTGGTCGGTGATGACCACGACCAGCCGCTGCGGCATGGCACGCGCGAGCGCGGCCACCAGCACGGCGTCGGCCGAACCGGCAAGGCCGCCAACACGAAGCGACCCACCCGGACCGGGAAGGGTCTTGAGCACACGATCGAAGGCCGAGAGCCCGGCGACCGCGTCGAGCAGACGTGGAAGTCCCATCGACAACCTGAAGCAAGAGAACAGAAAGCCCGAACGCTAACGACCGCTCACATAGGCTTCCGCCAACAGCGCTGCCAAGGCCAGCGCCACGAGGGGCAACAGCAGTGCCTGACCCGCCGCTCGGGAGAACACAGCCTCCTGCCACTTCGTTCCGTCGGTCGCGGTCACCACATCGCGGCCGGTCACGAGTGCCGCGACGGCCGCGTTGGGTGCGGCGGTCGCGGTGGCCGCCGCGGCAAACTCCGACTCCGAGGGCTCCCCGTTCACCACGAGGGCCCCCGCCCGGGTCTCCTGCCGCCGCAAGAAATACACACCGGCCTGCGTGGGCACGGTGAGCCGGTCGGAGGCCAGCGGCGATACCGTGCCGTCGGGCGCCTCGAGGCCGGTCAGGTCGCGCAGGCCACTCACCACCTGCCCAGGGCTGGCCTCGATGAGGCGCCCGTCGTCGCCCAGCCGCCGCGCGAGCGCCTCCAGCAGCCAGGGCACGAACGCCGCATCGAGCGGCAGGTCGGTGGCCTCGGGGTCCACTGGCGAGCCAAGCAGCACGTACCCCTCGCCGGCCACCACCCACGGCGCGCCGCCGGCGGTGGCGATGGTATCGGGGGCGCCGGTCGGCGCCGCCGCCCCGCTGCCCGGGGAGTACTGCAAGGGGTACCGGGTGCGTACCGGTGTGCCGTCGAAGGCGCGGGCCGAGATGGAGCTGGTGTCCACGGCACCGCCGCGCGCCGGCACGCGGGCCAGCACCTGCGAGCGGGCAATGGCGCCAAAGCGCCACGGAATGCCGAGGCGTTCGAGCTGGCGGTTGGCCTCACCCACCGCAATGGGGTCGCGCGGTGCCGTGAGCAGCACGGGCAACCGGGTACCGGGTGCGTCGGCCCCCGATACGGTCACGGCACGTGATTCCCCGGCGCGCGCGCGGGCCAGCCGCCCTTCGTCCACCAGCGTACCCAGCGCGGCGCCCAGAAACACGCCCCCCTCACCGCGCACGTTCACCGTGGGAGGCGGCGCCACGCGCACGGCAAACCACCGCGTGTCGTCGGCGCGCAGGGCGTCGGCGTCGAGTTCCACGCTGCCGCGCACCCACCCGCTGCTGGTGCTGGCAAGACGCTGCGTCACGCGGGCCGGTGCCTCGAGCGTGGCGGGCGGCACCGTACCACGCGCCACGGTGCGGCCGTTGAGGGTCAGCCGCCACGCGGCCGAATCGGGGGAGGTCACCGCCAGCGTGACCGTGCCACCAGGGGTCCAGCGCACCGGCTCCGGTGTGGCCTGCAGCACGGCGCGATTGCGCGGCAGGGGGCCGTCACGTTGCAGCGTGATCACCGGCACCTCGTCGCTCTGCACCACCGAGTCGCTGCGAAACGAGCTGCGCTGGCCGTCGCTTACGATGGCCACCACCGGGGTGCGCGGCGCCCCGCTGCGCGCCAGTCCCACGGCGCGCCGGGTGGCGGCGGCCAGATCGCCACGCCCCCCCAACGGCTGCAGCGCGTCGAGCCCGGCGCGCAGCGCGTCCGGCCCCCCACCGATGACCCGGCCGTCGGCCGTGACGATCCACGCGCGATCGTCGGCGGTGAGTTCACCCACCAGCGCCCGGGCATCCACCCGCAGGCTGTCGAAAAGCACCCGCCCGTTCTGCACCACGCCGGTGCTGAGCGAGTTGTCCAC
Organism: Gemmatimonas sp.; assembly: GCF_027531815.1. Taxonomy (NCBI): domain Bacteria; kingdom Pseudomonadati; phylum Gemmatimonadota; class Gemmatimonadia; order Gemmatimonadales; family Gemmatimonadaceae; genus Gemmatimonas; species Gemmatimonas sp. The sequence continues at coordinate 412,646 of NZ_JAPZSK010000002.1, read as the reverse complement.
GACGATGGCCAACGCCATGGGAGCATGCCCCACACCAAGCAGCCGGGCGATGGGCCGCGCGGCAGCCAAGGCCAGCGCCAGCACCGCCAGCAGCCGCAGCAGCAGCAACAGCCGGTTGCGCAGCTTGAGATCGCGGCTGTGCTCCTGCTCCATGCGCTCGAGGTAGCGCACGGCGGGGAAATCGATCACACGCCCGACGCGGCGGCGCAGCAGGTGTACCAGCAGCGGCACACCGGCCAGCAGGCCGAGGGCAAGAAAAGCGGGGGCCAGGAACGCCATTATACCATCGCCCCGCGGCCGTTGACGCCCACGAGGTGCCGCAGGGCGCGCCCGAACGGCTCGTCGGTGTATGCCAGCGCGTAGCGGGCACCGGCCCGACCAAGCGCCGACTTCCAGTCGGCGAGCGCTTCCTGCACCGTGGTGCGATAGGTGGTGCGCACATCGCCGGGGCTGGCCGGCACTTCGTGGCCGCTTTCGGGATCGCGATAGCGCGCCTCGCCGCTCTCGGGGAAGTCGCGCTCGGCGGGGTCCATGACGTGCAGCACCAGCACCTCATGGCCGCGAGCGCGCAGGGTGCGCGCGGCATCGGCGGCGGGCGCGGGGTCGGTGAGGAGATCGGAGAGCAAGACCACGAAGCCGGGGCGGCGCACCAACTTGCCGGCAGCCGCGAGGGCCTCCCCCACGTTCGAGGCCGTTCCGCCCCCCGGTTCGGCGAAGGCCGCCACGAGCCGACGCCACTGCCCGCGCTGCGAGCGGGGCGGGACCACATCGCGCAAGGCGGCGTCGAAGCGCACCAGCCCCACGGCATCGCGCTGGCGCAGCAGCAACAGCGCCATGGCACTGGCCAGCCGCTCCGCGTACGCCAGCTTGGTAAGGCGCGCCGGGTCCCCGGCCCACTGCATGGAGGCGCTCACGTCCAGCACGAGCATGGCGCGGGCGTTGGTCTCCTCTTCGAACTGCTTCACCACCCAGCGGTCGGCCCGGCCGGCAATGCGCCAATCGAGATAGCGCAGGTCATCGCCCGGCATGTACGGACGATGCTCGGCGAACTCCACGCTGAACCCCTTGCGCGGCGACCGGTGGAGCCCGGTGATGAAGCCGTCCACGACCCAGCGGGCGACCAGTTCGAGGTGGCCAAGGGCGGCGAGGACGGCGGGATCGAGCTGGTCGGCGCGGGTGGACATGTGGGGAGAATACGCGGGCGGCGGATATTTCGCTCCACGTCCTATTCTCGACCGGGGACTCGGTGCGAGAGCAACGCGTCCACACAGTGCTCACGGAGGCTGGTGAGGGCTTGGAGAACCGCCGAATACGTGAACTCGGCAGTTCAAGGGGCCGGTCTCCGTGCCCTCACCATCCTCGGCGAACTCCGTGTTGGCGCGTTGCCCCGCTCCCGACCGGGTGGATTGAATTGGGGTCACCATCAGATGGACGCTGATCCCAGCCTCGCCACGCCTCCGAGCCCGGTCCCAGTGCCCCGCGCCGCCTGTCCCCGCTATTTTTCGAGGTTGGCCGGGATTTCCTGTCCGGCTCCTGTCCCTAAGCAAGGCATTCCGTTGCATCTCAGCCACATCCGCAACTTCTGCATTGTTGCCCACATCGATCACGGCAAGTCCACGCTCGCCGACCGCCTGATCGAGAAGACCGGCACACTGCAAAAGCGCGAAATGAAGTCACAGGTGCTCGACACGCTCGACCTCGAGCGCGAACGCGGCATCACCATCAAGTTGAACGCCGTCCGCATGAGCTACACCGCGGGCGACGGACAGCACTACGAGCTCAACCTCATCGACACCCCCGGCCACGTGGACTTCACGTACGAGGTGTCGCGGTCGCTGGCCGCCTGTGAGGGCGCCATTCTCGTGGTGGATGCGTCGCAGGGCATTCAGGCGCAGACGCTGTCCAATCTCTTCCTGGCCATGGACGCGGGGCTCGAAATCATCCCCGTGCTCAACAAGATCGACCTCCCCGGCGCCGAGCCGGAGCGCCGTCGGCAGGAAGTGGTGGACCTTATCGGCTGCCTGCCCGAAGACGTGCTGTGCGTGAGCGGCAAGGAGGGCACGGGCGTGCCCGAGCTGCTCGAGGAAATTGTGCGTCGCGTCCCGCCGCCCACGGGTGAGCTGGATGGCCCGCTGCGCGCCCTCATCTTCGACTCGTACTACGACAAGTACCGCGGCGCCATTCCCAGCATCCGCGTGGTGGATGGCGAGATCCGCAAGGGCATGAAGATCACTTTCGGCGTCTCCGACAACGTCTACGAAGTCGCCGAAGTGGGGTACCTGCAGCTGCGCCAGGTGCCCACCGACGCGCTGCGCGCCGGGGAAGTGGGGTACGTGCTCGCCGCCGTGCGCTCCGTGCGCGAAACGCGAGCCGGCGACACGATCTTCGACAAGGACAACCGCGCGGCCGAAGCGCTGCCCGGCTATCAGGAAGTCAAGTCGTTCGTGTTCGCGGGCATCTATCCCACCGACACCACGCAGTACGAGACACTGCGCGACGCGCTCGAGAAGATGAAGCTCAACGACGCGTCGCTGCAGTACGAGCCCGAAACGTCCACCGCACTTGGCTTCGGCTTCCGGTGCGGGTTTCTGGGGCTCCTGCACATGGAGATCGTGCAGGAACGTCTCGAGCGCGAATACGACCTCGACCTCGTCACCACGGTGCCGAGCGTGGAGTACCACGTCACCAAGACGGACGGCACGGAGTTGCTGGTCGAGAACCCGGCGCTCATGCCGCCGGCGGTGGTGATCGACGACGTGCAGGAGCCGTACGTGCGCGCGCGCATCATGTGCCCGGCCGAATACATCGGGCCCATCATGACGCTGGGCATGGAACGGCGGGGCATCTACAAGAACACGCGCTTCCTCGACACCGTGCGCGTGGAGCTGGACTGGGAGTTTCCCCTCGGCGAAATCATCCTCGACTTCTTCGACAAGATGAAGACGGTGAGCCGCGGGTATGCGTCGCTCGATTACGAGATGCTCGAGTACCGCTCCAGTGACCTCGTGCGCCTCGACATGCTCATCAACGGCGACGCCATCGATGCGTTCTCGGTGATCGTGCACAAGGACAAGGCCTACGAGTGGGGGCGCAAGGTGGCGGAGAAGCTCAAGGAGCTCATTCCGCGCCAGCTCTTCGAAGTGGCCATTCAGGCCACCATCGGTCAGAAGGTCATTGCGCGCGAGACCGTGAAGCCGCTCCGCAAGGACGTGCTGGCCAAGTGCTACGGCGGCGACATCTCCCGCAAGCGCAAGCTTCTGGAGAAGCAGAAGGAGGGCAAGAAGCGCATGAAGCAGGTGGGCAGCGTGGAGATTCCGCAGGAAGCCTTCCTGGCGGTGCTTCAGGTGGATTGACGGCAGGCTGCGCGTGATCGTCCGGGAAGTTTTCAGTTTTCAGTTGACGTCTTTGGCCATCAGTTCACTGACAACTGAGAACTACCACTAAGCACTTGAAACGTCCCCGATGATCTCCGCCGTCCTCCAGACCTCGTTTCTCGGCGACATGGTCCTCACCACCCCGCTCCTCGAGCGGCTGGCTGGTGAGGGCCTTGTGCATGTGGTGGGCACCCCGGCGAATGCGGCGCTGCTGGCCAACCACCCCGCCGTGGCGAGCGTCATCGTGTTCGACAAGCGCGGCGCCGACCGCGGGGTGAGCGGGCTGCGTCGGGTGGCCAGGCGCCTGCGGGCGGTGGGGGCGCAGCGTGCCTTTCTGGCGCAGGGCTCGAACCGCACCGCCGCGCTGGCCTTCCTGGCGCGCATCCCGGAACGGATCGGGTTCGACACCAGCGGTGGGCGTCTCTTCACCACGCGGCGGGTACCATACCAGCCGTCGCTGCATCACGCCGCGCGCCTGTGGCAGCTTGCCAATGCCCCCGGTGAGCCCACGGTACCTCCGCCACTTCGCCCGTCGCTGTTTCCCGGGGAGCGCGAGCAGGCCGCGGTGGCGGCCCTGCTGGCCATGCACGACGTTCACGACGGCGACACGCTGGTCGCCCTCGCCCCCGGCAGCGTGTGGGCCACCAAGCGCTGGCCGTCTTTCGACGCTCTCGCCGCGGAGCTGGTGCGCTCCGCCGCACTGCCCAACGCACGTCTGGTGGTGTTGGGCGCCGCGGGCGATGCGCCGCTCGCCGCCGCCATTGCCGCCGCCGCACGCAACGTGGGGGCGCCGTCCGTAATCGATGCCACGGGGCGCCTGTCACTGCTCGGATCAGCGGCGCTGCTGGCCCGCTGCCGCGTGCTCGTCACCAACGATTCGGCGCCCCTCCACCTCGCCAGCGCCATGAACACCCCCACGGTGGCGCTCTTCGGCCCTACGGTCCCCGCACTCGGATTCGGGCCGCTGGCCGAGCGGCAGGTCGTGGTGCAGCACGACACCCTGCCCTGCCGCCCCTGTCATGCGCACGGCCCCATGCAGTGCCCCCTGGGGCACTGGCGCTGCATGCGCGATCTCTCGCCAGCGGCCGTGCGCGCGGCGGCGGAGCGCGCGGCGGCGGAGCGCGCGGCAACCGCTCAGTAGCGGATCGCCTGGCGCAATCGCTGCCAGAACTGCTCGTCGAAGGTACTCATTGCCAGCGGGTTGCCGCCGCTCACATCGGCCTCGTCGCCGTGTCGTACCACCACGAGGTCGAGGCTCGGGATCACATAGATCTTCTTGTCCCCCTTCCCGAGGGCCGCCACCAGGTCACGGGGCGCCGACGGCATCAGCGGGCCAGTGAGTGTTGGAAGAACAGAGGGCCCGGGAATGCGGTGCCGCTCGGTGCCGTTGAGCCACCAGAGCATGCCGTACGCCGGATTGTCATGCGGCGCCGGGCGCCACATCTGCGTCACCCACGACGTGTCGGCCACGATGCGCGTGGGGCCCCACGCCCCGCGCGACAGCGTGAGCAGGCCGAAGCGTGCCATGTCCCGGGCGCTGCAGCTGAGAATGAAGCCCGGCTCGCCGGTGTCCACGTTGAATCGCCAGCTGCACGTCATGCCAATGCGATCGAACAGGCGCGTGCGCGAGGCCGTGGTGATGTCCTGTCCCGCGGCGCGCGTGACCGCCGCAAAGAGCTGGTAGTAGGCCGGATTGTTGTAGTAGAACCGCGTCCCCGGTGCGGCGACCGTGCGCAGGGAGTCATCGAGCCCGGAGGACATCTGCAGCAGGTGACGCACGGTAATGCGCCCCTCGGTGCTGGGGCTGCGCGACCATCCCGCCCCCAGGTATTGGCTGGCCGGGGCATCGATCGAGAGGCGCCCCTCCGCCTGCAACTGCCCGATGAGCGTGGCAAGCACACTCTTGCCGGCGGAGGCGATGATGCTGTCGGTCTCGCCGGTCCATCCGCGCCAGTACCGCTCCGCCACCAGGCGCCCCCGCCAGGTGATGACCACAGCGGTGGAGCGTTGGGTACCGGCCCAGTCGAGGGCGGCGCGCAGCGCCGTGGTGTCCCAGCCCAGGGCACCGGCACTCACCGTGGGCCACTCCGCCCCCGGAGCGGGGTGCACGAAGGGCAAGGCACGCACATCGGCTGGCGGTGCCGGCAACGGTGCCGGTGACGATGTCGCCGGCGTGGGCGCTGGCGCCGTGGGGGCACCGCCGCAGGCCATGAGCATTCCCGGCGCGAGAAGCCGGAGGAGACGAGCGATCGAAGGCATCCCCTATAGACGCGCCAGCGCCCGGCGTGTTAACCACGCCCGGTGGGACGTTATGTTTCCGGTCATGTCTTCACCGTCCCTCTCCCCCGCGTCGCAGTTCATCGTTGGTGTCGACCTTGGCGGCACCAACATTGTCGTCTCGTCCATGTCGCTCGATGGATCGCGGCTCTTCGGCGCCCAGAGCGAGCCGACCCACGCGCAGGAGGGGGCGGACGCCGTGGTGGCGCGCATGGCGCGCATGGTGAACACCACCATCGACATCACGACGCACGAGGCGGGGGTACCGCGGAGTGCCGTGCTCGGCGTGGGCATCGGCGCCCCCGGCACCGTGGACCGACAGCGTGGCCTGGTCCTCGCCGCCCCCAACCTCAAGTGGTACGACTTCCCCCTCATCGAGCGCATGGCTGCGCTCACGGGGTTGCCGGTGCGCATCGACAACGATGCGAACTGCGCCACCTACGGAGAGTGGTGGCTGGGCGCGGCGCGCGGGGGGACCAACGTGGTGGGCGTCACGATCGGGACGGGCGTGGGCGGGGGCATCATCGTGGACCGGCATGTGTACCACGGCTCGAGCGACGCCGCCGGCGAGATCGGGCACATCACCATCGACCTCAACGGACGTCGCTGCGGCTGCGGCAACTACGGCTGCCTCGAGGCGTACGCCTCCGGCAGCGCCATCGCCGAGCGGGCGCGCGAAGCGCTGCACAACGATGAATCGTCGGTGCTGCCATCGCTCGTCGACGGCGATGTCAGTCGCATCACGGCGGCCGTCGTCTATGAGGCCGCGGGTCGGGGTGACGCGCTGGCGCTGGAAATCGTACGGGACACGGCGAAGTATCTGGGCGCCGGCATCGCGAATCTGCTCAACGTCTTCAATCCCGACGTGGTCGTGATCGCCGGTGGGGTCACGCAGGCCGGGGAAGCGCTCTTCGGCCCGTTGCGCACGGAAGTCCGCCGCCGCGCCTTCAAGAGTGTCTCCGACAGCTGCCGTATCGTGCCCGGCACATTGCCCGGAACCGCCGGCGTGGTGGGTGCCGTGGCCTCGTTCATTTCGCAGACCACCGGCCAACCGCCGGCGTGACGATGTCGGCCGCTCCCGGACCCGGTGCGCCACGCCAACGCGTGGGAGTGATCGGCTCCTTCGTGTGGGATGTGCTGCATGGACGCGACCGGCGCAGCGTGCCCATGGAGGAGTGGGGGGGCATTACCTACTCGCTGTCGGCGCTCGACGCGGCACTCACCGATGACTGGGAGATCGTGCCGCTCGCCATGGTGGGCGACGATCTGGTGGAACGGGCGCAGCTGTACATCCGGGGGCTGCGGCGTATGGCCCCCGATGCCGCGCTCATCGGTGTGCCCTACCCCAACAATCGCGTCGAGCTGCGCTACCTCGACGATGAACGGCGCACCGAACATCTCACCGGTGGCGTCCCCGGATGGACATGGCTGGGGCTCAAGCCGGTGCTGGAAGCGGCGCGCCTCGACGCGCTCTACATCAACCTGCTCAGCGGGTGGGAGCTCGACCTCGAAACGGCGCAGCTCATTCGCGCCCACTTCACCGGCCCCATCTACTGTGACCTGCACATGCTCGTCATGGCGGTCCAGGCCGACGGCCTGCGCACGCCGCGCCCGCTTCCCAATGTCGCGGAGTGGTGCAGCTGCTTCGACGTGCTGCAGGTGAACGAGGACGAGATGCGCCTCATGGCCCCCGACTCCATGGCGCTCGCGGCGACCGCGATGGCGGCGGGGGTCTCCATTCTGGGCGTCACCCTCGGCAAGCGCGGCGCGGCGTACTTCGCGGCCCCGGGCATTGAGCGCCTGCAGGATCTGCCGCCACGACGAGGTCACAACGCTGCGCTGTCCACATCGCCCCGGGGTGGCGCTGGGGCGCTTGGCGCCGTGCGCACGGCGCTCGTTCCCGGCGTCGCGCCGCGCGTCGATGGCCCCGGGGATCCCACGGGATGCGGCGATGTGTGGGGCGCCACCCATTTCTCACGGCTCCTCGCCGGTGATAAGTTGACGGACGCCATCGCGGCGGCGAACAGGGCTGCGTCGCGCAACGTCGAACATCGTGGGGCCAACGGTCTCGCGAATCATCTCCGCGGAGAGCTCAGCACCACGTGACGATCGTCATCAGCGTGCCGCCCTCGCTCGACGAGCACTCGTTCGAGCAGGTCATCGAGCAGCTCGCCGCCGCTCCCGACGGATCGAAGATCCTGCTCGACGCGCGCCACGCGCGCTGGGCGTCGCCGTATGGGCTCACCGCCCTGCTGTGCGTGCCGCAGGCGCGCTCCGAGCCCATTGGATTCGCGGTGCCCGAGCACCCCGACACGGTGAGCTACTGGTCGCGCGCCGGCTTCTTCCGTCACGCGGCCGAGTTGTACGAACTGCACGGTACCGTGCCGCGACCCCGCGAGGCGCACGAAAGCGAGGTGCTGCTGGAGATCACGCCCATCACCAAGAGCGACGATGTGCACGGCGTGGTGGGACGCATCCAGCAGAAGGCCGCCGACATCCTGCACGGTCAGCTCAACCTCGATACCGCGGTGACCGGCGCGTTCGGCATGACGCTCAGCGAGTCGTGCCAGAACATCGTCGAACACGCCGGCCTGGGCGGGTGGGTGGCGGTGCAGACCTACAACTACAAGCAGCGCCTGGGCCGTCGGGTGGTGCAGATTGCCGTCTGCGATGCCGGCGTGGGCTTCCGCACGTCGCTCGAGAGTGCGCCCGGTCATCGCCACAAGGATCGCTGGGATGACGCCATGGCCCTCGAAGATGCGGTGCTGCGCGCCGTCTCCCGCTTTCGTCATGGCGATGCCGGTCGTGGCCAGGGACTCGCGGGGATCCGCCGTTTTGTCGGGCGCTGGCACGGCAAGCTCACGGTGCGCAGCGGGACGGCGCGCCTGGGGATCATTCCCGAGTGGGACGAGGATGTGCCCATGACCGAAGGGTTGCCGTTCTTTCCGGGGGCCCAGATGCAGATCATCATCCCGGAGCGCTCGGCCGATGCGCCGGCGCGCCCACGCAGTACCGCGACCGCAACCCGCGGCCGGAGCCGTTTCTGATGCACATCGACGTGGGCACGGTTTTGCGCGGCACGGTGTGCGACCTGTATTCCAATCTCGTCACCCGCCCCACCGGAGCAGCGGTGCGGTCGGCAATCGAGCGCCAGGTCACCGAGATCGGGGCGCCGGTGGTGACCACCATCGACTTCTCGCAGGTCAACCTGCTCGATTTCTCCTGCGCTGACGAAATCGTGGCGAAGCTGCTGCTGCGCTATACCAGTGAGGATGGTCCGTCGGGGTATCTCACCTTCCGCGGCATTCACGAAGGCCATATCGATCCCATCGAAACCGTGCTCGAACGGCACGCCCTGGCGCTGGTCTCCTGGCACGAGGGGGAGGCGGAGCTGTTCGGCTACGTGGACGACGACGAGCGCGATCACTGGCTCACGGTGCGGGACCACGGGCCGGTGGTTTCTGCCACCGTTGCCACGTTGCTGGGGGTGGCACTGGAGTTCGCCGAGGGGCAGCTGGAGCGTCTGGCCCGCCGTCGCCTCGTCATGCGTCACGAGCTGGGGTATTCGGTACCGGGCGTGGTCCACGGCGCGTCCGGCACGCTGCCGGGCCAGGGACAGGGAGTACAGTGAGCGACGACAAGAAGCGCCTCGGGGGCTCCGTTGGCGGGGGGCGCAAGCTGGGGGTGTTCAGCGGGTTCTCCCCCCCGCTGCAGGTGATGGGGTTCATCGGCACCCGCAAGGGCGATCCCGACCGCGGACCCATGGTGCGCATGCGCCCCGATGACGCGCTCGTTCGCCTCGTGACCGCCGGCGATCTCGTGCGTGTGGTATCGGACCGCTGTTCCGAGCTGGCCGTCCTCGAGATCGATGAATCGCTCCCGCGCGGGGCCGTCGTCCTGCGGGACGTGGTGGGGGCTTCGCTGGCGGACGTCATCCGGGTCCTCCGGGTAGACCGCCCTCCCCGTCCTCGTCCCTGATCCCCACTTCCTGTGTCTCAATCGCTGTCCCGTCGGCTGGCCGAGCTCGAGGGCGCTGAGTCGGCCCTCGTGCTGGCCAGCGGTCGCGCGGCAGTTGCCTGCACGGCGCTCGCGTTGCTCCGGCCGGGTGATCACCTGCTGGCCGGATTGGCGTTGCGCGTGTCCACGCGGGAGTTCTTCATGCATGAACTCCCCGCGCTTGGCACAGAGGTTACGTACGTCGATCCGCGGGAGCCGCGTGGCTGGCGACGCGGTCTGCAGCGAACCACGCGGGCGCTGTTCGTGGAGTCACCGGTGATCGACAGCGGACGGCTGGTGGACCTGCGCCCGCCCCGCACCATCGCCGATGAACTCGGGATCGCGCTCATCGTGGACGCCACGGGCGCCTCACCGGTCAACTTCACCCCGCTGGCGCATGGCGCCGATGTCGTGCTGCACGACGCCACGGCGTTCATCGAACCGCATGGCGAGGGCGAGGTGGGAATCGTGGCCGGTACCGAGGGGCTGGTGGAGGAAGTGCGGCTCAAGATGAAGGCCTGGGGTGCTGAGCCCCACCCGGCGGCATACGCCCAGCTCGAGCGCGGCCTCGCCACCCTCGAGGTGCGTGTGCACCATCAGAACAACGCGGCACATCAGGTCGCCCAGTGGGCCGGTACGCACCCCCACGTGGCCAGCGTGGTATACGCCGGTCTCCCCGACCACCCGGACCACCCGGTACTGGCGCAGTCGTTCAGGGGCACCGGTGCGCTGCTGCTGCTGCAGCTGCCCGACGGACACAACCCCGCGCGCGTGGGCGCGCACGCCACCGCGCGCCTCCAGCAGGGCGTCGGGCCCAAGCGGGTGGCCACCCGGTTCCTCGCGCACGGCGAGTCCGGATGGTTGCGCGTGGAGGTGGGGTTGGAGCCCGCCGAACACGTCATGGATGCCCTGGCCGCCGCCCTGGCCGTTACGGCCGCCTCTCCCGCGTAGCCGATGTCCGGAATTCTTCATGTTGCGAACGTGTCGAAAGAGTATCCACGTTCGGGGATGGCGCTGCGTGATGTCACCTTCGAGATGCAGAAGGGCGAGTTCGTCTTTCTCGTGGGGCACTCGGGCGCCGGCAAGAGCACGCTGCTCAAGCTGCTCACGATGGCCGAGCGCCCCACCACCGGCGAGGTGCGGGTCTCGGGCTTCTCCAGCGTTTCGATCAGGCCGCGTGAGATCCCGCAGTTGCGCCGCCGCCTTGGCGTGGTGTTTCAGGATTTCCGCCTGCTTCCCGACCGCACGGCCGAACAGAACATCGCCTTTGCCCTCGAGGTGACGGGGACACCCGGCGCGCAGATTGCGCCGAAGGTCGCGCGACTGTTGACGCAGGTGGGGCTCGCCGCTCGGGCCACGGCGTATCCGCACGAGCTGTCGGGCGGTGAGCAGCAACGCGTGGCCATTGCGCGTGCCCTGGCCAACGATCCGTTCCTGCTGCTTGCCGACGAGCCCACGGGCAATCTCGACGATCGTGCCACCCACGCCATCTACCTGCTGCTGCGTGAGATCAACGCGCGCGGCACCTCGGTGCTCATGGCGACGCACGACGTGGCCATGATTCAGCGGGCGGGCATGCGCTGCCTTGAACTGGACCACGGGCAGCTCGTGTTCGACGGCACCGACGTGGGTAGTCTGGTGGCCAACATGCGCGGACGGCGCGGGTGAGCCGGCCATGAAGCTCGCCCTGCGCGAGGTTATCCTCGCCTCCCGCCGCGCGCCGCTCCTGGCGATCCTCGGGGTCGTCACCATCGCGTTTTCGCTCTTCGCCTTCGGGCTCTTTGGCCTGGTGGCGCTCAACATTCGTACGGCGCTGCGCGAAGTCGAAGACCGAGTGGAGATCCGCGCGTTCCTCGTGGAGGGCGCCACCGATACGCAGGTCGAGCAACTGATGCGGCGCATGGAGAGGAATCCGGCCGTGGCTGACGTGGGGTACGTGTCGCCGGATTCGGCGCTCGCCCGCGCGCGCGCGGAGCTCGAGGAGTTCCGCGACGTCATGGATGGCACGTTCCTGCCGGGGTCGGTGGAACTGCGGCTGCGTGAAGGGCAACGCGATCCCGAGACGGTGGCCGAGCTCGCGCGACACCTGCAGACCTACCCCGTCGTGGAGGAAGTGCGCTACGGGCGAGAGTGGGTGGAGAAGCTCTACCGCATCCGCAACATCGCCGCGCTCGTGGGCACGGTGCTGGGTAGCGTTTTCGCGCTCGTGGCCGTGATCATCATTGGCAGTACCATCCGCATGGCCATCCTGGCGCGCACGCGCGAGATCGAGATCATGCGACTGGTGGGTGCCACCAACATGTTCGTACGCCTGCCGTATCTCATCGACGGCGCGCTCAAGGGGCTGCTGGGCGGCATCCTGGCCGCCATCCTGTCGTACGGTACCACGGTGGTGCTGGCACGTTCGCTCATGCAGACGCAGTTCTTCGACGCCCGGCAGCTGTTCCTCGGCATTCTGGCGGGCGGGCTGCTGGGCCTGCTCGGCAGTTGGGTGTCGGTGGGACGCCACCTGCGCCAGGTGTGGCGCGACTGATCGCCCCGACCCGCATGCGTGGGTTCCTGCGAATCGTGGCCATCATGGGCGTCGCGGTGCTGTTCGCCGGCAGCGTGGTGCCGCTGGCGCTGCGCGCACAACAGGCGACCCCCGAACAGCGGTTGCGCCAGCAGCGGGACGAGCTGGACAAGCTGCGCAAGGAGCGGGCCGACCTGGAGACGCGCATGACCGAACTGCAGCGCAGCGCCCGCTCCCTGACCGACGAAGTGAACAACCTCGAGGCACAGCGCCAGACCACGCGACGCCTCGTGGCCGCGCTCGACCGGCAGCTGGAAACAATTAACGAGGAAGTGGTGAAGGCGGGCAGTGGCCTGAGACGCGCCGAACGGGAACTCGATACCAAGCGGAGCGGGCTGCAGCGCCGCATGGTGGAGATCTACAAGCGCGGCAGCCTGTACGACGTGGAAGCCATGCTGTCGGCCCAATCGTTCGCCGGCCTTGTCGCGCGCTACAGGTACCTGCACGAACTGGCGCTGAACGATCGCAATCTCGTGCGCCGGGTGGAGAGGCTGCGCGATCAGATCATCACGCAGCGCATGCTCCTGGTGCGACTGCAGGACGAAGTGAGCCGCAACCGGCAGGAAAAGGAACGCGAGGCGCGCCGACTGGCCGACCTGGAGTCGACGCGCCAGCGCAACCTCACGGCGGTACAGCTCAGTGCCCAGCGCACGCGAGAGCGCCTGCAGCAGCTGACGCGCAACGAGTCGCGCATTGCCAATGCCATCAACACGCTCGAAACGGCGCGTCGCCGTGCCGAGATGGCGCCCGATGCGCGACCGGCAGCACCGTCGACGATTCGCACCAGTGACCTGGGCAAGCTCGACTGGCCGGTGGACGGCGCCATCCTGTACCGCTTCGGGCGCGTGGTCAACCCCAACAATACCACGACCCGCTGGAACGGCATCGGCATTGGCGCCGCCGCGGGGACGGCCGTGAAGACCATCTCGGGCGGCGAAGTCGTGCTGGCCGACAACGTGGGCACCTATGGCCCCACCGTCATTGTGCAACATGGTGGCGGCGACTACTCCGTGTACGGCTCGCTGCAGGCTATCGGCGTGCGTCGCGGACAGCAGGTGAACAAGGGGCAGGTCATCGGTACCGTGGGGGATATCGATCCGGAGTTGCCGCCGCACCTGCACTTCGAGATCCGCCCCAAGGGGCGCGCGATCGATCCACTGGAGTATCTGCGCGCCCGGCGCTGACGCGGACGCGGACGCGGACGCGGACGAGGACGCTGACCCGGGCACGGCCGGCTGTTACTGTTGGGACATGCCTGCCAAGAAGACCGCCGCAAAGCCGGCCTCCGGCACCGCCGCCACGAAGCCCAGCACCCGCAAGCCGGCGTCGCCAAAGGCGCCGCCCATCGATGCCCCGATCACCGTCGATGCCGGTGATCACACCACCGATGTCGCGCCGCTCGGTGCGCACGTGTCCATCGCCGGCGGTACCTGGGAGGCCGCAGCCCGGGCGCGCGAGATCAGCGCCACGGGCGCCCAGATCTTCACCAAGCAGGCCAACCGCTGGGCCGAACGCGAGATCGACGCGGCCGAGGCCACACGCTTCCGCGCGGCCATGGCGGAGACACCCGTGCGCTGGATCTGCGCTCACGACTCGTATCTCATCAACCTCGCGTCGCCGGATGCCGACCTGCGGACGCGCTCGGTGGAGAGTTTCCGTGCCGAGCTGCGTCGCTGTCACGCGCTGGGGTTGAACGCGCTCGTGTCGCACCCGGGCAACTACATGGATGACCGGGCCAGCGGCATCGCCCGCAACGCCGACGGGATTGTGCAGGCGCTTGAGGCGGAAGCGGGACCCACGCGGCTGCTGATGGAGCTCACCGCGGGTCAAGGCACCGTCCTTGGCTCCACCTTCGAGGAAATGGCCGACCTGCTTGGGCGCATTCCGGCACCGTTGCGCGCGCGCGTGGGTGTGTGCCTCGACACCGCGCACATATGGGCCGCAGGCTACGACCTGGTCGGCGATTACGACGGCGTGTGGCAGCGCTTCGGCGACGAGCTCGGATTCCAGCAGCTGGGGTGCCTGCACCTCAACGACTCCAAGGCCAAGCTGAGCTCGCATCTCGACCGCCACGAGCTGATCGGCGAAGGCACGATCGGCGGCGAGGTGTTCCGACGCATCATGACTGACGAGCGACTGGCCCACGTCCCACGCATCATCGAAACGCCCAAGGGCGATACACCGGCCCATCTCGACGGCCGCATGCTGCGCACACTGCGGAGCTACGCCGCACGCTGACCCGGCGAAGCGGGACCCGACAGCGCGCGAGGCGCTGGTGCGCTGCCGTTTCATGTTGCCAAACGCTTGAGCGGACGGTCACACTGGAGCAGATTTCCGGAATCCGGCCGCACGGCGCCCAAAGGGACGCCGAAGCCGGTGATTTCGGCAGTACTCCCCACCGAATTTCATGCGGCCTGCTCCGCTGTTGCTGGTGCAGCGCCGCTTTCCGATTTCCATGAGGGTCGCACGCATGGCGACACAGGTCTCCCCGTCCGCTCCCGTCCGCGAAAGTGCCGACGGTCTCGCCCCGCAGGGTATCGCCCCGCGTGGAACGGTCCACTGGAATTACGTCGCCCCGGAGCTGATCGAGTCGGCCATTCGCCGCGGTGAAGGCACGCTGGCGCACATGGGACCGTTCGTGGCCGTCACCTCGCCGCACACCGGACGTTCGCCGAACGACAAGTTCGTTGTGAAGGAACCGTCCAGCGAAGCCGATGTGGATTGGGGCAAGGTCAACCAGCCCCTGTCGCCCGAGCACTGGGCCACGCTCAAGGCCGATGTGCAGGCGTATCTCAACGGCCTCGATGAACTGTTCGTGCAGGACCTGTACTGCGGCGCCGATCCGGCCACGCGCCTGAGCGTGCGCTATGTGCTCCCCAATGCGTGGCACGCAGCGTTCGTGCGCAACATGTTCATTCGTCCCGATGTCGCCGAACTGGCGGGGTTCCTGCCCAACTTCACGGTGTATCACGCACCGGAAATGCAGGCGGATCCCGCCCGTCATGGTACGCGCACCGGTACGTTCATCGTGCTCAATCTCGCCGAGCGCGCCATTCTCATTGGCGGCACGCGCTACGCGGGTGAGCTCAAGAAGGCCATGTTCACGGTCATGAACTACCTGCTCCCCAAGCAGGGTGTCCTGTCCATGCACTGCTCCGCCAACATCGGCCGGGACGGCGATACGGCGCTCTTCTTCGGCCTCTCCGGCACCGGCAAGACGACGCTCTCCGCCGACCCCGAGCGCGGCCTCATCGGCGACGATGAGCACGGCTGGTCGAGCGAGGGCACCTTCAACTTCGAGGGGGGGTGCTACGCGAAGGCCATCAACCTCTCGGCCGAGGGGGAGCCGGACATTTACCAGACCACGCAGATGTTCGGCACGATCCTCGAGAATGTCGTGCTGCACCAGCCCTCGCGTACGGTCGACTTCGCCAACCAGAGCATCACCGAGAATACGCGCGCGTCCTATCCGCTGCCGTACATCGGGAATCACGTACCGAGCGGCCGCGGCGGCCACCCGAAGAACGTGGTGTTCCTTACCGCCGACGCCTTCGGCGTGCTGCCGCCCATTGCGCGGCTCACCCCCGAGCAGGCGATGTACTATTTCCTTTCGGGGTACACGGCCAAGGTGGCCGGCACCGAGCGCGGCGTCACCGAACCGCAGGCGACGTTCTCGGCCTGCTTCGGCGCCGTCTTCCTCGTGTGGCACCCCACCAAGTACGCCGAGATGCTGGGGGCACTGCTCAAGGAGCACGGCTCGCAGGTGTGGCTCGTGAACACGGGCTGGAGTGGCGGCGCGTATGGGGTGGGGCGGCGCATGAAGCTCGGCTACACCCGCGCCATGGTGCGGGCGGCGCTTGGCGGTGCGCTCGATGGCACCGAGTTCGTCGCCGATCCCGTCTTCGGCCTGCACATTCCGAAGTGGGTACCGGACGTGCCGGGAGAGGTGCTCGAACCGCGCGGCACGTGGGCGAACGGCGCCGAGTACGACGCGCAGGCGCAGAAGCTCGCCGGCATGTTCCGCGAGAACATCCGGAAGTTCGGCGACGCCGTTTCGCCGGCCATTCTCGCCGCTGGCCCGCAGGGCTGAGCGCGCGGCCCCGTCGCATGACACGCGAGCCCGCTGAATCCGTCGATTCAGCGGGCTCGCTGCCGTATGGGACGTGGCCCACGCACGGGCGCGTGCTACTTGGGGTCGGCCAGACGGACGGTCTCGAGGAACAGCTGGCGCCCTTCGCGCGCCGTCACGTAGATCAATCCGTTGGGGCCGAAGCCCACCACCTGTCGACCAGGTGGCAGCTTGACGCGCTCGATGAGCGTGCCTTCGGGCGTGATGACGTCGTAGACGAGTGGCGGCTGATTGGCCATGGCGCCCATCATGGCCATCAGGGCCGCGGGAGGCGCCTGCCGCGTGGAGTCACCCGGCGCACCGGGCGCTCTCGCTGCGCCGGGTGCCCTCGCTGCGCCCCCCATCATACCCGGCGGAGGCCCACCTGCCCCGCGTGCCCCCATGAACGTCTGCGCCAGCTGCGCTGACAGGTTGGAGGTGGTGGGCACCACCCACAGGTTGCCATCGCGATCGGCAATGCTCGAGCCCTGACGCACCGGTGGGTAGTAGTCGGGCAGCTTGTCAGCGCCGATCGGCTCGAAACTCATGCGGAACCCACCGCCTCCGCCCTGCCCCGAGCGCTCGGACGCCGCCTTGGCCATGGTGGCCAGCGAATCCACCAGCTTGGTCTTCTCCTCGTCGGAGATGCGCTTCCAGTCGAACGGCAGCTTGTCGGAGGCGACGTGGGTGCCATCGGGGCGATAGTAGTCGACGTGGTAGTCGAGCACGCGCATCACCGCCACGGTTCCGTTGGCCAGCAAGGCCCAGTCATCGGCCTGCGGCAGCGGGTTGATCTTGATGGTGAGACGCGTCGACCCATCCTCGCCGCGCGTCATCTGCGTTTCGTTCTTCGGCACCTTCACGAAGGTGACGGTGTCGGCCTTGCGGGTGTCGAAATCGACACGAACGATGGGGACCGAGTCCGGCTGGTTGGCGGGGTTGAAGCCGCGCCCCCCGGGACCACCGAACGCTTGCGCGCCGGCACCACCGGCACCACCGGCACCACCACCCGGCGGAGCACCGGCATCACCGCCGCCACGGGCGGCCTGGGTGCGGGTATTGCCCCCCTGCCCACCCCCCTGGAGTCCGCGAGCCCCTCCACGGTCGTTCCCGCCGCCGAACATCATGCCCGCCATGCCGCCGCCGCCGGGCCCTCCTCCGGTGCCACCCTGGCGGTAGTAGAGCCGCCCTTTCGCATCGAATGCGTGTGATCCGAGGT
Source organism: Gemmatimonas sp. (assembly GCF_027531815.1). Classification (NCBI taxonomy): domain Bacteria; kingdom Pseudomonadati; phylum Gemmatimonadota; class Gemmatimonadia; order Gemmatimonadales; family Gemmatimonadaceae; genus Gemmatimonas; species Gemmatimonas sp. The sequence continues at coordinate 395,100 of NZ_JAPZSK010000002.1, read as the reverse complement.
TCGTGCTGGTAAGCAGATTGATGTCGTTGGGGCGCGGTGATGCCATGACCCGCACGGTGCGCCCCATGCCGTCGATGACCACCAGCGACAGCGTGGAGGCATCGACCACGATGCTGGAGTCACCGGCGTACGGCAGCAGGCCGACGGGGCGCTGCCCATAGGGCATGAGCGCCCCGCGCGCCGTGTCGGCAACCACCAGGGTGTTCTTGAGCGAGGCATCGAAGCGCAGCAACTGACGCTTCTGCACGTCGTTCACCAGCACCGACCCGTCGCTGAGCGGCCGCACCATGGTGGCGCTCAGGATGGGCTGCGCGCTGCGGGCGATGGCCGCGGTGACTTCGCGCACCCGCAGTTGCGCCGTGGTGGGGCTGGTCGGTGGGGCGTTCTGCGCCAGCGCCGTGCCGGCCGTGAGCAGCACGCCCACGGCGCTCCAGCGGGCCAACGACCCGGTCGTGCGGGCGATCATGTGCATGGGATGTCCCAGAGAGGTGTGCGTACCGGAGGTGTTCATGGTCAGCGCCGACCCATGCCGCCGCCCATGCCACCACCCATGAAGCGGTTCCCACCAGCAGTACCCGAGCGAATGCCCTGCAGGTTCCGCTTGTCCATGAACGGGATGAGCGACTCGGGGAGAATGCGGATCTGCTCCGGCGTGAGCAGGGTGCGAATGCCGGGGGCCACCTGAATGAGGATATCCACGCTCGACTCGCGCGCCTGCCGGTAGCGCCCGTAGGCATCGTCGTGGTTGTACTTGTCGGGCAGGTCGGCGAGGAAGCGCGCCACAGGCGTCCAGATGCTGTCGCTCTTGAGCACGTACAGCCGGTTGAGCGTGGCGAGGCTGTCGGCCTGCTTGCGCGTGAGCTTGAGCGTGTCGGCCTGCTGGAGGATCTGCTGCATGGGGTTGATGAGCCCCACGCTCGCCGTCTGTCGCAGCTGCTGCAGGCTGGGCTTGTTGCCGGGGCGCGAACGGCCGCGATCGAGCTGCTGCAGCAGCTGCTGCTGCTCACGCGTGGGGCCGAGGTCCCACCCCATTTGCATCGTGAAGGTCACCGGCGCCGACCGCTGCGTCGTCTGGCTGGGACGCGTCGAGCCGAAGCGTTCGTTCACTTCGTACTTGTAGCGGTTCGCCACCGGATCGAAGCCGCGCACGAACAGCAGCGCCCCGTTGCTCTGCGGATTCACGAACGCGCCCCACCCCTTGAGCCCCGCCTCGCCGTTGATGAGGCGATCGATACCGTTGAGCGGATTGGCGACCTGGAAGGAGAGGTTGGCACGCTGCGGCAGGCCAAGCTTCAGCGAGTTGAACGAGATGTTCAGGTTCCCCGTCATCGACCAGGGGCCCTCACACGAATTGCGTGCCGCAAACCGGCCGAGCTGGTTGCGCAGGCACGCCGTGGCCTCACGCGTGCCGGTGGCAAGGAAGTTCTCGAGCCCCGCCCTGAGCTGGGGGTCGGACACTGCCGCCGGGTCGAAGATGAACGCGCGATCGTTCCCGTAGCTGTCGCCGTTCACGTCCTGATTGACCGTGGGCGTGTAGAAGATGCCCGAGCGGAAATTGCCGAACCACGAGATGCGCACCGCGTCCCACGCATTGTAGCTGAGCGAGTACTGGATCTGGTGCCGCGAGAAGTTGGCGCCGCGTGACCACTCGATACCCACCGGCGTGTCGACCGTGCTGTTGAAGCCGAGGAACTGCTCGCGGACATCGGCCAGCACGTACGAGAGACTCCAGCTCCAGCGGGTGTTGAACACGAACGGGCGCAGCGACGCCGTGACCTGCCGGCTCTCCGACTCCAGGTCGGAGGTTTGCGCGGTCACGCGACCGTACTGCTGAAAGAGGCGCGCCTCACGCCAGGCCACCTGACCCGTAGCCGGCACGATGGCGGTGGGCGTGACGTAGACGGGGCGGTTGGCTTCGTCGGCCAGCGAGAAGCGCTGCCGGTTGGGGAAGTTGATGTCGATACCGCCCTGCTGCCGCTGATTGCGCGAGAAGGTCGCGTCCACCGAGAAGTTGAAGCGATTGCGGAGAATGGGCCCCTGCCAGCCGAGGTTTCCGCGCAGCGAGCGCTGGGCGTAGAAGTCGGGGAGGAACAGGGTGACGTTGGGTGCGCTGTTGGAGAACACCGTCCCGTTGGTCCCGTCGGCGCAGGTGCGGGGAATGTTGTTCACGTCGGCCGCATACGACGTCCAATCGGGAAACGGCGTGGCCGCCCCCACGCACGTAAGCTGCTGCAACCCGCTCGGCAGCCCCGTGTTGTCGATCGCGTTGGAAATGAGCTGCGTGCCGGGCGTGTTCTGGAAGAGCCCCACCCCGCCGCGGATGACGGCGCGTGGCGCGCGGATCATGCCGGGGAGCAACGCCATCTGGTCGGCCTGCCCCACGGTCCACGAGAAACCGAGACGCGGGCTCACGTAAATGCGATTCGGCACCGCGGCGTTGTCGTAGCCGAACTTGTCGATCACGTCGGCGTTGCTCTGCGGGCCCATGTTGAAGTGATTCCCGTCTACCCGCACGCCGTACTGCACCTGGAGATCGTTGGTGGGACGCCAGGCGTCACCCAGCGACACAGCGCCCACATACTGGCTCCCCACGCGGGTGCGCGGCGAGAGCAGCCGCGTGAACGACGCGGGGCGGTTTGCCTGCAGGTCGGCCAGCGTATTGTAGCCGAACGACCCGAACTCGTTGAAGTTGAACAGCGACGAGAACTCGTCACGCCGCAGCTCCGTGGTGAGCTTCACGCGGTGGCGATTGTCGCTCGAGAACCACGACAGCGTATTGTTGCCGGCCAGCGAGCTGTTGCCGTTGGCATTGTTCAGCGCCGTGCTGCCGCCGAACTGCAGGTTGGTCACCGAGGCGGAACCGTCGGCGAACTGCGAGTTGACGCGCACATTCCCCGACGGCAGGAAGAAGAACGGGTCACCATCGCTGCGGCTCATGCTGTAGCCGATGGTGGTTTCCGAGAAGATCCCCTTCCACCCCAGCAGCCCACTGTGGCGCGCCTGGGCCGACCCGCCCCAGTTGGTGCGCGTGCCGTCGCGCGATGGCGTGATGAGGCTGGTGCCGCCGCCACCGAACCCGCCGAACCCACCGAAGCCGCCGCCGCCACCCACGGGTGACGTGCGGTTGAAGTTCCCCGACAGCGTGAAGGAGTAGGTGCTGCCGCGGGAAGAGTTCTGCGGCACCCAGTCGAAGCTGTTGAGCGTGTTGATGCGCGTGTTGATGCGCTGCGGATCGTAGCCGGGCACCGTCACCGGCACCTGCTCGGAGCCGAGGATGTCGATGAGTCGCGCAACCGAGTCGGCCGACACGCCAGCCGCAGCGAACCCGGCGTCGTTGCTGTTGATGAGCGTCTGCAGATCCTGCAGGCGGCGATCGAACTGGAACGAGGTGTTGTAGAACATCTGATCCGGCTTGATCGGCCCCGACGCCGAGCCGCCCAGCGACATGTTCGTGTACTGCTGACCGGTGGCTACGCCGATGCGATCGGTCCACTGCAGCTGGGGCGAGATGAAGTTGCCACTCAGGCGACGGGTCACGAAGTTGGACCCCGCGCGCGTGCGCACCTGCAACTGCCCGCCGGAGAAGCCCCCGCGCGACACGTCGTAGGGCGACGTGTTGAGCGACGACATGACGTTCGCGTCGCGGGGCAGCTGCGCGTCGCCGAAGTTGAGCCCGTTGAGCTGCGTATTGTTCTGGTCGCCACCGAGACCGAAGACCGAGAAGGCGTCGGCCGCGCCGTCGGCCCCCATGAGCAGCTGCACCCCCGGAATCGCCGACGCCATGGCCGCGAGGTCCCCCAGCTGCTCGGCGTTGAGAAAGCCCGCGGTTTCGTCGCTCACGCTGCGTTCCGTCCCACCCACGTCGGACACCGTATCGCTGCGCGAGGCGGCGACCCGCTCCGTGACCTGCACGGCGTCGAGCGTGATGGTCGCTGGTGCCATCCGCGCGTCGGCGATGAGGATTTCCTGGTCGGCCGTGCGCTTGACCTGATACCGCCGGGGCGCCAGGCCGATGCCCGAAAAGGTGACCCAGTAGTCCCCTTCGCCACCCGGGAACGAAATGGTGTAGCGCCCCTGCGCATTGGTGCGCGCCGTACGGCTGACGTTGCCTGACAGCGTCATGGCCGTGACGAGCACGTTGGGAATGGGGAGCGTGTCGGTCCCGAGCACGCGTCCGCGAATGATATCGACTTGCTGCGCCAAGGCGGACGCGGCACTGCCCGCAAGGGCAAGGCACACCGTCAACGCACACAGGGCGCGCCGGAGAACAGGCGAGGAAAGGGTCACGACGATTGGACGAGAGGATCCCGGCGTTCGTTAAGCCGGATCGTTGCCGCAGCTGCACGGGATGACAACCCGCCTCTCAGGTAAATGCGGGAGTCGGTCGTTTCGTTGTGTCGGGCGTGAATGACGCCGGCCGTGTCGAATGATGACAGGTGCGTGACGGGGGCCCTGCATATCTTTAGCACCATGGAAATCCTGCGCGATCCGCTCTGGAACAACATCCGCCTCGACCCGTTGGCGCTGGCGCTGCTCGAAACCCCGGTCATGCAACGGCTGCGCTATGTGCGGCAGCTGGGGCTGGCCTTCCTGGTGTATCCGGGAGCAACTCATTCGAGATTCGAACACGCACTGGGCGCGTGGCATCTGGCGGGTATGGCGCTGCGCCTGCTCGACGAACGTGGCGCGCTGCACGGCATCACTCTACGGGAGCAGCAGGTGGTGCGCGCGGCCGCGCTGCTGCACGACGTGGGGCATTACCCGTTCTCCCATGCGCTCGAGGAGATCGGCGTCACCGATCACGAAGAGGTCGCCCGCCCACTCGTCACCGATGGCGTAATTGGCGATTGCCTGCGTACGCACCTCGGGGGGTACGCCCCACAGGAGGTGTTCGCCCTCATCACCGGACGTAGCACACACCCGCTGCAGGGCCTCATCTCCGGATCCATCGACCTCGACAAGATCGAGTACCTCAAGCGTGACGCGACCATGTGTGGTGTCCCGTACGGTGAGATCGATGTGGACCGGCTGCTCAATTCGCTGGTGCTGGTGTCGCTGCCGGGGCAGGGTCCGGCCATCGGCGTACACGAGAAGGGGCTCTCCGCGCTCGAGTCGCTCCTGTTCGCCAAGTATCAGATGTATCGCAACGTGTACTGGCACCACGCGGTGCGCAGTGCCACGGCCATGTACAAGCGGCTGGTGGCCGTGGCCATCGATACCGGCGCCGTGGCGGCCGACAGCGTGGCGCGCTTCACCGACGAAGGGCTGCTGGTGCATCTCGACACGCCCGCTCTGGTGCCGGAGGCGCGTGGCCTGTTGGACGCCATCCGCATCCGACGTCTGCACAAGCGGGCCTACGAATGCCCCGCCGCTACGCTGGGCGAGGATGTCGGGGAGTGGATTGCCTCCGACTATCGTCTGACCCGCCGGGTGGAAGATGCCTTGGCCGCTGAACTGGGACTGGCGTCGGGCGCGGTGCTGCTCGACTACCCCGCCAAGACGCAGATGCTGGGGGTGGACATTCCCATGCAACGGCGCGACGGTCGCGTGGTGCAGCTGACCGCCGATGGGTGGGAGGGCGCGCTCAATCTGCCGCGCCTGAGTGACGAGCTCTACCGCAGTGCGCGGCGCCTGCGGGTCTTCACGGCCAACCGCGCGCCGGTGCCGGAACGTGGGGTCCTGGCGGTCCTTCGCATGGATGCCGGCGACGTGACCCGGCGGCTCGATACGGGACAGCCGCTCCTGGGCTGACCCGCCTGCATTCTGCGCCGACCTTCCCCTGACCGGGGAGCCGGACTGGTCAGCTGGCGGCGCTGCCGCGGTCGCAGTGGACGCGGCCGGCGGCCGCTGCCTCGAGCATCTCCACGGTCTCGCGGGCAATGGCCGCGCCCTGATCCTTGGCGTAGAAGGCGCGGATCCCGGCGTGCACCGAGTCCAGCGGCGCGCGCTTCCGCTCAGCTGACGACCACTCGCGCAGGGCCCGGGGCTGCTCGACAATGCAGCCGCGCTCGCGCCCCTCGGCGTCGAGCAGCACGAAGGTGGGCGTGGCCACGCGGCCGTCGAGCGACCGGTGCTGCTCCTGCACCGGCCGGCCGGCCGTCGGCAGCACGATGCGCAGGTCCACGCCAGCCTGGGAGGCGAGACGCGCGACGTACGGCACGGTATTCATCGAATCCCCGCAGGCGTCGACCGCCACCACCAGCAGCTTCCAGCTTCCCCCCGCTGCCCGCGCGCGCTGCACGAGGGCGTCGTCCACCTGCGCACTATCGGCCAGCCGCAGCCACCCGTCCCGGCGCGCCTTCGTTGCGGCAACGAAATCGGCGAACGACTGTCCGCTGGCGTGCAGGGCGGCCAGCGTGCTGTCGGCGTAGGCCGGGACGGGCCACGCCTCAGGCGCCGCCTCAGGCGCCGGACGTACGCGCGATGCCGAGGCTCCGCATGGCACCAGGCCGGAACCAGCGCCGCCATTGGCGACCGCAAAGGGGGCCGGAAACGCCCGCAGCGGGGCGGTCGGCGCCAGCACCGCGCCGCCCAGGAGGGCAATCGCACAGCGACGGAATGAGCTCATGGCAGCGATCCGGAGGAGGGGGAGGGGGAGGGAGAGGCCGCGTCACCGGGGCGCGCCTGTCGGTGGGCGTCGGCCAGTTTTCGACCGATGCCGCGATAGAACGCGGCGTCGAGCGGCTTTCCATCAGACTCGAGCGACAGTGCGCACCGCTCGAGCGCGTACAGCAGGTTGCCGAGATACAGGTCGGCCAACCCGCCGACCGTCTCGTCAGCCAAGGACCGCGGGCATTTCGCCCGTCGCGATGCCGGTGACCTTCACTACCTGCACCACGATGGCCGTGATGTTGTCCAGACCGCCACGCCGATTCGCTTCGGTGATCATGGCGTCCACCATGCGTCCCGGCGTCTGCCTGGATTCGAGGATCTTCTTGAGTTGCGGGTCCTCGACCATGCCCGTGAGTCCGTCGGAGGCGACCAGATAGAGATCGCCAATCTGCAGCTCGCCGGTGAGCACGTCGGCCTCGACCACGGCGTTGGCGCCAACGCAACGTGTGATGACGTTGCTGTAGGGGTGGTAGCGCGCCTGCTCGGGGGTCAGGAAACCGGCATCGACCTGCTCCTGCACGTACGAGTGGTCCTTCGTGATCTGCCGGAGCTGGCCGTCGCGCAGCAGATACACGCGCGAATCGCCGATATGGCCGATGATGAACCGACCCTGCCCCATGAGCAGGCAGGACGCCGTGGTGCCCATGCCCTGCTTGTCGGCTTCCTGAATGGTGCGCTCGTAGATGGCGCGATTGGCGCTCTTGAGCGCGTCGGCCATGCGCGACCCGGCGCCGCCCGTCGTCAGGTCACGAACGTCGGAGAGATCCCGCGCGACAATCTGGACCGCCATCTCGCTGGCCACTTCACCAGCGGCGTGTCCCCCCATGCCATCGGCCACGATGAAGAGCCCGCGCTCCTGATCGGCGTCCGCATAGAGACTGTCTTCATTGCCTGCCCGAATGCGTCCGACATCGGTACCGGCGGCGACAGATAGCTGCACGTGGGTGGGGTGTTCGTCCGGAGAGGAAGTACTGGGAACTCAGCAGCCGCCCCCCAAGGAGCAGGACGGCCACAGGCGAAGCTACCCGACAGTCGCGTCGGTTGGCAAGCGTGTCCCTTGGGCTGAGGGCAAGTTTGCCAGCGCATCGTCGCCGGCCTGCAGCCGGAACAGGCGCTCGTAGGTGCCGCCGGCCTCGATCAGCGAGCGGTGCGTGCCACGCTCGATCACTTCGCCGTGGTGCAGCACGAGGATCTCGTCGGCATCGGTGATGGTGCTGAGTCGGTGCGCAATGGCAATGGTCGTGCGCCCCCGCATCAACGCGCGTACCGCCTCCTGGATGTCGGCCTCCACGCGCGAATCCACCGCGCTGGTGGCTTCGTCGAGCAGCAGGACCGCGGGATCAGCCGCAATAGCGCGGGCGAAGGCGAGCAACTGCCGCTCCCCCACGCTCACGCCGGCCCCTCGCTCTCCCAGCACATGCCCCCAGCCCCCCGGCAGCCGGTCGATCACACGGTCGGCCCCCACCCGCGCCGCCGCCCGACGGACCTCCGCTTCACCGAGCGGCGCCGACAGGCGCACATTGGTGAGCACGTCGCCGGCGAAGAGGAAGATGTCCTGCTGGACATAGGCCATGAGGGAACGGAGCACGTCCAGCGGCAACTGCCGGACGTCCTCCCCATTCACCAGAATGCGCCCGCGCTGGGGTTCGTAGTAGCGCAGCAGGAGGTTCACGATGGTACTCTTGCCGGCCCCCGTGTGCCCCACGAGCGCCAGCGACTGGCCGGGTCCCACCGTGAAGGAGACATCGCGCAGTACCCAGGGGACGTTGTCGCCCGTCTCCGGTGCCCTGTGCGGTTCCCCCGCCGGCTCCCCGACCGGCTCCCTCACCGATTCTCCGACCGGTTCGTCGGACGGCGTGGCGGTACCGTAGGCAAACCAGACGTGCTCGAACTGCACGGTCACCCCCTGGCTGGCCATGGCGCGCACCCGGACCTCCCGGTCCGGAGAGGGGGCGTGGCCGGCCGTGCCCGGGGTATCGAGCAGCCCGAAGAGTCGCTCCGACGCCGCCATGGCCGCCTGCAGGATGTTGTACTTCTCCGACAGATCCTGGAGGGGCTGGAAGAAGCGGCGCACGAGCTGGAGAAAGGCCGCCACGGTCCCCACGGTCACCCGCTGGCCCGCGACTTCGCCGGCGGCGGTCACGAGCAGACTGGCCAGCGCCAGCGTGGTGAGGAACTCGATGACCGGGAAATACAGCGCGTACACGGTGATCGAGCGGAGCTGCGCGTCGAGGTGCCCGTCGTTGAGCCGGGCGAATCGCTGCGCCTCGCTGTGCTCGCGACCGAAGAGCTGAATGAGCCGCATGCCGGACAGTCGCTCGCCGAGATAGGCGTTCACCTGCGCCACCCGCGCCCGGATCTCGCGGTAGGTCTCCCGCACGTGCCGCTGGAAGACGCGGGAGGTGAGCAGCACCAGAGGAATCACCACGAAGGCGGCAACCGCCAGGCGCCAGTCCACGACCAGCATGACCACGCTGATGGCCACCAGCGTGAACAGATCTCCCACCCCCGATACCACGCCGGAGGTGAACAGCTCGTTCAGCGCCTCCACGTCGCTGGTGACACGCGTGACGAGCCGCCCCACGGGCGTCCGGTCGAAGTAGGCGATGGGCAGCCGCTGCACATGCGCAAAGAGCTCCGCCCGCAGGTCGCGCATCACGCGCTGCCCGAGCAACGCGGTGAACAGCGTCTCGCCGTACGAGGCGGCAAACTGCAGGACGAGCAGGGCGGCAAAGCCGCCGGCCACCTGCACCACCAGCATGCGGTCGCGCGCGGGCCACGCCACGTCGATGACCCAGCGCGTCAGGATAGGCGCGGCCAGCTGCAGCGCCGCCGCCACCCCGATGCACCCGAGGGCCGCCGCCGCGAGGGCCCGATACGGGCGCACGTAGCGCAGGAGGCGCCGTACCAGCCGCGCGTCGTAGGCCGCGCCCAGGGCGTCGTCGTCGGGGTGGGCGGAAGCAGGGGCGGCAGCCATGACCCGCGCAATCTAGCAGGCCCCCGCCCTCGCCCCGCCGCCCCCCTTTGCGCGAGCCAATAGCTTTCACGGATGAAGGACAAGATCCGCATCCGTGGCGCACGGCAGCACAACCTCAAGGGATTCGACCTCGAGTTGCCCCGACGCGCCATCACCGTCATCACCGGGGTCTCGGGGTCCGGGAAGTCGTCGCTGGCCTTCGACACGCTCTATGCCGAAGGACAACGCCGGTACGTGGAGTCACTCTCCGCCTATGCGCGCCAGTTCCTCGAGCGCATGGAGAAGCCGGCGGTGGACGGGGTGGACGGCATGTCGCCGGCGGTGGCGATCGAGCAGAAGAACCCCACCCGCACGTCCCGTTCGACGGTGGGCACCGCCACAGAGATCTACGATTATCTGCGCCTGCTCTGGGCACGCGTTGGCCGTACGTATTGCCGCATCTGCGACCGTGAGCTGCGCCCCGACACGGTGCAATCCGTTACCGACCTGGTGCTGGCCCTGCCCGCCGGCACGCGCTTCATGGTGGCCTGCCCGCTCGTGCGCTCCTCGCAGGTCACGCACGCCGTCATCGCCGAAAATCTGCGGGCCCGCGGGTTCGTGCGGGTTGCCGTGGGCGAGGTGGTGCACCACCTCGACGACGTGACAGCGGACACGCTCGACCTGTCCGCCACCCCCGACGTCCATGTCGTGATCGACCGGCTGCGCATCGAGGCGGCGGCGGCCGGCCGCATTGCCGAAGCCGTCCAGACGGCGTTTCTCGAGGGCGACGGCGACGCGGTCCTGCTGTTCCCGGAACCGGTGCTGCCACCACCAGTGCTGCAGGCGGCCCCCGCCGGGCACCCGGTAACCCGGATGGCCTTCACCGAACGCTTCGAGTGCGCGAACGACGGCACCCGCGCCCCGGCCCCCACGCCGCAGCTCTTTTCCTTCAACAACCCGCGCGGGGCCTGCGCCACGTGCAACGGCTTTGGCGCCACGCTCGACTACGACGAGAAACTCATCGTTCCCAATCCGGATCGCTCCGTTCGCGACGGGGCGATCGATCCCTGGACGGCGCCGCGCTACGAGAAGCAGCGCCGGCTGGTCGTCGATCAGGTTCGCGCGCTTGGCGCTTCGCCCGATGCTCCGTGGAAATCGCTCCCCGCCAAGGTGCGGCGCGACCTGCTCCACGGCGCCACGCGGCAGTACACCGGGATCTATCCGTTCCTCAAGGCGCTCGAGGACAAGCGCTACAAGCAGTACATCCGCATCTTCCTGCGCAAATACCAGAGCGCGCAGGACTGCGCCACCTGCGGCGGCACCAAGCTGCAGGCCGACGCCCTGCAGGTGCGCATCGGGGGGCGCACCATTGCCGACGTGACGCGCCTGCCGGTGCGCGATCTCCGGCGGTGGCTCGATGAGCTGACGCTCACCGGCAGCGCTGCGCACATCGCGGAGACCGTGCTGCGCGAGGCGCGCGCGCGTGTGCGCTTCCTGGCCGACGTGGGGCTCACCTATCTCACGCTCGATCGCGCGACGCGCACCCTCAGCGGCGGCGAGGCCCAGCGCATTACGCTCTCGAACGCGTTGGGGGCCGCCCTGGTCGACACCACCTACGTGCTGGACGAACCCAGCATCGGGCTGCACCCGCGCGATCTCGACCGGCTGCTCTCGCTGCTCGTGCGGCTCCGTGACCTCGGCAATACCGTGGTGATGGTGGAGCATGACCTCGAAGCCATGCGCATTGCCGATTTCATGGTGGAAATGGGGCCCGCAGCCGGTGAACAGGGCGGCCAGGTGGTGTTTGCCGGCCCCATGGCCGACGTCGCCAGCAGCCCACTCACCGGGCAGTACCTCACGGGCGCGCGACGCATTGACGTCCCCGCGGCGCGACGCACGCTCGGCCCGCGCTGGCTCGCGCTGCGCGGTGCGCGCGCGCACAATGTGCACGGCGTGGACGTGCGCATCCCGCTGGGCGCCCTGACGGTGGTGACCGGTGTGTCGGGGTCGGGGAAGAGTACGCTCGTGCACGATGTGCTCTTTCACGCCATCGAATCGCGGCTGCATGGTGAGCACTCCGCGAAGGAGCATCTCGGCGAGACCGTTGGCGACTTCGTCTCACTCTCGGGCGACGAGCACCTCGACGATGTGGTGCTGGTGGATCAGAGCCCCATTGGCAAATCGCCGCGCTCCAACCCGGTTACCTACGTGAAGGCGTACGACGAGATCCGGCGACTGTTCAGCGAGACCCCGCTGGCGCGCACCCGCGGCTACGGCGCGGGGCACTTTTCGTTCAACGTGGCCGGTGGCCGCTGCGAGCATTGCGAGGGCGCCGGCGCGATCGAGGTGGAGATGGTGTTCATGGCCGACGTGTTCGTGCCGTGCGATGCGTGCGGGGGCAAGCGGTTCAAGCCCGAGGTTCTCGAGGTCCGGCTGCGCGGCCGCAGTATCGCCGACGTGCTCGAGCTCACCGTCGACGAAGCGATCCGCTTTTTCCCGCGCGAGGATAAGCTGGCGCAGGCGCTGTGGCACGTGCAGCAGGTTGGGCTGGGGTATCTACGGCTGGGCCAGCCGGCCACCACCCTGTCCGGCGGCGAGGCGCAACGGCTCAAAATTGCGCGCGAACTGGCGCTCACCGCGAAGGGCTCGGCCCGCAAGCTCTACGTCCTCGATGAGCCCACCACCGGGTTGCATCTGGAGGATATCCGGAAGCTGGCGCAGGTGTTCGAGCGGCTGCTCGACCAGGGGCACACGCTCCTGCTCATCGAGCACAATCTCGACGTGATCAAGCTGGCCGACTGGATCATCGACATGGGCCCCGACGGCGGGGATGGCGGCGGTCAGGTGGTGGCCATGGGACGGCCGGAAGCGATCGCCGCGACGGAGTCCTCGCACACGGGGCGGTGGCTGCAGACCGTGCTTCCCCGGTAGCCCGGGCCGCTTGACTCTGCCCGGCAGGTGGTTGATTATTTGGGGCTCCGGCAACGCAGGTAGCTGTCGGAGAGGTATTCCCGGGTAGCTCAGGTGGTAGAGCAGGTGACTGTTAATCACCCTGTCGGGGGTTCGAGTCCCTCCCCGGGAGCTGTTGAATATCAACGACTTACGAGAACGGCCAGCCTTCTAGGGGCTGGCCGTTTTTCGTTTGGATCTACACGGGTGCTACACCGGATAAAGGGCGAGCCTTCGGCATTCCCCGAGACGCATTGGGCCTCGTGACTCGAGGTCCGACGCGAAATCCCGTTGTATCTGCAAGAGCGACAACGGCGCTGCTTTCCGCCCACGGCTGAACCGCCCCGGGTTTCGAGGTGTGGGTCTCTAAACTCCGTCACGGTATCTCGCTAAAGTCTGTCACACCTGAGCCCTTTCGCCCCACCATAGCGTCGACCCTGGGTAGGTCAGTGCCCCGGGCGGGAGGCGCACGAGGAGGATGCTCAGGATGTTTGGATTGACACGCCGTCCAGTCGATGCTGTACGCGGGCGAGCGGCCCCGTAAGGTCGCGGCCCAGTATCGAATTTCGGTGCGGACCATCTGGGGTGAGCGGAATGTACCGCCCCGGATCCGCCGCCCAGACCATTGCGGGAGCTCCCATACGCAAACAGCGGCGCCGTCTGGAGTGACAGCGCCGCTCAACCGGCTGGATTCCTGCGTTCCACGAGGAGTGACTGACTGGCTCCGGGCGCCTCGGCGCCAGCTCACGTCGATGTCACCCGGAACCGACCTCCTCGCCACCGTCCAACGGTCCCAGTCGCGGTCGGCCGCTCCACCGGACTGGAGGTCGATGCAGGGTCGGAGGCTTGCGCCTCAGGCGTTCCGGCGACGCCGCGCGGCCACGCCAAGCGCGAACAAGCCGGGCGCCAGGAGGGCGTACGTCGAGGGCTCCGGGACCACGACGGATGATTCCCATACGAAGGCGGTGACGGGCCCGGCTATGCAACTCGCCGGCGGCGTAAAATTTCCCGGCGGCGGAGTCGTGCCACACTGCTGTCCGTAGTCGCCAAACGAAGAGAATATCGGAGCGCTGCCGTGCCCGTAGGTCACACCCTGCGCATCTTGCGTGCGAAAGTCCGGTTGACCAGGAGTCCAATTGAATCCGTTTGTCTTGTCCGTGATGGGGGATCCGTTAATCCAGAAGAAACCCGAACCGGGACCATCTGAATAGGCTCCCACCCACGGTCCAAGCAAACCGTTCACGATGCCATCGGGTCTGGGATTACTGTTCAAGAATGCCCCGAGCCACCCGGACACGTCGTTCATTCGGGTCGTGTTGTCCAGCACGGCCAATCTCCCCCCTGGCGTACACCCGGCCGTATTCGCAGCGGTCCACGTCGTTCCGCCGGTGATTCCGTAGAATAGGGTGAACGTGGCGCCGTCGGACGTCCCGAGCACTTGGGAATTCGAAGCACATACGGGGCTGGCGTAACTCGTCGCGGGAAAGGCCGCGAGTGCGGTCGCGACCGCCAGGAAACGCGAGAAACGTGGGATAGTCATGCTTGACGGGGACAAATGGTTGCGCGGACCGTTCGTTGCCTGCCGACCACGCACCGAAATCGAATCCCGGAAGGATAGCGCAGTGGCATGCAAGGGCGACAACGGCAACATACAGTGCAATAGACATACCATGCCTACTGCATGCGCCGCCACCGCGGCCCAACGAGGCGACGGACGACGGAAGCCGCATCGTGGAGGGCATGCACGACAAGAACGTCGCAGACGTCACCGTCGGCCACCATGGCCCGAATGAATCTCGTCTGTTGTGGGGATGCCGCAACACGCTGAGGCATTAGTGCACCACTCTCCGAGGGATAGACCGCCGCACAGGAGGTTCACGTGCGCGTTCTCCTGTTCCAGCGCGCTGCTGGCGACAGTACCGAAGCGCCCGGGCGGGTGCGCCCCGCCGTTGCACGACGACGGTCCCTTCGCCGAGAACGACGCACTGACCACCAGCTTGAGGGACGCTGGCTGTGAATCCGATCTCGAAGACGCCCGACTCACACTGGCTTGGGGGCGACGGTGGCACGTCGGATCGGGGACGAAGGTCGTCCAGCGTGAGCGTCGTGGATGCGGCGCTTCGGGGTACATCCAATTTGGAGTTACCCCGAAAATCGCCTCCCCGCTTGCAGTGCCGGCGGGCCACATGGTCTAGCCCTCAAACCTGATCCAGCAGGACTCACTTGATACGGCGTCGGCGTTGCGCGGGTCGGCCATTCTCACCCGCGCCACCGACGCCGCTGGGCACCGCGGTACTGAGCCGTACGTGGGCGCGCCGGTGGCGACGGGTCACCGGGGCTCGAGCACGGTTACGGCGTCGCCCACCGCGAGCGTCCCCGGACCGGCGTGCGTGGCGTTCACGCCGAACACCACGCCCTCGCTGGTGCGCCGATAGTCGGCGAAGCTGCGCAGCGGCTCCACGCCCTGCGCAAGGGAGTCGGGGTGCACCGTGGTGAGGACGCAGCGGGTACAGAGCGATCCCACGCCGAGCGTCACCTCACCCACGGTTACGCGGCTCCAGCGGTCTTCCTCGTGCGGCTCGAGGTGACTCAGCCACACGTTGGCGCGAAAGCGTCGCCGATCGAGGGGCTCCGACGCCCCCGCCTCGAGGAGCCGCAGATTGAGCGCATCAACGCTCGGCAGCCCCAGCACGAGCAGGGGTGCCCCATCGGTGAAGGCCACGCGCCGGGCCTCGTGCGGCAGCGGGCCGGCGTACTTGCGCTTGAGTGGTCGTGACGCGTCATCGTCAAGATGCACCAGACGACAGGCTCGCCCGATCACGTCGCTGCACCAGTCGGCGGCGTCATCGCCGGCGTCGAGCGCCAGGGTGGCATCCTCCCACACGAACACCGGCCGCGCCATGGCGTCGGCCCCGGGCACCGGCGCCGTGAGGGTCGTGTGTCGCGGGGCGTCCAGCAGCAGGGCACCATCACGATCGGCGGTGGCAAAACGCGGCGTGATGTGCAGCAGCGCATGGCACTCGCGCGCCGTAATGGCCTGCCCTCCCCCATCCACGAGCAGCCACCGCCGATCTCCCACGGCGCCGCGGTCGTCGAGCGGCATCTGCTCCACCGCGATCCCGGCGGCCGACTTGAGCGGGTACACGGTGAGTCCGGCAACACGGGGCGTGGACATCGTCATACGGCAGGCGCTCCTCAGCGGGAAAGAAGACCGGTGGACGAAAGCCGAGCCGCAGGGCGGCCACCAGCGCGGCTCTGGGGCCAAACTGCCCCGTATACATTTCCTTCGCTACCCGCGTACCCCGGAATTCACCAGCCCGCCCTCATGCTTCGATTGCCCCCGCGAGGCCGCCGCCTTGTGCCGCTCGCGTCCGCCCTGCTGCTCGCATTGCCGGGACTGGGCGCTGGCGCCCAGAAGGCGCCCGCCATCCCGCACGAAAAGTTCACCCTGCCCAACGGCCTCGAAGTCATTCTGCACGTGGACCGATCGGTGCCGATCGTCACCGTGGAGAACTTCTACAAGGTCGGCTCGGGCGACGAGAAGCCGGGGCGCACCGGCTTCGCGCACCTGTTCGAGCACGTGATGTTCATGGGCTCGCAGAACGTCCCTGTGGGCAAGTTCGACGAGTGGCTCGAGGCCGCGGGGGCGAGCAACAACGGCTCCACCAACTTCGACCGCACGAACTACTACGAAACCGGTCCGTCGAACGCGCTGCCACTCATGCTCTGGCTCGACGCCGACCGCATGGGATGGCTGCTCCCCACCATGGACCAGGCCAAGCTGGACCTGCAGCGCGATGTGGTGAAGAATGAGCGGCGCCAGGGCGTGGACAACGCCCCCTACGGCAAGGCCGATGAAACGATCCTGCCCGTGCTCTTTCCCACGGGGCATCCGTACTCGTGGGACGTGATCGGTTCCATGGACGACCTCAGCGCCGCCGCGCTCGACGACGTGAAGGACTTCTTCCGCCGATACTACGCGCCGGACAATGCCACCATCACCATCGCCGGGGACTTCGACCCCGACTCGGCGAAGGTGTGGGTCCGGAAGTACTTCGGCCAGATTCCCCGCAGTACCTCGCCCATCACCCGGCCCACGGCCCCGGCAATCACACGCACGCGCGACACGGTGCTGGTACTCGAGGACCGCGTACAGCTGCCCCGGCTCTACTACACGTGGCACGGTGTGAAGGCGTTCAGCACGGATGACGCTGCGCTCGATGCCGTGGCCGACGTGATCGCGGGTGGCAAGAGTTCGCGGCTGTACCGCACGCTGGTGTACGAGAAGCAGCTGGCACAGGACGTCCGCATGAGCAACCAGTCGCAGAAGCTCGATGGCATGATCCAGCTGGTGGTCACGGCGCGTCCGGACGTCACGCCACAGGAGATCGACGCCGAGATCACGCGGTCCCTCAACGCCCTGATCGCCGACGGTCCCAGCGAGCGGGAACTCACCCGCGTCAAGAACGGCATGCGCGCCAGCATGCTCGATGGCCTCTCGAACGTGGCCAGCAAGGCGTTCCGCCTGAGCTACTACAACTATCTCACCGGGCAGCCGGACTATCTCGCGCAGGACCTCGCGCGCTACGATGCGCTGACGCCGGCCATGGTGCAGCGCGCAGCCCGGACCTACCTGGCCGGCACCCCGCGTGTGGTGCTTACCATCGTGCCGGAGGGGAAGCGCTCGGTCGCCCTGACGGCCGCCACGCTCGGAGGAATCAAGTGATGCGCCGACTCATCATCACCACCATGGCCACGGCGGTCGCGGTCGGCGTACGGCCCGCGTTTGCCGGTGCGCAGCAGGCGGCCAGCAGCACGCCCCCCACGCTCGCCGCGCCCACGCCGCTCAGGCTCCCCGCCATGATCGAGCGCACGCTACCCAACGGTCTGCGGCTCGTGATCGTGGAGCACCGCGAGCTGCCGGTGGTCGATGCACAGCTCGTGATCCGCACCGGCAGCGAGGCCGATCCCGCCGGCAAGGCGGGGCTGGCGACGCTCACGGCGAACCTGCTCGACGAGGGGGCCGGCGCGCGCGACGCCCTGGCTCTGGCCGACGAGATCGGCTTTCTGGCCATCCGCGTGGGCACGTTCGCCGGATTGGAGCAAAGCACCGTCTCGCTGCATACCACGCGCGCCACCCTCGACAGCGCGATGGCCGTGATGGCCGACGTGGTGCGGCGCCCAACCTTCCCCGAGAAGGAGTTCACGCGCCTGCGCAGTGAGCGCCAAACCGCGCTGCTGCAGGAACAGGATCGCGGTCCTGCCATGGCCGATCGGGCCTACGCGTCGCTGGTGTTCGGTGAGCAGCACCCGTACGGACGAAGCCCGAACGGTGTGCAGGAAACGGTGGAGGCCATCACGCTCGACGACGCGAAACAGTTCTGGGCGCGGTGGTATCGGCCAAACAACGCCACGCTCGTGCTCGTTGGCGACCTTACCGTTGCCGAGGCCGAGGCGCTGGCGCTTCGTGCGTTCGGCAACTGGGAGCGCGCCACGCTCCCACCCGCCCCGGTGTACGCCGCCAACCGCACGGCGCCCCGCCCCACCACCGTCTACGTGGTGGACAAGCCCAAGGCGGCCCAGTCGAGCTTCCGCATCGGCGGCATCGGCGTCGCGCGCCGCACGCCCGACTACTACCCGTTGCAGGTGATGAACACCGCCCTCGGCGGTTCGTTCACCTCGCGGCTCAACAACAATCTTCGGGAGGTGAAGGGATACACCTACGGCGCCGGGTCGTCGTTCGCGATGCGGCGGGAACGCGGCCCCTTCACGGCGCGCGCCGAGGTGGTCTCGGCCAAGACCGACTCGGCGCTGATTGAGTTCATGAAGGAGCTGGGCAGCATCCGGAAGCCGATGCCGGCAGCCGAACTGGAGAAGGTGAAGCGCTATCTCCGCCTCGGGTACGCCGACGGGTTCGAGAGCACCGGCGACATCGCCGCCCAGGTGGCGAACCTCGTGCCGTACGGCCTTCCGCTGTCCACCCTCGGCGCGTTCGACGCGGGGATCGCGAAGGTCACGACGGCCGACGTGCAGCGGGTGGCCGCGCAGTACCTCGATCCGTCCAAGCTCACCATCGTGATCACCGGCGACCGCGCGACGATCGAGCCCGCCCTCAAGGCCACGAAGATCGCGCCGGTCGAGGTGCGTGACGCCCGCGGCCGCCCGGTTATCGTGCCGTGACCTCCCTCAACCGAGTCTCATTCCCGATGCTTCGTTCTGCTCGACGGTCTGTCCTGTTGCTTGCTGCTTCCCTGGTCGCGTCCGCCTGTCGGCAGACACCGGCCACCCGCCCGTCCCCCGCCAACGCCCGAGCGGCCGATGCCGCGCCGATGCTCGTGTCCACGGCGTGGGTGGCCGAGCATGCGGCCGATCGCGACCTCGTCGTGCTGCACGTGGGCACCAAGGCGCAGTACGACAGCGGCCATGTGGCCGGCAGCCGCCATGTGTCGCTCGAAGACATTGCCCTCCCACAGGTGCAAGGCGGGCTCTCGCTGCAGATGGCCGGTACGGAGCAGCTCACGGCGTGGGCGGTGCGCAATGGCATCGGCGACCGGACCCGCGTGGTGGTGGTACCGCATGACTTCAACCTGCAGAGCGCCACCCGCGTGTTCTTCACCCTGTCGTATCTGGGCGCCGGTGATCGCACGTCACTCATGGACGGCGGCTACCAGGCGTGGAAGGGCGAGCAGCGCGCCGTCAGCACCGCCGCGCCGAGTACCGTGGCCCCGGTGACCTTCACCCCGCGCGTGCGCCCCGAACTCATCGCGGTGGTGGGGCAGGTGGAATCGGCCACCCAGGACCGCTCGCGTTTCCTCGTCGACGCGCGGCTCACCCGCTTCTACAACGGTGACGGCGGCGGCTACCCGCGCCCGGGACACATTCCCACGGCCGTGAACATCCCGATCTCCAGCGTCAGCGTGAACGGCTTCCTCCGCCCGCGCGCCGAACTGGAGGCGCTGTTCGCGGCGCAGCAGGTGGATCGCAGCAAGCCGGTCATTACTTACTGCCATATCGGTCAGCAGGCCACGCTGCTCTGGTTCGTGGCTACGCTGCTGCAGCGCGACGCGCGCATGTACGACGGATCGTTCCAGGAGTGGAGTGGCAGCACGCGCCCCATTGTGGCGCCCGGTGGCAAGGAATAGGCGCGGGGCGGCCCCTTCCGGGTGAGGGTACTTTTCCCCTGTCCCCTCACTCCGGAGACCGCGTGACCCCTGCTGCTCCCACACCGCTCGTCGGTGTGGTCATGGGCAGCGCGAGCGACTTCGACACGCTCGCGCCGGCCTGCGACATCCTGGCCGAACTTGGCATTCCGTACGAGGCGCGCGTTGTGTCGGCGCATCGCACGCCCGACTGGCTCTTCGAGTACGCCGAGCAGGCGGGAGCGCGTGGGCTGCGGGCCATCATTGCCGGTGCCGGAGGGGCGGCGCATCTCCCCGGCATGCTGGCGGCCAAGACGTTGGTGCCCGTGCTGGGGGTGCCGGTGGTGGCCACCCCGCTCAACGGCATGGACGCCCTGCTCAGCATCGTGCAGATGCCGGCCGGCGTGCCGGTGGCCACGTTCGCGGTGGGCAAGCCGGGAGCGGCCAACGCCGCCCTGTTCGCCGCGCAGCTGCTCGCCGCGCACGACGAGGCGCTCCTCGCGCGTCTTGCCGACCGTCGCGCGGCCAAGGCCGCCGAAGCGCTCGCCCGTCCGCTGGACGCCCCCAACGCCATTCGCCCCGCCGCCACGTGACCGTTACCGTCGCACCCTCGCCCATCCTTCCGGGCGCCACCATCGGTTTTCTGGGCGGGGGACAGCTGGGGCGCATGACGGCCTTCGCCGCGCGCTCGATGGGCTATGACATCCAGGTGCTCGACCCGGAGGCGGCCTGCGCCACGCGTCCGGTGGCGTCACGCACGATCACCGCGAAGTACGACGATGTGGAGGCCGCCATTTCCCTCGCCTCCGAGTGCGACGTCGTGACGCTGGAGATCGAGCAGATCCATCCCGACGTGCTCGATGCCGTGGCGGCACGCTGTGCACTGCGCCCGGGGCGCGAGCCCGTCTACATCATTCAGGATCGCATCCGCCAGAAGCAGTGGCTCGCGGCGCAGGGGTTTCCGCTGGGTAACTTCGTGGCCGCCACCCAGGCCAGCGACATTGCCGATGCGGTCAGTACCTTCGGCCCGTGCATCGCGAAGAGTACGCACGGTGGCTACGACGGGCGCGGACAGGTGCGCCTGCGCGAAGCGGCGCAGGGCGCGGATGCCTGGGACGCCCTCGGCGCCCGCGCGTGCCTCGTGGAGCAGATGGTGGACATCCACTACGAAATTTCGGTCCTGGTGGCCCGCTCGCCGAGTGGCGCGGTGGCGGTGTACCCGCCGTCACGCAACCACCACACGAGCGGTGTGCTCACCTGGGCGGTGGTCCCGGCGGTGATCAGCGACGACATGACCGCACGCGCCCAGTCGCTCGCCAAGGCTGTGGCGGAGCGCATCGGGATCGTGGGGCTGCTGGCGGTGGAGTGTTTCGTGACCACCACGGGCGAACTGCTGGTGAATGAGCTCGCCCCGCGTCCCCACAATACGTATCACCACAGCGAACGGGGCGTGGCCACCAGCCAGTTCGAGCAGCTCGTGCGCGCCATCTGCGACCTGCCGCTCGGCGCCACCGATGTCTTCGCGCCATCCGCGATTGCCAACCTGCTGGGCGACGTGTGGCTGCAGGAATCGGCGCCCAACATCTCGCACGCGCTCGCCATTCCCGGTACCCGCCTCCACCTGTACGGGAAGGCCGGGGCCCGCGCCGGCCGCAAGATGGGCCACCTCTCGGCGATCGGCGCCGATGCACAGGATGCGCTGGGTCGCGTGCTGGAGTGCTATCGTCGACTGTCACCAGGCACCGTGGCCAGCTTCGATGTGCACGAACCGGTGCTTGCCCACGTGACCTCCTGACTTCGCCCCGCTGTACGGAACCCTCTGCTCTAGCGCCCGGTTAACTGCACATGTTTCCACGCGACTTCTACGAGATCCTGCACATCATTGGCATCGCCATGCTATTCCTGGCGATTGGCGGCGTTGCCACCCATGCCGCCAACGGCGGCACGAAGGCCCAGAGCCAGACGCGCGGCCTCATGAGCAGCATGCACGGCATCGGCGCGCTGCTCATCCTGGTTGGTGGCTTCGGCATGCTGGCGCGCATCGGCTTTCAGCACGGCAGCAACTTCCCCGGCTGGCTCTGGGTGAAGATCATCGTCTGGCTCGTGCTCAGCGCCATCGTGCTGCTGCCGTATCGCAAGCCGGCGCTCGCCCGGCCGTTCATTTTCCTGCTGCCGCTGCTGGCGGGAGTGGCCGTGTACATGGCGCTCTACAAGCCGTTCTGACGGCATGAACATTCTGGTGCTCAACGTCGGCTCGGCGACCGTCAAGTTCCAGGTGGTGGCCACCGATGCGGAGCGCATTGCGAGCGACGGTGACACCAAGCTGTTGCGCGGCCAGATCGAACGCATCGGCGGCGAATCGGTCATCACCGTGCGCCACGCCGACGGTACGACGCGTCGGCTGACGGCAGCGCTACGGGACATGCGGGGCGCGGTGGACTGGCTGGTTGGCCATGTCACCTCGCCAGAGAGCGGTAGCGGCCTCTCGGCCCGGGCCGACATTCACGCCGTGGGGCATCGCGTGGTGCACGGCGGCGAACAATTCCGCAGCAGCGTGCTCATCGACGCGGCCGTCCTGCAGGGCATCGAAGACAATGTGGAGCTGGCGCCGCTGCACAACCCGCACAACCTGCGCGGCATCGAAGCCACCCGCCAGGCGCTCGGCGCTGGCGTGCCACAGGTCGCGGTGTTCGACACCGCGTTTCACCACACGCTCCCCGAGCACGCGTACCTGTACGCCATACCCTATCCCCTGTACCGGCGACACAAGATTCGCCGCTACGGCTTCCACGGTACGTCCCACCGATCCATCGCCTACCGCTATCGCAAGATCACGGGACGCGCGCGCAGCGATGTGCGCATCATTACGCTGCATCTTGGCAATGGCTGTTCGGCCTGCGCCATTCAGGGCGGCGTGTCGATCGATACCAGCATGGGCTTCACGCCGCTCGAGGGGCTCGTGATGGGAACGCGATCGGGAGACCTCGACGCGGCGTTGCTGGACTACATTGCCGCCAAGGAAGGACTCTCGCTCTCCCAGGTGGAGGCGATGCTCAACAGCCAGTCGGGGCTGCTGGGCATTTCCGGTCTCACCAATGACATGCGCGACCTGCTGGCGGAAGCCAACGAGTTGCAGGATCGCCGCGCTCGACTGGCCATCGAGATCTTCTGTTATCGGGCGCGCAAATACATCGGGGCCTATCTCGCGGCACTTGGCGGCGCCGATGCGGTCGTGTTTGCCGGCGGCATTGGCGAGAACAGCGCCGAGATTCGCGCGCGCATCTGCGCCGGTCTCGAATGGGCGGGGCTGCACGTCGACGCGCAAACCAATGGTGCGCTGGTGGGAGGGAAGGAAGGCCGCTTCTCGGTGGAGGGTTCGACGCTGGAGGCATGGGTGGTGCCAACCGACGAAGAACTGCTGATTGCGCGGGATACGTTTCGGGTCGTAAGTGGAGGGACGTAGGTGGGGGCCCGCGGCAACCCGACTTGATTTCGCGCTCCCGTTTGCCGATACTGCAGGTGTACGCGGCGATTTTCCCGATTTGACGGGCCGCGCACTCAGCACCAGTGGTGCTGACCTTCCGTCTAAGTCGCGGTCCTGACGGCCCTCGACGATGCAAATCGGCGAGGGCCGTCAGCGTTTCCGGCACTCTCGTGGGGAAATCGCCGCGCACACGACAACAGAAGACCGCACCATTCCGGTGCCGTGGTGATTTGCCGCCGATTGCCGCCACGCTAAACAAGGAGCTAAACAGCGAGTGCGCCCGGCGGCCCTCCGTCCGGGCGCGTCGTGTTCTCTGGCGGCACTACTCCCTGGGAGAGTGCCTACGATGTCCGATGCTTCCGTTACCCGCCCGCTTGCCGCCGACACCATTGCGCTGCACGCCGGCCAGGAAACCGATCTCTTCGGCCTGAAGGCCTTCGGCAACATCTACACCCGTATAATGAACCCCACGACCGATGTGTTCGAGAAGCGCATTGCCGCACTCGAAGGTGGGGTGGCCGCCGTTGGCGTGGCGAGTGGCCAGGCGGCGCAAACGCTGGCCATTCTCAACCTCGCCGAAGCCGGCGACAACATCGTGGCCTCGCAGTCGCTGTACGGCGGCGCCGTCTCGCTCTTCGCCAACACCCTGCCCCGCCTGGGCATCCGCACCCGCTTCGTCAACATCCACGATCTCAAGGCGGTCGCGGCAGCCATCGATGAGCAGACGCGCGCCCTGTACGTGGAGACGGTGGGCAACCCGGCACTCGATGTGCCCGATCTCGAAGCGCTCGCCAGGCTGGCGCACGAGTTCAACCTGCCGCTCGTGGTGGACAACACCTTTGCGCCCGTGCTGGTGAAGCCGCTTGCACATGGGGCCGACATCGTGCTGCACAGCGCCACCACGTGGATTGGCGGCCACGGCACGAGCATCGGCGGCGTCATCGTCGACGGCGGTCGTTTCGACTGGGGCGGCACGGCACGCTTCCGCAAGTTCTACAGCGATCCCGAGCCGGCGTATCACGGCCTGCGTTTCGCCGAGGCGTTCGGCAATGTGGGTGGCGCCAACATCGCCTACGCCATCCGCCTTCGGGTGCTGCTGCTGCGCGACATCGGGGCGGCGCTCTCGCCGTTCAACTCCTTCCTCTTTCTTCAGGGATTGGAGACGCTCCCGCTGCGCATCCGGCAGCACAGCGCGAACGCGCTCACGGTGGCGCAGTTCCTCGAATCGCATCCGGCTGTCTCGTGGGTGCGCTACCCCGGACTCCCCTCACATCCCACGCACGCCAACGCGGCGCGCCAACTCAGTGGGGGCTTTGGCGGCGTACTCACCTTTGGCGTGCGCGGAGGCGAAGCCGGTGCGCGGCGCTTCATCAAGGGCACCACGCTGTTCTCCCTGCTGGCCAATGTGGGTGACGCCAAGAGCCTCGTGATCCATCCGTGGACCACCACACACGAGCAGCTCTCCGAGTCGGGGCGTCAGGCGGCGGGCGTCACGGCCGATCTCGTGCGACTCTCCATCGGGCTCGAGGACGCCGACGATCTCATTGCCGATCTCGATCGGGCGCTCGCCGCGGCCATCGCCACCGACAGCGTACGCACGGCCACTGCCGGCCCGCAGCACGCGGAGAGCGCGGCGTGACGGCTCGAAGTTCGGCACACACACCGCAGGTGGTGGACGACAGCATCGAATGGCAGGACATCGCGCTCGATGGTGGGGACATCGTGCCCCACGTGCGCGTGCGGTACCAGCTGGAGGGCACGATCAATGCCGCGCGCGACAACGTGGTGCTGGTCGTGCACGCGCTCACCGGTACCGTGCAGGCCAGCACGTGGTGGAAGGGGGTCATTGGCGAAGGTGCAGCCATCGACCCCACGAAACACGCGGTCCTCTGCGCCAACCTGCTCGGCGGTTGCGACGGGACAACGGGGCCACGCCTCGACGCCCCTGATGCGCTGCCGCCCATCACGACGCGTGATCAGGCGGCGCTGCTGGCCCGCCTGCTCGACGCACTCGACGTGCAAGCCCCGCTGCTGGTGTGCGGCGGGTCGCTGGGCGGGATGGTCACGTTGGAATTTGCCGCCAGCTTCCCGCATCGCGTGCGCAGCGCGGTGTGCCTGGCGGCGCCGGCGGTACAGACGGCCCAGGGGCTGGCATGGAATGCGCTCATGCGCCGCGCCCTGGAGCTGGGAGGTGCACGCGAGGGGCTGGCGCTGGCCCGCATGATCGGCATGCTCAGCTATCGAACACCCGAAGCACTCGAACGCCGGTTCGGGCGCACGAAGGATGAGCGGGGCGCATTCCAGGTCAACGCGTGGCTTGAGGCGCACGGTGACCGCCTGGTGGAGCGCTTCGATGCCGCCAGCTACAGCGCGCTGCTCGACGCCATGGACGCGCACGATGTGGGGCGTGGACGGGGCGGGGTGGCGGCGGCGCTGGCTCCGGTGGCCGATCGTCTCATTGGCGTGGGCATTCCGGGCGATCAGCTGTATCCCGACCATGCCGTGCGTGAATGGGCAGACGCGTGCGCCGCGCGCTACCTCGACCTGCCGTCGGTCCACGGACACGACGCGTTCCTGCTCGAGGTGGAGCGCGTGGCGCGCATCATTCATGGCGCGCTCACCGGTGCCCGCGCGCGCGCCCACGACCTGGCGTGGGGAGCGCAGCCGTGAGCCGTGCCCTGTCTGCTCCCCTGCGCATCGCCCTTGCCGGATGCGGGCATGTCGGCAGCAGCTTGCTCGACCTGCTCACCCAGCGACGGCTGGCGGCAGCACCCGGGCCCAACGTGGAGGTGCAGCGCGTGCTGGTGCGCAATGCCGCCCTCGCGCGCCCAGCGCTGGAACGCGCGGTACACGCCGGCCTCGCTCGCACCACGGCACTCACCGCCGATGTCACCGCGCTGCTCGACGACGACATCGACGTATTGGTGGAACTCATTGGCGGGACCAGCACGGCGCGCACGCTGGTGGAAACGGCACTCGCACGCGGCGTGCGGGTGGTGACCGCCAACAAGGCGCTGCTTGGCGAACGGGGGGCCGCGTTGCAGGCGCTCGCTGCGGCCGGCAACACCCGGCTCGATTTCGAAGGCGCCGTGTGTGGGGCCGTCCCCGTCGTGCGCTGTGTGCGTGCGGGGGCTGCCGGTGTGGGCATTACCCGGGTCAGCGGCATCCTCAACGGCACCAGCAACTACGTGCTCGAACGGGTGGCCCACGGCGAGTCGCTGGCCATGGCTGTTGCCGCCGCTCAGCAGTTGGGGTACGCCGAGGCCGATCCCACGCGCGATCTCAACGGGCAGGATGCCGAGGACAAGCTGCGCATTCTGGCGTGGCTCGCCTTCGGTGTTCCCCCCGACGCGCTGTCGGTCACGCGCCGTGGCCTGGATGCGGAGTCGGCGGCGTGGGCCGGGCGGGTGGCCGCCGAAGGGGACCGGGTCAAGCTGCTGGCGACCGTGGCCCGCGAAGAAGGGGCGCTGGTGGCGCGCATTCTCCCCACGCGTGTCCATGCCGCGGATCCGTGGGCGCAGGTCACCGGGCCGCGCAATCGCATCGTCGTGGAAAGCGATTCGGCGGGATCGCTGGTATTCGAGGGGGCCGGCGCCGGCGGGTTGGCCACAGCGGGGGCCGTATTGTCGGATCTCCTGGCCGGCGCTGGCGGGTAAAGGACAGCTGGCCGGTCGTGAGGCCAGCCGCGTGGTGCACGCGATTGGCCCGCGACGGCGTCAGCGTCCGAGGCCGCGCGCCCGCAGCAGGGTGCGCACCGAATCCACCGGCAGCGGACGCACCGTACCGGCGCGGCTCGACACCGGCGTGGCCATGAGCAGGGCATTGTACAGCGCCTCCTCGGTGGCCTCGGTGACGGCCTGGAAGAGCGCCGACATGGCGTCGTTCCCCAGCTCGTCGTTGGTGGACAGCGCCGCATCCGGATGGCGGCGTACGCGCGGGCTGGTGGAAAAGGCCAGCACATAGTCGCCCGAGCCGTTGGATGCACTCGATCCGGTCCGCGCGAGGCCCATGATGGCGCGCGCCCCGAGTCGCTCGAGATTGCGCGCCAGCAGCGGCGCATCAGTGGCGATCACGATCATGCACGACCCGTCGCCCCGTTCCGCCTGAGCGTCGCCCGGCCCGC
Organism: Gemmatimonas sp.; assembly: GCF_027531815.1. Taxonomy (NCBI): domain Bacteria; kingdom Pseudomonadati; phylum Gemmatimonadota; class Gemmatimonadia; order Gemmatimonadales; family Gemmatimonadaceae; genus Gemmatimonas; species Gemmatimonas sp. The sequence goes on along the minus strand of NZ_JAPZSK010000002.1, from coordinate 367,837 downwards.
CCGCGCCACCCGGGCGCGTGGGGGCCACGTCGCGCTGAAAGGCATACCGCCCAAGCAGTGGCCCAATGGGCACCCCCGCCATTTGCAGCACGCCGCCGTAGTTCCCCTGCACCAGCACCCCCACGGTGTGCCCGCCCAGTGAGGCCGGCAACACCCGCGAGGCGGTGCCGATCCCGCCCTTCCAGCCGAACATCACGGTGCCGTGCCCGGCACCCACGCTCCCTTCCGCAACGGCGCCCGTGTTCGCCGACTCCAACGCCTGCACGACGGCACGGCCAATCCCGCCCCGCCAGCGGGTGGCGTTGAGCTGCCCGTCGTTGGTCTCGCCCACGATGGGGTTGATGGAGCGAACGGACGCATTCTCCGGCTTCTGCAGCATCCATTGGGCGAGAGCATCGCCTGCGGGCCAGATGCACAGTGTGCAGGTGAGCAGGATGGGGGTCTCGACTTCGCCAAGTTCCCGCAGCTGCGTGACGCCCAGCAGCTTGCCGAAGCCATTGCCCACGTGGAGTGCCGCCGGTACCCGCTCCCGATAGAGGTCGCCGCCATGGGGCACGATGGCCGTGACCCCCGTGCGCAGCGAATCCCCTTCGGACACCGTGGCGTGCCCCACGCGCACGCCGGCGACATCGGTGATGGCGTTGAAGGGCCCGGGAGCGAAGATCCCCGGCGCCAGGCCCACGGTACGGGCCCGCACCTGAGCCGAGAGCATGGCCGGGGCCAACAGGCCGACGAGCAGAAGGGAGCGCATTAAGTTGAAAGATGCCCTTCCGTCCCCTCTACGGCCACCACGCCGTTCGCGCCCGGCTGCGTGCCGCCGCAAGCGATGGCCGGCTCCCGGCCAGCCTCCTGTTTCAGGGGCTGCGTGGTGTGGGCAAGCAGCGGCTGGCGCTCTGGCTGGGGCAATACCTGCTGTGCGAACGCGCCACGGCCGAGCGGCTCCCCGACCCGTGTGGCGCCTGCCAGCACTGCCGGTATGCCGAACGCGGCGTGCACCCCGACCTGCACTGGTTCTTTCCGCGCCCCCGTTTCAAGGACAAGGATCCTGACGTCGAGGACGTGAAGGCCGACCTGGGCGAAGCCATCGCCGAACGGCTGGCCGCCGACGGGCTCTACGCACCGCCGCCTGGCACGGAAGGGTTGTATGTCGCCGTCATGCGCGCCCTCATCCGCATGGCCGCCAACCGGCCGGCGATGGCCAAGGGGGTCGTGTTCGTGGTGGGGGATGCCGAACGCATGGTCACGCAGGAAGGCGCCGACCAATCGGCCAACGCCTTTCTCAAGCTGCTCGAGGAACCGCCGCCGGGGGTCACGCTCATCTTGACCACCAGTGAACCGGGCGCGCTGCTCCCTACCATCAAGTCACGCGTGGTGTCGGTGCGCGTCCCCACGTTGCCGCGCGCCGACATGGAGGCGTTCCTGGCCGATCCGGCCGTGGCGCGCCAGCTGTCCCGCGCGCCACACGAGGAGCTGCTGGCGCGCGCCGGGGGAGCGCCGGGGGTGCTCTTCGCCGGCGATGGGACCGCCGCCGCCTTTGCCAACGCGCGCGTCCTGCTGGAGGCCGCCCTCGCTCCGCGTACGCCCGACGGAACGGTCGTGCGCATCAAGGCCGCGGCGAAGCAGGGCGTGGCCGGTGCGCGCGGCAGCTACAGTGACACGCTCGATGCCCTCACGCATGTGCTGCACGCACGTGTCCAGCAGCTCGTGAAAGCAGGCCACGAGAGCGATGCGCGACGCACGGCGGGCGTGATGACGCTCGTGGAAGCAACCAAAACGAAGGTGCAACACAACGTGAGCCCCAACCTGCTGACCGCCTCGCTGCTGCAGGCGATGCACCGCGCGCTCGTACCCTGAACGCCTCCATGACCCACTCCAACGACGCGCCGTCTCCCTCCCCTGCCGACCCCAATCCGGAGGTCGCACGCGAGTTTTCGCACGTGGACCGGGCAGGAAATTTTCAGATGGTGGACGTGGGCGACAAGCCGATTTCCGTACGGTCGGCGCTCGCCAGCGGGTCCATCACGATGCAGCCGGAAACATTCAACCTCATACGGGACAATGGGTTGAAAAAAGGCGACGTTATCCCCGTGGCACGGGTGGCCGGAATTCAGGCAGCCAAACGCACGGCTGAGCTCGTCCCCCTCTGCCACCCGCTGCCGTTGTCGGGGGTGGAGGTTCGGATTAACCTCGATGCATCGCTACCTGGCTGCCAGGTGGAGGGTTTTGTCAGAACCACCGCCCAGACTGGGGTGGAGATGGAAGCGTTGACCGCCGTGTCCGTGGCGTTGCTCACGATCTACGACATGGCCAAGGCGGTCGACCGGACGATGGTGATTTCCAACATCGTGCTGCGCGAAAAGCGCGGCGGCACGAAGGGGGATTTCACCGGGAGTCCGTGAATGACCCGATGAGAGAGAGAGCCCATGCACGATTTTCTTGATACAGTGGTAACCGCGCCACAGCAGGACGCGCTGGCACGGCGCGAACGCCTCATGCGGCGACGCGCGCAGGGCAGGATCCGTCAGGCCATCGTGGCCTCGGCCGTGGTGTTCATCGGTGCCCTGCTGCTCAAGCGTCAGGGGGCGCCAGCCGATACGGCGTCGACGCGGTCCACCGGCGCTCCGGCCACGGCATCCGTATCGGTACCCGCTTCGGCACCGGGCAGCCCGTCGCTGCTGCGCCCGGCCCCGCTGGCGGCCCAGCCCCTCTGGCGGCGCCCGGGCGAGATCCTCAAGCGCGAAAAGACCGCCGGGGCACCAGCCTTGGTCTTTGGCACCGACCTGCGTCTCACGGAGCGGCACGAGTCGCTCAATCGCTGGCACCACATTTACAACTACAGCGCGAAGTACCGCATCAAGCCCGATCTTTCGCGCCGCATTTACGACGCCGCCATAGCCGCGGGCATCGAGCCGGAGCTTGGCTTCCGCCTGGTGCGGGTGGAGAGCGTCTTCGACCCCAAGGCGGAAAGCCCGGCGGGCGCGCTGGGACTCACCCAGCTCATGCCCTCAACGGCGCGCGTGTTCGAACCCAACGTGACCCGCGAGCAGCTGCTCACCGCCGACGTGAACCTGCGCATCGGCTTCCGCTACCTGCGCGGCCTCATTCGCGAGTACAAGGGCGACCTCAAGCTGGCCCTGCTGGTGTACAATCGCGGTCCGGTCGCCGTGGGACGCGCCCTTGCCATGGGCAAAAGCCCCGCGAACGGCTACGAAACAATTGTGACAAAAGGTTATCGCGGCCGCGGCACGTTGGACTAGCCAACTACTTGTTTTTCTTGGACTTGGATGAGGCGGCCTGCTTTGTACCGGAGGCCGCCTTCTTCTTTGCCGCCTTGGCTTTTCCCCCAGACTTCTTCACAGTGGATTTTTGTGATGTCGCCTTGGTCGCTGTCACTTTCCTGCGCGAAGACCCCGCCGTTGTGGATTTCCGCACCTGCAACGTCTGTCCCGCCAGAATGCGCGAACCACGGAGGCCATTCATGGCCTTGAGCTGCGATTCCCGCAGCCCGTAGCGCCGGGCAATCCCCCCCAGCGTCTCCCCGCGACGCACCACGTGCACGCCACGCGCCGAGAGCCCGCGCGTTCCGGTGCTGCCACCGTACTTCTCGAGCGACGGGTCGGGGATGTCCCGGGCATCGGCCAGCACCTGCTCCTGCGGCACCCGCAGCGTCTGCCCCGCCACGAGCCGCCCCTTGCGCGCGGTCCGCCACGACGGGTTGAACCAGCGCAGCTGCTTGAGCGACACGCCGTGGCGGCTCGCGAACGCCGCGGGTGTCATGGCGTCGGTGACCTTCGCGGTGCGATAGCCGCGCAACACACCGTCTGGCAGGCTGTCCAGCATGACCCGCAACGCCTCGCCACGGCCGGCGGGAACACGCAGCCACACCTCCGCGTCCGGCGGGGTAATGCCGCGCAGCAGCGCCGGATTGAGTTCCCGCAGCACGCCGTTGGCCACCCCGCCATGGAGCGAGACCGCGGCCAGGCTGGTGCCCGCGGCGGCGCGCACCGAGTCGTAGGCGTAGGCCGGCAACGAATCGATGCGCAGCCCGTACCGCGACGGCATCTTCGCGACCAGAGCGGCCGCAATGAGCTGTGGCACGTAGTTCTTGGTCTCGGCGCGCAGGTAGTCCTGCTCGGCCAGCGCAAAGAACCGATCCTCGCCCTCCGCCCCCTCGAGCTCCTCGGCAAATCGGGTCAACCCGCGGGACACCCGCCCCGGGCCGCCATTGTAGGCGGCCGCGGCGAGGTACAGCGAGCCGAATTGCTTCTGCAGCACGCCAAGGAAACGGATTGCCCCATCGGTGGAGCGCGCCGGGTCGCGGCGCTCGTCCATCCACCAGTCCACCCGCATGCCCACGTCGCGCGCGGTGCTGCTCATGAACTGCCACATCCCCACCGCCGCGGCCCGCGAGTACGCGTGCGGGTCATACCCGCTTTCGATGAGAGCGAGGTAGGTGAGGTCCTCCGGCATGCCGCTCGCGCGCAGCTTGGAGCGGATCATGGGCTCGTAGCGGGTCCCCCGGGAAAGCCGCGACGCGAAGCGTTCCTTGGCCTTGCTGCTGAACAGCTCCACGTAATGCTCCACCCGGTCGTGCGTTTCGTAGGCCCGCACGTCGATGTCCCACACAGGCCCCTCGCCAACTGCGTCGGCGTCCGCCACCGCCACCGCCGTGGAATCGCCGAACACGGCGATGGCCGCCCGGACCACATCGTCTGGCGTCGCCGGGTCCGTCGCCACGGTGCGCGCCGGGGGCTGGGGCTCCGGTACAGCCGTCGTCACCGCCACCGCGTGCGGGGCGGCCGGGATGGGCTGGGGGAGCGGCGGGTTCGATGGACGGTAACCGCGACATGCCGGCAGGAGCACCAGCAGCACGAACGACAGCGCGCGCACGAGCCGCGTGCGCCACGCCGCGGGGAACCGTCCTGCCGGGAGGGTGAGGGCAGGATGCACGCGAGGGAAGCTATGTGGAGGGACCATGATCGGCGAGGCCGACGACGTGCCCACGAACGCCAACGACCGGCGGGCGCGATCGGTCGGCCGGCACTTCAGGCGGCTGCCGTGGGCCGTTCGCTCGCCTGCCAGCAGGGTATTCGTCCGCACGCACGCGCCGCGTCAGCCCGCTTCCACGATCCCGGTTTCGAGCGCGAAGCGCGTGAGCCCCGCCACCGAGTGAATCTGCAGCTTGCGCATGAGGCTCTCGCGATGGGCCTCGACCGTGCGCCGACTGATGCCCAGTTCGGCAGCAATGGCCTTGTTGGTCAGGCCGCGCGCCACGCCGCCCAGTACATCGCGCTCGCGAGGGGTGAGCAGCTCGAGCTGCAGCGCCGGGCTGTTCTCCGGCACCGCCTCCGCCGCCGCCAGACGGCGCACCACAGCAGGGCTGAAGAAGGTCCCCCCGGCGTGCACCGCGCGAATGGCTGCCCGTAACTCCTCGCCGGCCGAGTCCTTGAGCAGGTAGCCGTGCGTGCCAATGCGCATCCCTTCGCGTACGTACTCCCCCTGATCGTGCATGCTGAGCAGCAGCACCTTCGCCGCCGGGAGCAGTTCGCGGACGCGCGCGGCGGCCTTGAGTCCGGTTTCCTCGGGCATGGTGATGTCGAGCACCACCACATCGGGCCGGTATTCGAGCGCGAGTTCCACGGCCACGCGTCCGTTGGAGGCTTCAGCGACCACCTCGATGAGCGGGTCGGCGTCGAGCACATAGCGCAGCCCCTCGCGTACGAGCGCGTGGTCGTCGGCAATGAGCACGCGAATGCGCGCGGGCGTGGGGGTCGTCATGTCAGCTGCTCCGGATGGCGGCGGTCGACAGGGGCACGCTGATCAGCACCTCCGCCCCCGGCGCGCGATTGGCAATGTGCAGTTTGCCACCGGCGGCGAGCAGGCGTTCGCGCATGCCGGTGAGCCCCATGCGGTGGTCGGTGTCACGCAGGCGCCCGCCGCGCAACGTGGGAAACCCCCGGCCATTGTCGGTCACGGTGAGCGTGAGGCGTTCGGCCTCCACCTGCACGGCCACCTCCACCAGGGTGGCATCGGCGTGGCGTACCACGTTCGACAGCGACTCCTGCAGCCCGCGGAAGAGCGCGAGGTCGGCGTCACCCGAGAGCACCGGCAGGGTGGCTGGCGCCGAGAAGGTGGCGCGCACGCCGCTGCGCTCGGTGAAGTCGGTGACGAGGGAGTGAAGCGCCGGCCGCAGCCCCAGATCGTCGAGGAGCGTGGGACGCAGGTCGCTCGTGACCTGCCGGATGCTGGCGATACCCGTGTCGACGAGGGCGAGCAGTCGGTCGAGCCGTGGCGCCGCCTCGTTGGTCAGCGCCCCGCGCAGCGCCTCGAGCTGCATCTTCACCGCCGAGAACACTTGGGCGGTTTCGTCGTGCAGTTCGCGCGACAGGCGTCGCCGCTCTTCCTCGTGCTGGCGCAGCATGCGCGCCGAGAGCTGCTCGAGCGCGCGCGTGCGAGCGGCCAGCTGCCGGTCGAGTGACCACTGATCGAGCGCGGCGCCCACCTGCTGCCCCAGCGCGAGCAGAAAGTCGTCATCGAGTGCCGTGAACGGGTTGCGAATGTCACCAGCCATGATGAGGGCACCCACCAGATGCGCGCCGGCGCCAACGGGCAGCACCGCCACGAACGGCTGTTCCCCCGCGGCGGCCACCACCTGCGGGCGCCGCGAGACGCGCATGCGGGTGAGGGCGTCGCGCACATCGGGCTGCAGGTCGCTCCCCACCCAGCTCTCGCAGACACCGGCGCCACGCAGCACGCGCCCGTAGAGCGTGGTGGCACCGGCGGCGATGGCTGGCGGGCGCGGCTCGCGCGCGGCCTCGAGCACGCGGTCGAGGGCGTCCACGGGCGGTTCGTCCTCACCGTCTGCCTCGCCGCGCGCGGCATCGGGTGCCGCGGGATCGAAGATGTACATTGCGGTGCCGCGCACTCCGGGCAACGCGAGGGGGCGCGACAGCAGCACGTCGAGCGGCTGCGTGTCGCTGGTGCGCCGCTGCAGGTCGCCCGAGAGCGCCGACAGTGCCTGCACCCCGCGGCCGAGATCGTCGAGCACGAGAAGCACCAGCCCCGCGGCGACCAGCAGCTCGAAGCTGATGTCGAGGTAGTACCCCCAGGGCGTCCACGCGCCCTGTGCGCGCAGAAAGGGGTAGTCGAGGTGGTGCAGCCCCCAGAGCGCGAAGGAGATGGCGAGCAGCTTCGCGCCCATGGAGCCCGTGATGCGATGGTGGCGCCAGAACACCCATCCGGTCCACGCCGTGGCCCCGCTCAGGAAGAGCACCGCCGGCAGCGCCGCCCACAGGAAGTGGTCGAGCACATAGATGGCGATGTACGACCAGAGCAGCGGGAAAAGCGCCAGCAGCAGATACACGGGTCGTGGGCGCGGCTGGCGCAGGAACACCAGCGCCGCCCACAGCAGGGCCAGCGCCGTCCAGCCGGTGGTGACCTGGTGCCAGTAGAGCCACACCCGCTGGCCCGACAGGAGGAAGCTGAGGATGCACAGCAGCCGCGCCACGTACACACCCCAGGCCACCGCGAACCATCCGAACCACGGGCGACGGTAGCGGGCGTACAGATGCACACAGAGGACGGCCACCCCGGTGGTGATGGCGCCCTGCAGCAGCGTGGCCGCCAGCTCGGTCGCCACGAGAGGCGGCGCATCCACAGGCACATCCACCTGTCGCAGCGCCATCACGGCCGACAGGCCAACCGGCAACACCGTCAGCCGTCCACCGGCGGCGTCCCCTGCCCCGGCTGCGTGACGTGGTACACCGTGCGCGACGGGAAGGCAAAGTGCGCACCGCCTTCCCCGATGATGCGCATGAACTGCAGCAGCATATCGTGGCGAATCTGGAGGAACTCGTTCCACTCGGTCGTCTGGAACCAGCTCACGACATTGAGGCGCACGGCCGAATCGGTGAACGCCACGACGTGCACGCGCACCGTATCGGGCCAGATCTTCGGGTGCGCCCGCAGTGCCGCCTCGAGCGCATCGCGAATGCGTTGGATCTGTGCGGGAGCGGTGTCGTAGGTGAGGTCGATGTCGGTGCGCAGCAGAATGCGATCGCGTTCGCCGAACGTTTCGATGCGTTCGTCGGCAAGGCGACCGTTGGGCACCCGCACGACGGTGCGGTCGATGGTGCGGAAGCTCGTGCTGCGCAGGCCAATGCGCTGCACCTCGCCTTCGGTGGTGCCGGCGCGCACCCAGTCGCCCACGCGAAAGGCCTTGTCGGCCGCGAGGCTCACGCTGCCGAAGAGATGCTCCACCGTTTTCTGCGCCGCGAGCGCCACGGCAATACCGCCAATGCCGAGGCCGGCGAGCAGCGTGCCCACGGGATAGCCGAACTGCGCCAGGGCCACCAGCAGGGCGATGATCGCCAGCGTGACGCGCAGGAAGTTGCCGAGCAGCGGCACCAGCGTGCGTGCCTGGGCGCCCTGTCCCGTTTCCCACGCCGCATTCTGCAGGCGGGTTTGCGCAATGCGAATGAAGCGCAGCAGCGCCCAGAAGAGCGCGATGAGCGCGCCCCCGCGCGTGAGCGCCGACACGAAGGTGCTCACGCGCGGATTGAGTTCGAGCAGCGCAAAGACCGGCCCGCCCGCAAGCGCCGCCGCCCACAGGCGGAAGGGGCCGCGCAGGTTCTCGAGCAGGACGTCGTCCCAATCGGTTACGGTGCGCCGCGCGATGCGCCCCAGCAGGTTGCGCAGCAGGGCGCCGAGTCCCCACGCGACCAGCGCCAGCACCGGGATGGCCAGACCGAGCCCGAGCCACTGCCACCAGTACACGTGGAAGGGCCCCTCACGCATGAGCGTGGCGGGCAGCCGTTCGCGTACCCAGGGGTTGCCCAGGGCATCGAACCATCCGTCCACGTGATTCACCGTGGCCTGCGAAAACACCCACCGCACCGGCGGCCCCACGACCCGTACGAGACGCAGGGATTCCTCACGCCCGGTGGCCCCCAGCAGATCCGCCACCTTGTCGCCGGTGAGATCCCCGTCGAGCGTATCGCCGGAGACGAGCGGCGACAGCGTGTTCGCATCCAACGCCAGCCGCTGGTCGATGACCGTCTTGAGCCGACGCGCCAGCACGGGGGCGCGTTCCCGCTGCGCCGCAGGCACGGCCAGAAACTCGGCGGCCCCGTTCCAATCCTCGGCGTTGGCGTGGCGGAGAAACTCCTGCAGCGCCGCTCGCGGTGACGCGGGCGATACGGCGGTGGGCGCGCTGTCCTGTGGGGGCCGGCTGCCAAACCCGAGCTGAGCAGCGGCGGGGCTGGCGACGAACACCACGAGCAGGAGGGCGCGCCGGAGAGATCGCATGCGGAGCATGCTCAATGATAACGGGACACTCTCGACACCGGTTGACCGGCTGCGCCTGATGAATGATTCTTCGGTGTGTGCCGATACGGCAGTCTGTGCCGGGGCACCGGTCGACCGGGTAGCTCAGTCGGTAGAGCAGCGGACTTTTAATCCGTAGGTCGTGGGTTCGATCCCCACCCCGGTCATGGTCCAACGCAAATGGAGCGCGCCGGGTCTCCCGACGCGCTCCATTTGTTTTCTGCGGCAGCCGCTTCGACGCCGGTGCACAACGCCGCGATGCCCCGGCGGCGTTAGCGGCTCGCCGTCATCGCGGCCACGGTGGCGGCACCGGCACCGGCCGGCGTCTCCACCACGAACGTCACGCGGCGGTTGAGCTCGGCCCCTTCGTCGGCCGCGCGGGCGCCCGGCCGCACGAGGCGCGTCTTGCCGTAGCCCACCGTGCGCAGCTGCGCGCCGTCGAGCCCCTTGGTCACGAGAAAGTCACGCACCGCGTCGGCGCGCTCGCGCGAGAGACGCAGATTGTACTCCTGGCTGCCGGCGGGATCGGCGAAGCCTTCGATGGTGATCGTCGCGCCCTTGTAGTGCGCGTTGGCCACCTGGGCGAACTTCGCGAGCGCCGCCTGATCCTGCTGGCGCACCGCCGCATCGTCGAATCCGAAGTGCACCGGCATGGCGAACTGGACCTGGTCTTCCATGGCCGTGATGCGCGCCCCGAAGTCGTTGCGCAGCGTGCCCAGATCGTTGCGCAGCGCATTCAGGTCGGAACGCAGCCCGTTCACATCGGTGCGCAGCGCGGCGTCGCCCGCCTCACGGGCCTGACGCTCGCTGTCCATCGCCGCGGCCTGCGCCACGCGCTGCGCTTCAATTCCCTTGCGCACGAAACCCTTGGTCGCGCACGCGCTGAGCGTCGTGGCCGCAAGCGCCATCATGGCGGCATACCGGATCTTTCGCATATAACACTTCCTCACGTTCCTGATGGTGATGACCGACTCGTCTGGCGGGTTCGGCGCACCGAAGCGCGAACCACAGCACGAACATCACCGTGACGGAAGTGCCAGCGCCGTGACGGTCATCACCCCGGCGCACCGCGGTGTAATCTGGCGCACCAAAACCGCGTGACCGGCCCGGTAGCCCGTACGTTTCTCAGGCGTGGCGTGACGCGACCGACCGCCTCAGCCGGCGTTCTTGGCCAACCACTCCCCACCGTCGACCACGAAGATGGCGCCGGTAATCCAGTCGCCGGCGGGAGACGCGAGAAAGGCCACCATGTTGGCGATATCCCGCGGCGTCCCCCATCGCCCCAGCGGAATGCTGGTCTGCGCATACGCCGCCATCTTCTCCTCTGCCGCGGCGAACAGGTCGGGCACGCCGCTGTCGGCGGGGGGCGTGAACGCCTTGCGTACGCCTTCGGTGGGAATGGGGCCCGGGGCAATGGCGTTCACGCGGATGCGCTGCGGCGCCCATTCCACCGCCAGGGTGCGCGTGAGCGCGTCCACCCCCGCCTTGGCGGCCGTGGCGTGCGCCATGAGCGGCCAGCCGCGGTAGTGCAACGTCATGCTCGTACTCACAATGCGCCCCCCGCCCTGTCGCGCCATGATGGGGTACACCGCCTGCGCGCAGTAGAACGTGCCGTAGAGATCGATCTCCACGACCGCCTTCCACGCGTTCGGCGACAACGTGGCACTCGGCGCGTAGAAGTTGCCCGCGGCATTGTTCACCAGCAGGTCGATGCGGCCGTGCTCGGCGGCGACCTCATCCACCACTGCCCGCACACGCTCCGGGTCGCGCACGTCGAGCTGCACCACGCTGGCGCGATGTCCGCGCCCGGTGATCTCCGCCAGCGCCGTCTCCAGATGCTGGGGCTTGCGGCTGGCGATCACCACGTGCGCGCCAAGCTCGGCCAGCAGTGACGAAATGCCAAGACCGATGCCCGTGCCGCCGCCGGTCACAAGGGCTACCTGTCCGGCCAGCAGACCGGGCGCGAAGACGGCAGGGGTGGGTTCAGCGGCGGGGTGAGACACCGGGCAACTCCTCGCGAGGCTCTGGCTCGCGCACTGGGGTGGAGGAGACAACGTCGTCGGAGAAGTCGAGACTCCCCTGCACCTCCTCGCAGAAGCTGCGGCGATGATGCGGCGTGAGCCCGTGCACGGCGATGGCACCGCGATGCACGTCCGTACCGTACCCGCTGTTGCGCTCCCACGCAAAGTGCGGATGACGCCGGGCCAGCGCCGTCATGAGGCGGTCGCGGGTGACCTTGGCCATGATGCTGGCGCAGGCAATGGCGTAGCATTTCGCATCGCCCTTCACCACGGCGGTGTGTTGCACGCCGAGGGTGCGGAGCGGCTTGCCATCCACCAGCACGTGATGCGGCGCCTGCCCCAGGCGAGCCGGCACCCGGTCGAGCGCACGGCGCATGGCCAGCACCGTGGCGTGGTAGATGTTGAGGCGATCCACCTCGCGCGCACTCGCCGCCCCAATGGCGATGACCAGCGCCTGGTCGCGGATACGCGCGGCGAGCGTCACGCGCGTGGCACGGTCGAGCTGCTTGGAGTCGTTGACCCCGGGAATGGCCCGCCGGTCCGGGGGCATGACCACGGCACAAGCGACAACGGGGCCCGCAAGCGGGCCCCGTCCAACTTCATCGACTCCGGCGAGCAAGGGACCAAACTGCTCGCGCAGCGTCCGCTCGATGGGGCTCCAGCGAGCCACCGCCGTGCCGCCCCCGCGCCAGTTACTTGGCCGTCGGGCGAACGACCTTGCGCTCCTTGATGCGGGCGGCCTTGCCCGTCACGTTGCGCAGGTAGTACAGCTTGGCGCGACGCACGGCGCCACGACGCACCACCGTGATGCTTTCCAGCATGGGGCTGTGCACCGGGAAGATGCGCTCCACACCCACGCCGTTCGACACCTTCCGCACGGTGAACGTCTCGCTCACGCCGGCACCACGACGGGCAATGCACACCCCTTCGAAAGCCTGGATGCGTTCCTTGTCGCCTTCCTTCACGCGCACGTTCACGCGCACCGTGTCACCGGCGCGGAACGGGGCGACGTCCTTCATCCACTCTTTCTGGGTTTCGATAAACGGATGCATGGCATGCTCCCGGGCCCACAGAGGCGGCCCGAATTCGGGGTGCTACGGATACCGTTGTCCACCGCGCTCCGAACGGTGCGCGAACCAGACCACCGGTGCGAGAGGCCAGGACGTGGACTCGGAAGCGAAGTCTTCCGGCCGAATCGACGTGGCATCGCCAACCCGGTGCTCCGTGACGGAGGTACCGGGCGACTGCTGCGGCTTCCCGGGAATCCGGGATAGCTTTGGAACATAGCTGCACCCGGCCGGCGGTGGTAGGGGCACACGCTGCGCCGCCGCAGCCCCCACCCGCGGCCGCCCGCCCGTTAGAATCCCGCCATGGCTCCCCTGATGTATCCCATTACTCGGAAAACGGACCAGGTCGACGACTACCACGGAACGCTGGTCGCCGACCCGTACCGCTGGCTCGAAGACGACCGTTCGGACGAAACCGCCCGCTGGGTGGCCGCCCAGAACGACGTCACCTTCGGCTACCTCGATCGCATCCCATGGCGCGAGGCGCTCCGGCAGCGTCTGACGGCGCTGGTCGACTATCCGCGCACCTCGGCGCCCGAGCAGCGAGGGCCCTGGCTGCTCTTTGCGCGCAACGACGGGCTCCAGAATCAGCCCGTCTACTACGTGCAGCGGGGTGAGACCGGGGAGGCCGAGGTGCTGCTCGACCCCAATGCCCTGTCTCCCGACGGCACCACGCGCGTGGCCGGCCTCACCTTCGACCGGCACGCGCGCTACATCGCCTACATGGTGAGCCATGCCGGTTCCGACTGGCAGCAGATTCGCGTCATCGATGTCGAAACGCGGCAGGTGCTCCCCGATACCGTGGACTGGGTGAAGGTGTCGGCCATTGCGTGGCACGGGGATGGATTCTTCTACAGCCGGTATCCCGAACCGGGCGCGGACGAGGGGGCCTTCTCCGCGAAGAACGACGACCATCAGGTGTTCTACCACGCCCTTGGCACGCCGCAGGAACACGATCGTCTGGTGTACCACGATCCCGAAAACCTGCAGCGCTTTCACGTGCTGGGCACCACCGAGGACGAGCGCTTCGCGGTGCTCTCCGTGAGCGACCGGGGCAAGGGAAAGGACGGCAACGCGCTGCTGGTGAAGGATCTCCGCGATCCGCACGGCGAGTTCATGCCGGTGTGGACGGCGTTCGATGACCAGTTCACCGTGCTCGAGAACGACGGCGACGCCCTGCTCATCCTCACCAATCACGACGCGCCGAACCAGCGGGTCGTGCGCGTGGACCCGCGCAACCCGGCGCCCGCCGCGTGGACCACGGTCATCGCCGAGCGTGCCGAGCCGCTGGAAGCCGTGGGGACGGCGGGGGGCCGCCTGTTTGCGCAGTACCTGCACGATGTGACCTCGCGCGTGCACGTGGTTGGGTACGACGGGGTGTTCGAGCGCGACGTGACCCTGCCTGGGCTGGGTACGGTCATGGGCTTTGGCGGCGAACGGGACGCCACCCAGCTGTTCTACACGTTCACCTCGTTCACGGCACCCGCCACCGTTTATCGCTACGACCTGGGCACCGGCACCAGCACGCTGTATCGCGGTGTGGAGCTGCCCTTCGACCCGACGGCGTTCGAAACGACGCAGGTGTTCGTGACCAGCCGCGATGGCACGCGCGTGCCGGCGTTCATTGTGGCGAAGAAGGGGCTCACGCTCGACGGCAACAATCCCACGCTGCTGTACGGCTACGGCGGGTTCAACGTGTCGCTGCCACCGGCGTTCAGCGCGCTGCGGGTGGCGTTCCTCGAGCAAGGGGGCGTATACGTGCAAGCCAACCTGCGCGGCGGCGGCGAATACGGCGAGGCGTGGCATCAGGCCGGCATGAAGGAGCACAAGCAGAACGTCTTCGACGACTTCATTGCCGTGGCCGAGTGGCTCATCGCCGCGGGGTACACCCGGAGCGAGCGCCTGGCCGTGCAGGGGGGCTCGAATGGCGGCCTGCTGGTGGGCGCCATCATGACGCAGCGCCCGGAGCTGGCGCGGGTGGCGCTCCCCGCCGTGGGAGTGATGGACATGCTGCGGTTCCACACCTTCACCATCGGCTGGAACTGGATCGCCGATTACGGATCGAGTGAAGATCCGGAGGCGTTCCGCTACCTGTACGCGTACTCGCCGCTGCACAATCTGCGCGATGGCGTGTCGTACCCGGCCACGCTCATCACCACAGCCGACCACGATGATCGCGTGGTGCCGGCGCACTCGTTCAAGTTCGCGGCGCGACTGCAGGAGGCGCACGCGGGAGAGACGCCAGTCCTCATCCGCATCGAAACGCAGTCCGGCCACGGCAGCTCCTCGCTGACCAAGCAGATCGAGGAGGTGGCGGATGTGTACAGCTTCGTCTTCCTGAACATGGGCGTGGAACCCGTGTTCTCATGAAGGCGGCAGGGCGCCGCTCCGTGTGGCGCCCACTCCTGGCGATCACCGTGGTGCTGGCAGCCGGTGGCGGCGCACTGGGCGTCATGCTCCAGCGCGGGGCCCCCACGCGAGTGCTCACGCGTCCCGGCATTGGCAGCGCCCCCACCAGTACCCAGGGCGGCGAGCGCACGTTCGTCACGCGCGACAGCATCAACCTGTCCGCACGGCAATTGGTGATGCGCTCGCGCGGCAGCGTGGTCATCGTGCACGGGCTGGGTGAAGCGGACTCCCTCTTTGCCCGCTGGAACGAGGCGCTGGCCGCATCCACGCAGATGAACGTCATTGGCCTGTCGCTGCGCGGCAACGGTCGCTCGCGCGGCACCGAAGCACGTGACGATCCGCCGGAGGCCCACACCCTCGATCTCGCGGCGGCCGTGCAGGAGCTCAAGCGTCGCCAACCGAGCGGACCGGTGCTCTTCGCCGTCGCCTATGGCGGCGTGGGCATCGCAGCCCTCTACGAGCGCGTGCGCGTGGCCAGGCAGCTGCCGGCGGTTGACGGCATCATGGTGTTCGATGTCGCGCCCACCGCAAACGCCCGCGTGCCGAACGGAAGACCGGTCACGTTGTACCCGCGACGTCTGGCGTCACTCGACCTGCTGGCCGCCGCGGGCGTCACGTGGTTCGGCGCCCTCGAGGTGGCCACGCAGAGCGGCGATGGGCGCGAACTGGCCACCCGCTGGTCGCACGCCCGCTGGCATCTGGCCTCGCCGGCGCTCGCGCCGTTGCTCGCGGCTCAAGGCACCTCGCGCACGCCACTGCTGGTGCTGAGCACCACCGAACGTCCTGCCACGACCGCGGCAACGGCGCCAACCGCGGAGATGGAATGGGTCCGCCTGGCCAATAGCGCGGACCCCACCACGCCCATGGCGAGGGCCGCGGTGATGCGATGGAGCGCGGCCTACGCCGCCGATGCGTTCGAGCCCATTCCCCCGCGTCCCACGCAAACCCTCGACGTGCTCGGCCGGCGCTGACGCTCGCCGGCCACCCGGCCGGTGTCGACCCGGTCTACCGAACCGGGAATGGCCGGTGCGGCGGCAACTGCTCGGCAAAGCGCCACGGCGCCGCGCCATCGCGTGCGAGCGGCGTACCGGCCACCCGCGCACGGACCATGGCAATGGGCATGGGCCCGCCGCGATAGAGGGCATCGTGGAACTCGCGGTCCTTCATGCGCCCGCTCATGACGAGCTCCTTGTAGAGCGCGCGGAGCTGCAGCCCACCCAACATGTACGCGGCCTGATAGATGGGCGAGTACGAGCCATTGAAGCTGCGCCGCACTTCGGCCTCACTGTTGGCGCGCTCGAAGGGCACCTTGTCCACGAGGTACTCGATGCACTGTTCCGGCGTCATCTTGCCCAGGTGGAAGCTGAGCGAGAACACGATGCGCGCACTGCGGTGCATGCGCCACGCCAGCGCGCCCAACCGGTCTTCGGGGCGCACATGAAAGTCATGATCCCAGAGGAAGAACTCCCAGTAGAGCGCCATCCCCTCGTTCCAGAAGGGCGTGTTGAAGAGCCGACGGTGCGGGTTGTACCGCGCCGTCATGAACCCCTGGAGGTGATGGCCGGGGTTGAGTTCGTGAAAGACCGTGGCGCGCGAAAAGTGCGGATTGTTGCCGCGCATGCTCATCATCTTCTCTTCGTCGGTCATGTCGTTCGTGGGATACGACACGAGAATGTTCTCCCCGCCCAGGAAGAACGGACTCACCCGCTGCCGCTCGGGGGAGAGCATCTCCATGCGCCAGTCTTCACGGGCGAGCGCCGGAATGGTGACCCAGTCGTGCCGGCCGAAGAACGCCTCGGCTTCGTTGGCGAGATCGCGAATGAGATCGGGTTGCCGCCCCGGTTCCACATAGGCGTTCTTCACCTTCTCCATGGCCGCCTTCCAGTCGTCGCCGAAGCCCATCTGCCGGGCGGCTTTCTTCGCCTCGTTCTCGTTGAAGGCGTACTCGCGTTCGGCAATGGCGATGAGTTCGTCGGCGGTGTACGGCACCATGGCGTGCCGCAGATCCATGGCCAACCCGTCGGCCCCAATGGGGTCGCCAATGATGGGCTCATTGGCGGCGGCCGCATTGCGTGGTGGCGTCGGCGCCGCGCCAGCACCGCCGCCCGGAGCAGGCGCCGCAGCGGCCACGGCGGGTGCCGCGGTGGCGCCCTGAATGCCCACCACCCGCTGCCGGATGGTTTGCGCGTACCGTCGCATGGCCTCGTCGAGCTTCTGGTACGGGTTGGCGGCCCACCAGGTGAACATGGGGTCGTAGCCGCTGTAGAAGCGGTACCATTGCCCCACCGTGGCGCGAATCCGGTCGAGGCGCTCGGCCGCCCGGTTGCCGGCGGTGCGCGACACCCGGGGAGCGGCGGCTCGCGAGGCCCGCGCACTGTCACCCGAGGCGCGCGGCGGCGATGGCTCCAGCAACTGGCGCAGGCTGTCCACCTGCAGCGTGACCGTGGCGAGCGTGCGCGCCGCCTGCTGCCCGTTGATGGAGAGCAGGTCACGCCGGGCTTCGTGCAGGGCCAGCAGCGTGTCGGCGAAGGGCAGCAGTGGGGTGACTTCCGCCAGCTGACGCTCCTCGCGCGTCATGAGATCGAGCTGGTAGCGCAGGTGGTTGTCGAGCAGCACGTAATCCACCTTGCCCTCCTGCGACAACCGCTCGAAGTCGTGAGCGGCCAGCTGCTCCCGCCACGCCGTGAAGAAGGCCCGCAGGCGACGGCGCTGCACGGGCGAATCGTTGCCATCGTAGCGACGCTGCAGCGCCGCCTGATCGGCGGCAAAGCGCGTCACGACATCGGCGAGTTCACTCGTGGTGCTGCGCATGAGCTGCGAGACCACCGGCACGCTGGCCTTGGCGTCGGCCGGAAACTGCTGTCGCGTGGTGGGGGGAATGCCCGGTCCCTGCGCCGTGAGCACCGCAGGAAGCACGAGACCGCACGCGAAGAGAGCGGACGACAGCGGACGATTGGACACGAGGGGAGACTCCAATGGCGAGTGGCAGGGCGGTCGCGAATCCGCCCTACCTTACGTCCCGTGCACCGCGCACACCACCCTCGTGGCCCTCTACTCCGAGGCGATCGTCTCCAGCGCCTCCCAGCGGGTCATCGCAGCCAGCAGGTCGTCCTCGAGCTTCGCCAGCGTGGCATGGATCTCCAGCACCCGCTGGCCGTCGCGCAGGACACTCGGGTCGGCCAGCAGGGCCAACGCCGCGTCGCGATCTCCCTCCAGTAACGCAATGCGGTCGGGAAGCGCCTCGAGTTCCTTCCCTTCCTTGAACGTCAGCTTGCGCTTCTTCGGCTTGTCGGGCTTCGCCGCGGCGGTCGCCACGGGCCTCGGCGCCACCGCCGCGTGCACCGGCGCCGGGCGCTGACGAACCCAGTCGGCGTAACCACCGGCGTACTCCTTCACGCCACCCTGCCCCTCGAAGACCAGCGTGCTCGTCACCACCGCATCGAGAAACGCGCGATCGTGCGACACCAGCAGCAACGTGCCGCTGAACTCGACCAAAAGCTGCTCGAGCACGTCGAGCGTCTCCATATCGAGGTCGTTGGTGGGTTCGTCGAGCACCAGCACGTTGAACTGCCGGGTAAAGAGCCGCGCGAGCAGCACCCGGTTGCGTTCACCGCCGCTGAGCGCACGAATGGGGGTACGGGCGCGATCGGCGGAAAAGAGGAAGTCGGAGAGATAGCCGTGGATGTGGCGGCGCTGCCCGCCCACCTGCACCCAATCGGTGCCGTCGCCCACCGCCTCGATCACGCTCTTTTCGGGGTCGAGCTGCTCGCGCAGCTGATCGAAGTACGCGATCTCGAGGTTGGTACCGTGACGCACCGACCCCGCCTGCGGCTCCAGCGCCTTGAGCAACAGCTTGAGCAGCGTGGTCTTGCCCGAGCCGTTCGGCCCCACGAGCCCTACCCGATCCCCGCGCATGATCGTGGTGGTAAGATCGCGCACGATGGGGCGATCACCGTGGGCGAAGGTGAGCCCCTGAGTTTCCAGCACCAGCCGTCCCGACCGCTCGGCCTCCTGGATCTGCGCGCGCGTGGTGCCCACCCGCTCGCGGCGCTGCGACCGCTCCACGCGCATCGCCTCGAGCTGTCGCACGCGCCCTTCGTTACGCGTGCGGCGCGCCTGAATGCCGGTGCGAATCCACGTCTCCTCGATGGCCAGACGACGGTCGAAGTCTTCCCACTCCTTTGCCTCGGCGTGGAGCATCTGCTCCTTGCGCTCGAGGTAGCTGTCGTAGGTGGTGCCGTAGTCGGCGAGGCGGCCACGATCGAGTTCGACGATGCGCGTGGCCACGCGGCGCAGGAAGGCGCGGTCGTGGGTCACGAACACCAGCGTGATCCCCTCGTCGATGAGGAACTGCTCCATCCACTCGATGGCATCGATATCGAGATGGTTGGTGGGTTCGTCGAGCAGCAGCACGTCGGGCGCATTCACCAGCGCGCGGGCGAGCAACGCCTGACGTGTGCGTCCGCCACTCGCCTGCTCGATGCGCGCCTCCGGATCGAGGCCGAGGTGCTGCAGTGCCGTTTCCACACGCCGATGCAGCTGCCAGGCGTTGGCCACGTCCACCTGCCGGTGCAACCGGTCGAGTTCCTGCAGCGCCTTCTCGGAGTGATCGGTGGCCACGCGCAGCGAGGCCGCGTGATAGCGGGCGAGCAGTTCGCCCGACTCCCCGAGTCCGGACGCCACCACGTCGAACATCGCACCCGTGAGGGTGCGCGGGACCGCCTGCTCGAGTCGCGCCACCGACACGCCCCCCTGACGTACCACAAGGCCATCGTCGGGGCGCAGCGTGCCGTCGAGTACCTGCATGAGCGTGCTCTTTCCGGCTCCGTTGCGCCCCAGCACACACACCCGCTCACCACGTTCGATGGCGAAGTTGGCCCCATCGAGCACCGGCGGTCCGCCAAAGGCTACGCGCACCTCCTGCATGGACAGCAGGGCCATCAGCGGTGCGCCCCGCGCAGCTGCAGCGGCAGGCTTTCACGCCCGTTGCGGTGCACCGCGCGCACCACCACGTCATCGGCCGGGGCGCTGTCGGCGTCGCCAATGACGAGCGACCGCTGCGCAGCAGGAAGTACCCAGCTGCGCCAGGTGTCACCGCGTCGCACCTGCACCGTGATCCAGCGCACGCCCAACGCCGACATCACCCGCACCACCTCGTCACCGGAGGCGGCGTCGCGCTCCACGCGCGCGACGGGGCGCGCTGGCCGCTGCGTACCGAGCCACGGCGACGCGGGAATGAGCGCCGGCTCGCCGTACAGCTCCGCCACCAGTTTGTCTGCCAGCGCCTCGGCCTGCGCCGGCGGTGGCGGCTGCGTGGCGACCCCCACCGACTGGGGCGAGCGCGCAGCACCCTGCACCGGCATGAGCGAGCGCATGCTGAAGAAGATGTCGCCGGTGGCGCCCTGCCCCGTGCCCGTGGTGGCGCGGGTGGCGCGCACCTGGTTGTTGAGTTCATCGGGGCCCCACTCCGCGCTCCCCGCCGCGGCGCGGCTGGAGTTGTGCCCCGGCCACATGTGGCGCCCCTTCACGTTCTCGCCAATCCACCAGTCGAGCAGCACCGGATAACTCTGCGCCGTGCGCGCGATCGGCCAGTACAGCTGCGGCGTGAAGTAGTCCACCCACCCCTCACGCAGCCATTTGCGTGAATCGCCGGCGAGCTTCTCGTAGCTGTCGAAGCCCTGGATGCTGGCCGGATAGCCGGGGCGCCAGATGCCGAACGGGCTGATCCCCACCTTCACCCACGGCTTGAGGCGCTTGGTGCCGACATACACCCGCTCGACATAGCGATCCACGTTCCACCGGCGCCAGTCGGAGAGGCCGAGGGCACCACCCTTCGCGCGATAGCGCGCGTACGAGGTGCTATCCGGGAACGGCACCTCGGCCTTCGTGCTGTCGGTCTCCGGGTAGGGGTAGAAGTAGTCGTCCACGTGAATGCCGTCCACGTCGTACCGCTTCACCACATCGAGTGCGACCTTCACGGAGTGCGCCAGCACACCGGGCTCGCCGGGATCCATCCACTCGTACTTGCCGTAGCGCCGCACCCAGTGCGGGTGGGTCACCGACAGGTGCGTGCGGGCATGCGGGCCGGTGGCACTGGGATGACGCGCCCGATAGGGATTGAACCAGGCGTGCAATTCGAGCCCGCGCGCATGCGCTTCCTTCACCGCGAACGCCAGCGGGTCGTAGTAGGGCTCGGGGGGGCGCCCCTCCACCCCGGTGAGGTACGCGGACCAGGGCTCCAGCGTCGATGCATAGAGCGCATCACCGGCGGGGCGCACCTGCAGCAGGATGGCGTTGAGTCGCAGGTCGCGCGCGCGGTCGAGAATGGCAATGAGCTCGGCCTGCTGCTGCCACGCGCTGAGCCCCGGCTTGCTGGGCCAGTCGATGTTGGCCACCGAGGCGACCCACGCGCCGCGGAACTCGCGGCGGATGGGGTGCGGGCCTGCAGGGCTGGCGGACTGCGCCGGGAGGTCGAGGCCGATGCCGAAGATCGCGGTCGCTACGGCGAGCGTCGTGAGGCGGGTGCGGAGTCGAGGGCGCATGATGAATCGGGACGAGAAGTTCACGCGCTATAGTCTAGCGCACGACGCGTGCATGCATACGGCACATGCGTCATGTCTCGATCACCCAAGCGGCTTCGCCAACCGGTTCAGCTGTCCTTCGGCGCCAACGATGTGAGAAGCCTGGGACGAGGCCAGACGGTGTCGGCGGCGCTGCCCGCGTCAGCCCGGCGTTACCGCTTGAGCGTCGCCCCCACCAGCTTCCCCACCGCGCCCAGTGTGGTCTGCGCGGCGTTCAGCCCCAGCCGGAAATCCGCGTCGCTGAAGGTCTTGAACAGGTCCGTGGGCTGGTGCCAGTGCGGGTCCCACCCGCTGCCCACTTGGGTGCCGCGCTCATTCTCGCGCAGGCTCACGGCCGGGATGAGATCCTGGAACGGCCCCGAGTCGGTGTTGGTCATGTGCGGCCCCACCTGCGCCGGATAGTCGGTGGCGTACTTGCTGTTGGCCTGATGCAGCACGAACGCGAGCTTCATCGACGCGTCGGCCTGCTTGGAGTTGATCTGGAACTCGATGTTCACGTCGGCCTCCGGGCGCTGCTCCTTGCGCATGGTGCCGTCGGGATTGGGCATGCCATGATCGAACATCATCATGTCGTGCTGGATCATCCCCAGCCACTTGGGCTCCGGGTACTTCCCCGAGCCACGCGGTTCCTCGATCCCCTGAAGCTTCGCGCGCTGCTCGATGTAGGCGCGCGCGCCCTGCAGCCCCGTCTCCTCGTTGTTCCACAGCGCAAAGCGAATGGACCGCTCCGTCTGCACCGCCGGGTCGGAGAAGATGCGCGCCAGCTCCATCACGATGGCCGAGCCCGAGGCATCATCGTTGGCGGCCTCACCCCAGCCGATGCCGTCCATGTGCCCGCCAATGATGTACATCTCGTCGGGGCGCGTGGTCCCCACCTTCGTGCAGTACACCTCCTGCCGCATGCCGTTCACACTCGGCTCGGCATTGAGGGCCCGCAGCCGCGCATCCGGCTGCGCCAGTGAATCGTTGTTCACACCGGCGCGCGTGCGCACGCCACGGGCCCGACCACCACCCGAGGCCTGCGTGGATACGGGGCGCGGCGCGGCGCCCGCCCCCGCTGCCGGCGCGTTGGCGGGACGCTCGGCGAAGGCAGGCGGATTGTATTCGTAGGTGATGCGCTCGACGTTGGCGCAGCCGTAGCTCTTGAGCTGGGCTTCGATCCAGTCCACCGCATCACGGTTGCGCTTGGTGCCCTGACGGCGATCACCGAACTGCGTGAGCCCCTTGATGGTGCCCTTGTACTTCTCCAGGTCGAGCCGCGCCACGAGGAGGGCCACCGGGTCCGCACTGTCCACCACGACCGGAGGATTGGGGAGAACGCGGACCTGGGCCGACAGCGGTTCCACTGCCGGCAATGCGCCGAACGTGGCGGCGAGCAGCGCGAAGGTGCGACGTCGGCGAGTCATGAGAGGGAGGGCGAAGGGAAGCGCACCGAGGCGCAGTGCAGGAGAGACCTAGGGCGTACCGAGAAGCTGCAGCAATGACCCGCGGTAGCCGAACTCCCAGTTGCCGCCGTAGCGCACGTCGGCAATGCGCCAGCGGGGTTCGGTGGCGCCTATGGCGGTGTTCACCACCACCAGCGTGTCCGTCCATTGTACGGCCGGCTTCTGGTCGGTGTTGGAGAACGCCACGGGCACGGTCATCGTGTCGCCGCGCCCGGCGGTCTTCTGCACGACATACGTGGAATGCCCCTCGAAGAGACTGCTGAACAGGTTGCCCTCGGCGAACGGGGGCTTCTCGCTGGGGGATGCCGCCGCAGCCGAGTCGCGCTGGTGTCTGGCGCGCTGCAGCCCACGGTACAACTCGGGGGTCAGGTACGGTTCAAGTGGCGGCATGGCGCGTGGTTCGGGCAGATCACGCACGCCGCTCAGCTCGAGCGTCACATAGAACTGCACCACCACGTCGGACGGCGCGAGGTCCTTCGTCTTGCCGCAGGCAGCCAGCAGCAGCGCGCTCGCAACGGCGCCCGCCGCGGCGCGAAGACACACGCGCGGGAAGGAGGGACTCACAGCGTGATCGGCCGCGAGGGCATGAGCGCCACCTCGCGCGTGCGCATGCGCCCACCCAGCCACGCCCACACCATGACGAGCGTCAGGGACACGAGATGGAACCACGCGGGCGCCATGTCCCAGCGTGCCACGGTGCCCGCCACGTTGAAGAGGAGTCCCAGCGCGCCCAGCACCAGCGCATGTTGCATGGGCCGGTGGGGCGCCAGGCGAGCGCACAGGTAGCAGCCGAGCGTGGCATAGAGCCCCACGTACCCGATGGAGAGCAGCAGCACCGTGGTGCTGGTGGTACTGCCATCGGCCTCGTAGAGCGACGGCATGGCTGTCATGAGCGCGAGATCGGTGCCGATGCTCAACAGGGCGATGAGCGCGAAGCCGGACACCACGGCGACGATGCTGCGAATCATGGACGCGGATGTGTGGGCATGAAGGGGGGAGTGCCTCCAACCTGTGGCGCGGATCAGCCCACGGCAACTCTGTTGCGGCGCCGCATCTCGCCATTGAGCAGCCAGAGCGTGAACCCCGCCTGCACGGTCATGGTTACCACACTCAACACCCAGACGTGACGCAGGCGAAAGCCCGGACGCTGGGCCAGCAGCAGCGCCGGCACGGCAAAGGTGATGAGCCGCGATGTGCTGCTGATGAGTGACGGCACGGTGTTCCCCAGCGCCTGAAACAGCCCACTGCAGGTGAAGATGAGCCCGGACGCCACGAAGTTCCACGAAATGGTGCGCAGGAACTCGGTGGCCACCACCAGCACCGCGGCCTCGCTCGTGAACCCCCGTACGAGGAGTTCGGGACGGATCTGACAGAGCAGCGTCAGCAGCGCCATGAGCAGACTTCCCATGATCGCCGCCCAGCGGAAGGTGTCGCGCACCCGGGCCATGTTGCCGGCACCCATGTTCTGGCCGGCCAGGGGCGCCGCCGAGAACGCCACCGCCATGGCCGGCAGGAAAATGCTTTGCATGACGCGCGAGCCAATCCCGTACCCTGCCTGCGCCGCCGAGCCGAAATCGCGAATGACGTAGTAGATGACGGCCGTGAACAGGAACATGAGGGCAAACTCGGCACCAGGCGGCACGCCAATGCGCAGCATGCGCATGAGCACGTCCCGGCGCGCCGTGAGCAGCTCCCGCCGAAAGCCGACGTAGTGCTCCAGCCGCGCGAAGTAGACGACCATGAGCAGCACCGCCACGCCGATGGCCACCGAACTCGCCAGCCCCGCCCCCGCCACGCCCAGCGGCCGGCCCGTGCCCCACCCGGCAATGAGCACCGGCGCGAGGATGATGTTCATGATCACCGTGACGATCTGCACGAGCATGGTGGGCTTCACGATGCCTGTGCCGCGCAGCGCTGCCCCCATGGAGACCAGCGCGAACTGCAGCGCCAGCCCGGGCAGATACCACCGCAAGTACGAGAGTCCGGCGGCGCGGGTGGCCTCGTCGGCGCCGACCGCCTGCATGTATGGACCGGCCAACGCGAACCCACCCACGAGGGTGATGAGCGCGCACACGAACGCCCACACGACGCTCTGGTTGAAGACCAGATTGGCATCAGGCTGATCCTTGCGCCCCACGGCGTTCGCGATGAGCGGCATCGTGCCCACACCAAGGATCTGCGTGAGCGCCATAACGATGAACTGCACGTTGCCGGCGGCGCTCACTCCCGCCACGGCGGCATCGCCCAGGCGCGTCACGAACCAGAGATCGACCAGGTAGTAGAGGGTCTGGAAGATCATCCCCAGCGCCATGGGCAGGGCGAGGCGCACGAGATGGCGGGGAATGGAGCCGGTGGTGAGGTCGCGCATCACCAAGCCTGTGCCGGCGCCCCGCGAAGCGCAATCGACCGGGGTGCCCCCACGGCCGGGTTGCCACCATCGTGCCCGCCCTGCTGATTATCGGGTCATGTACTTCCCGTTCCTGCCCTCCGCGCGCCGCGCGTCGGCGCCTCCCCCTCCCCCGCCATCGGCATTCGCCGGTGGCATGCGCCGCTGGCGCGTACTCGGCGCGCTGCTGCTCACTGCGTGCGCCCACGCGACCGACGAGCCGGGGTCCATTGGCCTCGTGACCAAGACCGAGACCAATCCGTTCTTCGTGAAGATGAAGGAAGGCGCCGAGCGGACGGCCGCGGCGCAGGTCATCCCGCTACTCTCCGGTGCCGGCCGTTCCGACGGCGACAATGCCGGCCAGGTGGCCGCCATCGAGAATCAGGTGGCAGCGGGGGCGCGCGTCATCCTCATCTCCCCCAGCGATGCGAAAGCCATCGTGCCCACCATTACCCGGCTCCGTAAGGAGGGGGTTCTGGTCATCGCGCTCGACAGCCCTGCCGATCCGATCGATGCGACCGATGGGTTCTTCGGTACCGACAACTATCGGGCGGGCGAGCTGATCGGCGCCTATGCCAAGGCGCGCCTGGGCACGACCTCCCCTCAGGCCGTGACGATCGATCTCCTGCCGGGGCATCCCACCGGGGCCCAACGCCACAACGGCTTTCTCAAGGGCCTTGGCGTTGCCACCAATGACCGGGCGAGCAACGAAAACGCGGCACCGCCCGAGGTGGTGTGCTCGGGCGACAGCGTGGGCGATCAGGCCAAGGCCCAGACGGTCATGGAAAACTGCCTGCAGCGCGCACCGCAGGTGAATGTGGTGTACGCCATCAACGAGCCCAGCGCAGCCGGCGCCTGGAACGCGCTGGTCAAGGCCGGTCGGGAGAAGGACGTCTTCATCGTGACGGTAGACGGTGGCTGCCGCGGGGTGGCCGACGTGGCGGCCGGGCACTTCGCCGCGACGGCGCAGCAGTATCCGGTGCGCATGGCCGAGTTGGGCGTGCTGGCCGGCGTGGAATACCTGCGTAGCGGCAAGAAGCCCAGCGGCTTCACCGATACCGGCGTGGCGCTCGTTGCCGGCACGAAGCTGCCCGGCGTGGAAAGCCTCACTGTCGAGGAGGGCGCCGCGCGCTGCTGGGGCACGAAGTGACCTTGCGTCGCCTGGCGGCGCTGGGTCCGCTGCTGGCCCTGCTCCTGGCGGTCGCCTTCTTCGCCACGCAGTCCCCGCGCTTTCTCACCCTCGGCAACTTCTCGCTGGTGGCGCAGCAGGTCACCGTCGTGGGGGTGCTGGCCATTGGGCAGACGCTCGTCATCCTCACCGCCGGCATCGACCTGTCGTGCGGCATGCTCATGGCACTCGGCGGCGTGGTCATGACGCTGCTTGCGGGACAGTCGGGGATGCACCCCGCGCTCGCCATCCTGGCCGGCGTGGGTACGACCACCGTGGCGGGGCTGATAAACGGACTGCTGGTCACGCGAATCACTCTGCCCCCGTTCATCGTGACGCTGGGCACGATGAACATTGCGTTTGCGCTGACCCAGCTCGTCTCCCGTTCGCAGACGGTCACCGACCTGCCACCGCTCATGACGGCGCTGGGCAACACCGTGCCGCTGCTGGGGACGCGCGTGGCCTATGGCACGCTGCTGCTGCTCGCGCTGTTCGCGTTGGCCTGGTGGCTGCTGCGGGAGACGGCAGCGGGGCGCCATGTCTATGCGGTGGGCAACAACCGCGAGGCCGCGCGGCTGGCGGGCATAAACACCAATCGGGTGCTGCTTGCCGTGTACACCGTCGCTGGTGCCCTGTATGGAGTGGCGTCGCTGCTCGCGGTGGCGCGTACGGGCGTGGGCGATCCCCAGGCGGGGCAGACGGAGAATCTCGATACCGTCACCGCCGTGGTGCTGGGGGGCACCAGTCTCTTCGGTGGACGCGGCCTCATCCTCGGGTCGCTCGTGGGAGCGCTCATCGTGGGCGTGTTCCGCAATGGCCTCACGCTCATGGGCGTCTCCTCGGTCTATCAGATTCTGGTGACTGGAGTGCTCGTCATTCTGGCCGTTGCCACCGATCAATGGTCGAGACGCAGCACGTGAGCGTGGCCAGCAATGCTCAGGCCGTGCTGCGGGCACGCGCACTCCGCAAGCAGTACGGGCAGGTCGTGGCACTCGACGGCGCCGATTTCGATGTGCGCGCCGGGGAGATTCTCGCAGTGATCGGCGACAACGGCGCCGGCAAGTCGTCGCTCATCAAGGCGCTGTCCGGGGCGCTCCTCCCAGATTCCGGTGAGTTGTGGCTGGACGGCGCGCCGGTGCGCTTCGCATCACCCGCCGACGCGCGCGCGGCCGGCATCGAGACCGTGTATCAGGATCTCGCGCTCGCGCCGGCCATGAGCATTGCCGAAAACCTGTTTCTGGGGCGCGAACTGCGGCGACCGGGGCTTGGCGGATCGCTGCTGCGCCGTCTCGATCACCCGCGCATGCAGCGCGAAGCGGCCGACGCACTTGCGGCGCTCGGCGTGAACGTGCGCTCCATTACGCGGGCGGTGGAGACGCTCTCCGGCGGTCAGCGGCAGGGGATCGCCGTGGCCCGCAGCGCCGCCTTCGCGCGGCACGTGGTGATCCTCGACGAACCCACCGCGGCCCTCGGCGTGCGCGAAAGCGGCATGGTGCTCGATCTCATCCGTCGGGTGCGCGACCGCGGACTATCGGTGGTGCTCATCAGCCACAACATGCCGCATGTGTTCGACCTGGCCGATCGCATCCACATTCAGCGATTGGGGCGACGGGTGGCGCTGGTGGATACGGCGGAGATCACGATGACGGAGGCGGTGGGCATCATGACGGGAGCGTCGGGGTCAGGGTAGCGCGAGCGCGGTTTGCGGTCCCGTTGTTTCGGAGTGCACTTTTAGTGCATGCGCACATCTCTCCTCGTAGCGGCCCTCGCCGCCCCAGGCCTCCTTGCGGCCCAGTCGTCGTCCACTATGCCGCCGGTGAACGACAAACCCAATCCCTACACCACCGTGGAGGGGTGGGCCAAGCTCCCCGACGGCCGAACGTGGGGCTCCACCAGCGCGGTGGCCATCGACAAGGACGGCAAGCACATCTGGGTGGCCGAACGGTGCAGCGTGAACAACTGCGCCGGCTCCACTCTCGCCCCGATCCTCAAGTTCGATCCGCAAGGCAACCTCGTCGCGTCGTTCGGCAGCGGCATGATCCTGTCGCCGCACGGCATTCACGTGGATCGCGACGGCAACATCTGGGTGGTGGACTGCGCCTGTACGCTGGGCGCCGCGCAGGCACCGGCGGGCAAGGGGCACCAGATCCACAAGTTCAGCCCGACCGGTTCCTACCTCATGTCGCTCGGCAAGTCGGGCGGCGGCCGCGACACGGCCTTCTTCTGGCAGCCCAACGCGATCGTGACCGCGTCGAACGGCGACATCTATGTCGCCGAGGGGCACTCCTCGCGCGCCGGCGCGAATGCGCGCGTGCTCGTGTTCGACAAGAACGGCGGACTCAAGAAGACGTGGGGCACCTGGGGGAAGGGTGAGGGGCAGCTCGATCAGCCGCACGCCCTCGCCTTCGACAGCAAGGGGCGCCTCTTCATCGGTGACCGCGGCAACGATCGCATCCTGATCGTCGACAAGGACTTCAAGATCCTCGAGACGTGGTATCAGTTCAGCCGCCCCAGCGGCATCTGGATCGACAAGAACGACCTGATCTACGTGGCCGATTCGGAAAGCGGCTCCGTGAACCCGCCGCACGTGGCATGGACCCGCGGCATTCGCATCGGCAGTGCGAAGACGGGTGAAGTGACGGCATTCATTCCCGACCCCGCCGTGAATCCGCCCAGCACGTCGAGTGCGGAAGGCGTGGCGGTGGATG
Organism: Gemmatimonas sp.; assembly: GCF_027531815.1. Taxonomy (NCBI): domain Bacteria; kingdom Pseudomonadati; phylum Gemmatimonadota; class Gemmatimonadia; order Gemmatimonadales; family Gemmatimonadaceae; genus Gemmatimonas; species Gemmatimonas sp. Next base: position 338,728 of record NZ_JAPZSK010000002.1, on the reverse strand, counting down.
CGGCGGGCAATATCTACGGCGCCGAGGTGGGGCAGAAGGCGCTGAAGCGGTACGAGCGGAAGAAGTGACGCGCTGATATCGCGTGTGGGACTGAGGAGTTTGTAGTTCGTAGTGGAAGTTCTTGGTCGTCAGTCGAACTGACCACTTACAACTATCACTACACACTACAAACTCCTCGCCCGAACGCGATCTACGTCTTTACTTCGGCAACTTCATCGCCACCAGGCTCGTGTTCTCTTCCGCGCCGGTCGCGAACACGATGTACTGCTGCCCCTTGTGCAGGAACGTCATGGGCACGGCGGTGGTCTTGGCGGGAATCTGTACGGTGGCCACGGTCTTGCCGGTGGCCTTGTCCAGCGCGAACAGCTTGGGCGGCTCACCCGGCAGCCCACCGCTGCGCCCCGTTCCGTAAATCACGAGGGTCTTGGTGGTAATGGCCTGCGCCTGGCCACGACCGGGCAGCGGCGGCAGCGTGACCCCCGCAAAGAGCGGATCGCGGCTCGTCTGCTTGAGGAAGCCCGCATTGGGCGCCCACCAGCTCTTGTCGCCGGTCTTGAGATCGTACGCCGTGATCCCGCCGAACTCCTTGGGCTTGGCGATGGAAATGCCGCCGATCATCGAGCCGGACGCGCGGCCCGCAAAGCCCACGTTTTCCGGCTTCTTGTAGCCTTCCGGCGTGGGCAGCGCGCCCAGCAACCCGCAGTTGCTGGCGGGTGAGCTGTAGGCAAACTCGCTGCACGGATCGTTGAGCAATGACGCCGTGCTGAGCCCCGTGATGCTGGCCACGAAGATCTTCCCCGTCTCCGGGTCGATGGTGGCACCGCCGTCGATGTTCACGCCACCGCTGGCGCCCGGCGCATACCACGCGCACCGATAACCGCTCGCGTCCTTGCCATCGGCCGCGGCGGGCGGAATGTAGTACGGACCCATGCGGCACTTCTTGGCCAGGGCCAGCGCACTGTCGCGAATGGCCGGCGTGTAGTCGATGAGATCGGCCTCCACGAGCCCCTGCTGCGAATACGGCGCCGGCTTGGTGGGAATGGGCTGCGTGGCCGCCGATTCCTCACCCGGAACACCGCTCTTCAGCACCGGCGTTTCCGGCATCGGCCAGATGGGCTGTCCAGTGATGCGATCGAAGACGTACAGCCACCCCTGCTTGGTGGGCTGCGCCACGATCTTGCGCGGCTTGCCGTCGATGGTCACGTCCATGAGGTTGGGCGCCATGGGCGTGTCGTAGTCCCAGATGTCGTGGTGCACCATCTGGAAGTGCCACTTGCGCTTGCCCGTCTTCACGTCAAGCGCCACGAGCGAGTTGCCGAACAGATTGTCGCCGGGGCGATGGCCGCCGTATTCGTCCATGAGCGGCATGCCCACGGGGATGTACACGGTGCCCAACGCTTCGTCGGCAGCGTACGGAGCCCAGGCGTCGGTCTTGCCCACGCCCTTGGTGCCTTCCTTGGAGCCGTTCTTCCATGTGTCGGCGCCGAACTCCCCCGGCTGCGGCACGAGGTTGAACTTCCACAGCAGCTTGCCCGTGGGAATGTCGAACGCGCGGATGGTGCCGATGGGGTTCGACGCGCGGATGGGGTAGTAGCCGTGAATGGACGAGTTGCCCACGATGAGCACGTTGCCCACCACCATGGGCGGCGAGCTCGCGGCAATCTGGCTGAGAATGCCCACCGTGCCGTCGGCGCCGATCTTCTTGACCGGGTCCCATCCTTCACCCGGCTTGGCTTCGCGATACGGCGCGGCGTCGGAGATGATGAGCGGACCGCTGTCGTCCACGGCCAGCTTCTTCATCGGATAGCCCAGCCCCTCCATGAGGTCGACGGTGCCCTGCTTGCCGAAGAGCGGGTCCGGCTTGCCGGTCTTCGCGTCGAGCGACACCAGATGATATCCGGGCGTGGTGACGAGCACGCGCTCCTTGCCCGCCTGATTCCAGTAGGCGAGGCCGCGGCCGGCAAACTGCCGCGGCGCCTTCTGCCAGCGGATCCCCTCTTCCACGCGGTACGCCCACAGCTCCTTGCCGGTCTCGGGATCCAGCGCCACGACGTGCCGCTTGGTGGAGGTGACGGTGAACAGCCGCCCGTTCGCATACAGCGGCGTGGTGCGGTAGTACTCGTCGGGCCCGTGCTTTTCGCCCCCCTTCCACTCCCACGACACCTGCAGGGAGCCGAAGTTGTCGGCGTTGATCTGGTCGAGCGGCGAATAGCGCGTGCTCCACTGGTCGGCACCCCAATGGCGCCATTCACCAAAGGCATTGCCGCGCACCAGCCCTCCGGCGGCGGCCGGCCTGGCTGCGGCCTGCGCGAACAGATCGCGGCCGGTTCCACCCAGGGCCACGACGGCCCCGAGGACAAGGGAGGTGACGGTCGTTCGGGGGAGGGGACCGCGTCGGGTCATGGGTTCTCCGTACGTGCGCGAGGGCGAGGAACGAGCGAAAACAGCGGTAACGACGGCGTGCGGGACAGTGGAGCAACCTGCTTCGGCGAACCGACGGCGCGCAGCGTGGAGTCGACCTTGACCCCCTTGAGCCACGCCGGCTCGGGGTTGAGTTCCGTGCGGCCGGCGGGCATCCCGTTGAGGCGCAGGATGTACGCCGTGACCCACACGTACTCGTCTTCCGTGAGACTGCCCGGTGCCGCCTTGGGCATGGCCTGACTCACGTAGTCATACAAGTCGAACAGCGGGCGCCCGAACCACTTGTTCTGGAAGGCGGGGCCCATGTGTGTTGCGGTGGTGTGGCACCCGAGACAATTGCTCGTGAACACCTCGCGCCCCTTGGTGGCCTGCTCGGTGGTATACACACCGGCCATGGTCGTGCGCGGCTGCGCCTCGGCGCGCATGGGCACGAGCCCCGCCACCGCCGCGAACAACAGCACCGCGACCACACCATTCCGGGCACCGGGCGCTCCGCCCGAGACGAGCGGACGCCGCTGCAGGCGCGCCATGAGCCCCTGAACAGCCCACAGGGCACCCACGAGCACGAGCAGCGCCATGAGCGCACGTACGATCAACACGGCCAGGGAAACGTCGAACACGGGCATGGTGAGGGGATACGAGTCCAGCACGGCATAACGCTCCTGCGTCCAATGCCACGCCTCGTGCGCCACAAACGCACTGGCCACGACGATCGCTGTGCGCTCTGGAATGCGGGTGAAGAGGCGGTCGAGCACGGGCACCGCCACGAGCAGCACCGCCACCTGGGCCACCTCCACCCCCACGTTGAAGGCGAGGAGCGACGTGAGCAGGTGCGGACCGGCAAACTGCAGACTGTCGCGCAGCGCCGACGAGAATCCGAAGCCGTGCACGAGCCCGAAGACGAATGCCAGCACCCAGCGACGCTCGAGTTGCGGACGCAGCAGATTCCCCACGGCCATGAGCACAATGGACGCCGCGATCACGACTTCCACGAAGGGCGGGAACCACGCCACGTCGGGGGCGAAGCCCAGGGCCGACGCCACGAGGGTGAGAGAATGCGCCACGGTGAACGCCGAGACGATACCGATGAGCGGCCGCAGCTGCCGGAAGGGGAGCACCAGGCAGAGCAGGAAGAGCAGATGATCGTAGCCGAGCAGCAGGTGATGGATGCCTTCCTGCGTGAACATCCACGCGGCGTGCCACCAGCGCGGATCAACGCGCACCTCGCCGGGATTGCCATCGAAGGCGTAGCGACGTTCGGCACCGTCGGTGTTCACCAGGGTGAGCACGGTGGTGGTGCGCACGCCCAGATTGGCCCACGCCGGCACAATCACCAGATCGCGCACGGGTGACGCGACCGGCACTTCGAGCAGCACTTCCAGCCGCAGCTGCCCGTGTGGCACGTTGATCGAGTCGGCGAGCGGCTGCGACGTGACCGCGTGGAGGGCTGACGTGTACTGCTCGAAGGCGCGATCAGCGGGAAGCGCGGCGCGCACCGCGAGCACCCGCGGCGCGGGCAACGGACGCCCGCCATCGCGCAGGGTGATGGCATCGGCCACCCACAGCTGGGCGGCGTCGCGCAGGAACGGCTGCGCCCGCGACAGCTCCAGCGCTTCGTTGGCGCGCAGAGGGAAGTCCACGTCGCGCACGGCGTCCATGGGGATCTGCACCAGCAGGCGCACACGATCGGCCAGCGGCGCGATCCAGGCGCGCACGCCCACATGCCGTGGAATCTCGTGGGCCAAGGCCACGCGACCGGGCAGCGCGACAGCCACCACGATGGCGATCACCGACAGGAAGCGAGCGAAGCGCAACGTGTCTCTGGACAGGGAGGAACAGGCGGGTAGGTTGGACGAAGTTACCACCCGGATGCGCGTTGCACACGGGGCTGGGCCCGCCGCCGGCCTACCCCCTGCGGCACGGGCATTGCCCCTCCCGCCCCCCTTCGGAGTACGAGATGCCGAGGTTCGTTCCCCCTCCCCGTTGGTCCTTGCTGGCGCTTGCCCTGGTCGGCCTCGGCGGTGCCCAGGCCGTCCTGCAGGCCAACAGCCGTCAGACGGTGCAGGCGCCGCGCTTCGAGGTCGATCCGCTCTGGCCGCGGCCACTCCCCAATCACTGGATCCTCGGTTCCGTCATCGGGGTCGGCGTGGATAGCCGCGACCATGTGTTCATCATCCATCGGGGTGATTCCACGCTCAACCAGCGCACGGAGGCGGGGGCCAATGCCACGCCGCCCATTGGTGAGTGCTGCCGTTCGGCGCCGCCCGTGCTCGAGTTCGACCCGGATGGCAACCTCGTGAAGGCATGGGGCGGTCCGGGCGCCGGCTACGACTGGCCGTCGTCCAACCACGGCGTGGCCATCGACGACAAGGACAACGTGTGGATCGGCGGCAACGGCGCCATGGATTCGCAGATCCTCAAGTTCTCGCACGACGGCAAGTTCCTCGCGCAGTACGGCGCCCCCAAGCAGGCCGCCAACAGCAATGACACGTCGCACTTCGGGCGGGTGGCCAAGATCACCTTCGACCCGAAGGCCGGTGAGGCGTACGTGGCCGATGGCTACGGCAACAAGCGCGTGGCCGTGATCGACGTGAACAGCGGGCGCATCAAGCGCTACTGGGGCGCCTACGGCAACAAGCCCGACGACGCGCGACTCCCGCCCTACGACCCGTCGGCGCCGCTGGTGCAGCAGTTCCGCAACCCGGTACACTGCGCCGAACCCACGAACGACGGCATGGTGTACGTGTGCGACCGCCCCAACGATCGCATCCAGGTGTTCCAGAAGGACGGCAAGTTCGTGAAGGAAGTGCGCGTGGCCAAGGAAACGCGGGGCGACGGTTCGGTGTGGGACATCGCCTTCTCGCGCGACCCGCAGCAGAAGTACCTCTACCTGGCCGACGGCAAGAACGAGCGGGTGTACGTGATGGACCGCCAGTCGCTCGAAATTCTCACCTGGTTTGGCGACGGCGGTCGCCAGCCTGGGCAGTTCTTCGCCGTACACAGCATTGCCACCGACTCGAAGGGCAACGTGTACACCACGGAAACCTACGAGGGGAAGCGCGTACAGAAGTTCCGCTACAAGGGCATTGGCGCGGTGCCGCGCGGCAGCCAGGGCGTGGTGTGGCCTACCGGCCGCTGACCACGCCCTGACCGATCGGGTGTCAGGGGATGATCCCCTGGCACTCGATCTCGACCTTGGCGTTGGGAACCACCAGCGCCGCCACCACCACGGTGGAGCGCGCCGGCGGGTTGCTGGGGAAGAACTTGGTGTAGGCGCCGTTCATCCCCTGAAAGTCCTTCACATCGGTGAGAAACACCGTGCACTTGGTCGCCGCGGCCGCCAGCGTCGTGCCGGCTGCCTTGAACACCTTTTCCGTGCTCTCCAGCGCGCGCGTGGTCTGGCCGGCAATGGTGGTGTCGTTCGGGCTGGTACCCAGCTGGCCCGAGGCAAAGAGCTGGTTGCCCACGCGAATGCCGGGGCTCAGCGTGGCGGTGATGCGCTGCCCTTCCCCCACCACCGGCGTCCGGGCGCCCGACGCTTGCGCCGAGAGCGGGGCGGCGGCGAGGATTGAGAGGGCCAGCGCGGCGACCGTTGGCGTGACCGATGACTTCGAAACGGGGCGTACTGCACGCATCGCATTTCCTCCGGGGATTGCGTAAGGCTCCGGGATGGAGCTCGTTGTCGCGAAGATCTGGAACCCGATACCGGACACCAGGGAGATACGGCCAATATGCCGATGTTCGACTTCGTCTGCACCTCCTGCCAGCATGCGTTCGAGACGCTGGTACGCGGCAGCGCCGTCCCCTCCTGCCCCGCCTGCGGCAGTGTGACCCTCGAACGGCAGCTCGCGCTCCCCGCCATCAAAACATCTGGTACACAGGCCAAGGCCATGCAGGCGGCCAAGCGGCGGGACCAAGCACAAGGCGCTGAGCGTATGCACGCCCAGCGCCAGTACGAGCTCAGTCACGACGACTGACCGGCAACCGCTTCTCAGCGATTGCTGGTCAGCAGCTGAAGATCAGCAGCTGCGGCACTTGTTGCTGTTCTTCGATCCCAGCTTGACCAGCAGCTCCACCGTTTCCAGGAAGGGGGGGATGCGCTGCACGGGGCCGTTGGCCATGTCGGCCGTGGTCTGCCCGCGGCGGCTCATCGCCTTCACGTCGGTGCCCTTGCTCATGAGATACTGAATGAGCTCGTTGTCCCCGCGCGCGGCGGCATGATGCAGCGGGTTGTACCCGTTGTGATCGCGCGCGTTGGGATCGGCCTTGAGCTCTTCCAGCAGGTACTTCACCGCCGGCATCCACGCATCGGGGGCGTGGCGATGCGAGTTGGCCGCGTACCCTTCACCGTACCCCACACCCGAGGCGGCGTGGATGGGATACACCCCCGGCCCGCCATCAGGCACGGGCGGCAAACCGGAAGGGTCGGTGGCACCGGCCGCGCCTTCTTCCGGCGCGTCATCTCCTGGCAAGCGCCCGAGCGGCTTGATCGTGGGGATGGTGGGATCGGCCTTGTACTGCACCAGCAGCTTCATGGCCGGCACATCCAGCCCGTAGGCGGCGCGCCAGAACGGCGTTGCCCCCACGGTGTTCACGCCGAGCAGGTCGAAGTTGTACGACATGAACCAGAGATGCTTCTTGAGGCGCACGTTGGGATCGGCGCCGGCCTTGAGCATCTGCTCCATGAGCTCGAGGTGCGTGACCTGCTGCTGCAACTGCGCGGTGGGCTGCGGATAGAGCGACTTGGGCGCCCACTGCGTGTTGATCACGGCGTAGAGCGCCGTGGCCCCGGCATCGCTGGCCAGCTTCACCTCGGCGCCACGATCGAGCAGCAGCTTGGCCAGATCGAAGCGGCCGTTGATGGCCGCCATGAGCAGCGGCGACGAGTGATCGCCTTCGCTGACGTGGTTGATGTTGGCGCCCGCATCGAGCAGCCGGCGCACCGCTTCCACATGGCCTTCGCGCACGGCAAAGAGCAGTGGCGTGAGGCCGCCCTTGTTGCCGATGAGTTCCCCGTAGGAGGGACCGCGCTGCTGGAACCCGGTGGCGGGACGTGCCGAATCGCCAGAGGCACGCGGTGCGGGACGCGCGGCCGGTGCCGCAGACGCCGGTGCGGCGGGCGCTGGAGCAGCGGGTGCCGGTGCAGCGGGGGCCACAGTTACGGGGGCGGCGGGCGCGGGGCTCGCCGTGACCGGCCCGGACCCCACCGGCAGGTTGGGGGTCACGGTGCTGGGCGCGAACGGCGAGTCGGCCGACTTGAGGGCGGCCACGCGGCGGGTGCGCGCAATGAGCTGTGTGCGGATTTCCCGCTCCTGCTTGGGAATATCCTCGATCTTCGACGCCGCCTCGAGACCAGCGCCGGCCTTGATGAGCACATCGATGGCCGCCACCCGACCATACGCGGCCGCCCACATGAGCGGCGTCTGCCCCCAGGCCGTCTCACGCACATCCACCGGGACCTTCCTGTCCAGCACGGCGCGCACGCTTTCGGCGTCGCCATGGCCGGCGGCAAAGTGCAGCGCCGTCGCGCCACCGGTGCTGGTAACGGCCAGGGGATCGGCCCCGCTGGTGAGCAGCAGCTTCACTACCGCCGCGCGCCCTTCGCGCGCCGCGATGTGCAACGGCGTGTAATTGCCGTTGCGCGTGAGCGCATCGACACGCGCGCCCGCATACACCAGCACCTGCGCCGACGACAGATCACCGCGCTGCGCCGCCCAGTGCAACGGAGACATGCCGTCGGGCTGCGCCGCGTTCACATCCACTCCCTGCTTGAGCAGGGCGCGGACGCGCGCCGTATCGCCGCGCATCACGGCATCGGCGAGCGGCGCCTCCACCGGATTGCGCACCCCGTGCGTGGTGTAGCCACCACGTGCCCCTTCAGATGGACGGGCCGCCGACAGCAGCACCACCGACGCGCAGGCGCCGCACACCGCCGCGGCACGCATGCGGCCCGGCAGCCGGCGTCGAGCCCCATGGGTGAGGTCAGGCATTGGCGGCATTCAGGTTGAGGATGCCGTTGCTGTCGCCGAACGTCGTCATGTCGTCGAGTCCGAGCGTGTGCATCATGCTCAGCATGGCGTTCGCCATGGGCGTCCCGTCGGGCGCCTTGATGTGGAGGTTGCCGGCCAGGCGGTTCTCTGCCTTGCCCAACACGATGAGCGGGCAGCGGCGATGATTGTGCAGGTTCGAGTCGCCCATGGGCGACCCGTAAATGATCATCGTCTTGTCCAGCATGTTGCTCTCGCCTTCCTGAATGCTCTTGAGCTTGTCGAGGAAGTACGGCAGCATCGACACGTGGTACTTGTTGATCATGTTGAAGTCCTTCACCCCGCGCTCCGTGCCGCCATGGTGCGACGCCGGGTGGAACGGCTTGTCGGTGCCGCTCTCCGGATAGGTGCGGCTGGACCCGTCGCGTCCCATCTTGAACGAGAAGACGCGCGTGATGTCGGCCGCGAACGCCAGCGCCTGAATGTCGAACATGAGCTTCACATGTTCGGCGAAAGAGTCGGGCACGCCGGCCGGCGCTTCGGGCAGCTCGCGTACTTCCCCGCTGCTGTTGCGCGCTTCCACACGCTGAATGCGGCGCTCCACCTCACGAATGTCGGTGAGGTAGCGATCGAGCCGCACCTTGTCCTCAGGCCCCAGCGCCCCCTTGAGCGACGCCATCTCCCCCGACACGAAGTCGAGGATGCTGCGACGCGTGCGCCGACGCTCGGCGCGCTCGGCACTCGTGCCGCCCACGCCGAACAGCTTCTCGAAGGCGACGCGGGGGTCACGGATGACCGGCAGCGGCTCCGACGGTGAGGCCCAGCTGATGGAGTCGGTGTACACGCAGGCATAGCCATACGCGCAGCCACCGGCCTGATCGACGTTTTCGATGCACAGCTGCATGGACGGGATGGGCGTGTCCTGTCCGAACCGCTGCGCGTACATCTGGTCGAGCGACGTGCCCACCTTCACATCCGAGCCTTCCGTCTGCCGGGGATGCATGTGCGTGAGGAACACCGCACTCGAGCGGAAGTGATCACCGCCGATCTCGTTGGGCGAGGTGGGCTCGGCTTCGCGCGCGTCGGTATTGCTGACGATCGTGAGATAGTCGCGGTACTGCTCCAGGGAGGAGAGCGCCGTGGGGGCGAGATCGTACTGCTTTCCGGTGGCCGCTGGCGACCACAGGTTCATCTTGGCGCCCCACTCGTTGCAGCCGGCCGCCCCGTGCACCATCTCGATGGCCACCAGGCGTGGTGCCTGCTTGGCGCTGCCGAAGGCCCCGCGGCCCGTGGGAATCATGGCGTCGAGATACGGCAGGGCGATGGTGGCGCTCATCCCCTGCATGAACTGACGGCGCGGCATGGCCTTTCCGGTCAGGAAATACATCGGTCGGTCTCCGGTCGTATTGGTATGTTGGGGATCAGCGCCCGCGGCCGGCGGCCGGGGCTTTCGAGGCGGGAGCGGCGGGAGCGGTCGTGGCAGGCGCGGCCTTGCTCGGCTGCTCTGCCACCACCTTCCGCATGCGGAAGGCATCGCTCTTCACCACCCCGAGGATGAAATCGTTGAGGCGATAATTGTTCGGGCGCGCGGCTGCTTCGATGCGGCGCACGGTTGGTGCATCGTACCACTCCACACGACGTCCCAGCGCATACGCCATGAGGTTCTGCGTGAACGACCGCATGAGTGGCACCGGCCGCTTGAGCAACGCCCGCTGCAGCTCCGTGGGGTTCGTGATCTGCGTGCCGTCGTAATAGTCGCCGCGCGTATCCAGCGCAGAGCCATTCTCACGAATGCGCCAGCGTCCCATCACATCGAAGTTGTCGAGCGCCAGACCAATGGGATCGATGAACTGGTGACACGACTTGCAGGTGGCGTTGGCGCGGTGGATTTCCATGCGCTCACGCGTGGTGAGCAGACGCCCTTCCTGCGCCCCCTTGGTCTCCTCGAGGTCCGGTACGTTCGGCGGCGGCGGCGGCGGCGGGGAGCCCATGAGCACCTCCATCACCCACTTGCCTCGCAGCACCGGCGAGGTGCGATTGGCCACCGACGTGAGTGTGAGCACACTCCCGTGCCCCAGAATGCCGCTGCGCGGCGACCCGGCCGGATACGTGACCCGGCGGAAGTCGTTGCCGACCACCCCCGGAATGTCATAGTGCTTGGCCAGCGATTCGTTCAGGTACGTGTAGTTGGCCGTGAACAGGTCGAGCAGGCTGCGGTTCTCGCGCACGAGGGCGTAGAAGAACAGCTCCGTCTCGCGGCGCATCTCCTTGGCCAGCTGCTCGCGGAAGTCGGGGAACTGGTTGGCGTCGGGGTGCACCAGCTCGATGTCCTGCAACCGGAGCCACTGGGAGGCGAAGCGAGTGGCCAGCGCCTCGCTGCGCGGGTCCGCGAGCATGCGCTTCGTCTGGGCCAGCAGCACCGTGGTGTCGGCCAGACGCCCCGAGCGCCCCAGCGCCACCAGCTGCGAGTCAGGCGGAGCGCCCCAGAGGAAGAACGAGAGACGTGACGCGAGGTCCACACCGCTCACCGGCACACGCCCCTTGGCCGCCACCGGCACTTCCTCGATGCGGAAGATGAAGTGCGGGCTCGACAGCATCGCTTCGAGCGCCGTGCGGATGCCGATCTCGAAGCCACCGGCCTTCGCGCCTTCATCGTAGAACGCCAGCAGCCCCTTGAGATCGTTGGCCTGCATGGGGCGACGGTACGCCTGCGCGCCCAACCGGGTCAGGATCTTCTCGGCGCAAGGCCGCGCTTCGGGTGCCGACAAGGGACGGCAGCTGAAGATGCGACGGCGCGTGGGCGTGTCGGAGACACCGGTGGGGTTGTATGGCCCCGTGACCGCGAAGTTCTGGATGTGCGCCTGCACGGTAATGCCAGCCTGCGCCCCGATTTGCGTATCGGCGATGCTGTGCCCGAGCGGCGTGATGTTGTCGTTCACCGGCCCTTCGAAGGTGCGCACGAAGGTGGCGGCGATGCGCTGCGGACCCGCGCGGATGGGGACCGGCTTGGTCCGGATCTCCATGCCCTGCGGATCGGCCTGCGACATGCCTCGATCGATATCGAGCAGCGCCACGCGCTCGCCGTTCACCGACACTTCGATCTTTTCGTCGAAGGGCGCGGTGGAGGCGAACAGCTGGCCGGTGGGAATGGCGTGCAGCGTAATGGCGAAGACGTATTCGCCGTCGGCGGGGAAGGTGTGCGTGACCGCCGCGCCACCGCGCGTCCCGATCGGTGCGCCATCCACCTGGTCCAGCTGCGACGCGAGTCGCGCAATCTTGAAGGTGCTGGTGGAGACGCTCGCCTTGGGGTCGCCCACGGCAAGACGGGCAATTTCACTGGCCGCGTCGAGATAGGAGTCGAGCAGCGTGGCCGAGGGCAGCTGCACGTCGGCGATGTTGTCGAAGTTCGCGCTCTTCGTGTCCAGCGGCAGCCACGAGTCGGCCCGGATGTCCAGAGAAAGCACGTCCTTCACGGCACGCTCGTACTCCGCCCGATTGAGCCGCTGGAAGGTGCGGGTTCCCGGGTTCGGATCGGCCGCGTAGCGCGCGTCCATAGTGCGCTCGATCGATTCCAGCAGGATCTGCAGCGTGTCACCACCCGGCTTCGCGCGCCCCGGTGGCGGCATCATGCCGGTGCGGAGCTTGTTGATCATCTTCTCGGCCACTTCCGGGGCGGTCTGCCCAATGGTGGCCAGATCGAGATTCTGCAGCGACAGGTTACCCTGACGGCGCTGATCGCTGTGGCAGCCGGCGCATGTTTTCTTGACCACCTCACCCAGCGCGGCAGCCGTCATGGTGGCGCCGGCCGGCTTGAGCACCGGATGTCCGGCGCGACGATTGGCCCGGGTGATGCTGCCCCGCACAGGATCGGCGGCCGCATTCACAAACGACAGATCGTAGGAGGTGGCAGTCACGGGCACCGAGCTTGCCGACTGGCGCGACTCACCCGACGGCGTCGTGCCCTCGGGACGATCCACGGTGGTCAAGGCGAGCAGCGCCACACAACCGGCACCAGCAGCTACCAACGACTTCATCCCCGGGCCTCCAGGCTCAGGCGGGTGTGGTCGGGTGGGGGCGCCGGTGGGATCGCGCCCCCGAAAATGCTTACAACAAAGATACGACCAAGATGGCCAAAGTGTTCAACGACGGGAACATGGCTCCCGGTGCCGAAGGCCGCCTGCCCTCAGCGCTTGTGCTCCCTCGGCCGTTGGGGTGGATTAGAGCAGCTGCAGGTTGCTGTACGCCGCCGCCAACACCCGCCGGGCCGCGGCCCTCCCCCTCCCCCTCCCACCCTACCTGGAGGAGTTCGTGCGATCACGCTGGATGCTGTCCGCCTCGGCCGCCCTGAGCCTTGGCCTCATTCCTTCCGCGCCCGTGCAGGCGCAGCGGCTCAACCCGGTCATCGACCTCGTAGCCGCCGGGAAGCCGGTGTTCGGGCTCTATGCCCCGGCCAATCGCCGTGCGCGCCCCGGGCAGCCGGCACCGCCGGCCGACTCGGTGAAAAGCATGAGCCAGTTGGCGGCGGAGGCGCTGGCGTACAAGAAGCTGGATTACGTCTTCGAAGGCACTATGGAGTACAACTTCGACCAGACGTACCCGCCCTTCACCGAATTCGCCAAGGCGCTGGCCGACGGCGGCGCCCTGAGCAAGGGCAAGGCCCCGCGCCTCACGCATCCGGTGTTCGTAAAGACGCCGGAGATTGCCCCCGATCCGGCCGTGGCCACGGCCCGTATTGGCAAGCAGTTGAACGAGGGCGTCATGGGCATCGTGTTCGTGGACGTGCTCAACGCTGACGAGCTCAAGAAGGGGATCGCAGCCGTACGCTTCAAGAGCAACGGGGGCACCCGTGCCGACGACGTTGGCGCCGCGCCCGCTCGCTGGGGGATGAGCGACAAGGAGTACCGGGAGAAGGCCGATCTCTGGCCGCTCAATCCCAAGGGTGAGCTGTACACCTTCACCATCGTGGAGAGCAAGGAAGGACTCGCTCACATTCGCGAGATCGCCGCCGTGCCCGGCGTGGGTGTGCTCTTCCCCGGTGCCGGCACCCTGCGTGGGGTGTTCACCACCACCGATGCGAACGGTCAGCGGAAGTTTGACGAAGCGGCGTGGGAGGCGGCCATTCAGAGTGTGCTGGCTGCCTGCAAGGAGTTCAAGGTACCGTGTGGTTATCCCGCTGGCGCACCGGACATCGAGAAGCGCATGAAGGAGGGCTTCAGCGTTTTCGTGATTGGTTGGGGCGAGCAGGGGTTCAAGGCGGTGGATCTCGGTCGCGCGGCCAGCGGTCGCTGAGCGTAGGCGCGAAACACGAAGGGCCGCCGGACAGTGTCCGGCGGCCCTTCGTGCATGTCGGCGTGGTCTTTACGGGTTGCGGTCGAGGCAGCCCGCCGTCGCCTTCGGGTTGTTCCTTTCGTCGAAGGGGATGGGGAGATTCACGTCGTTGCCGTACACGCCGGCCAGCGGCGCCGGCAGGTTGCCGGTGGGGAACACCGTGTTGGCCGCACGGCCGTACTGCCGCACGAGGCGACGCAGGTCGCCCAGGCGGTGGCCGGTGAGATACAGCCACTTGGCGCGCTCCTCGAAGAGCAGCGAAACCGCCGCTGCCTGCGTGGTGGGCGCCGACCCCGGCAACGGAGCCATGGCCGGCGAGATGGCCGTGGCGCGGAGGTTGTTGAGCCCGGCGAACACCGCGTCACGATCGGCCTGGTTATCGCGGCGTACACGCGCCTCGAGTTCGATCAGGCGCGCCTCGATGCCGTTGGCCACCACTGCCCCGGTGGTACGGTCGTACTTGAGCTGCGTGGGGAGGTTACGGCTGGAGCCATTGAACCCGGTGCGGGTGGACGGCACCCACGGGATACGCGGGTCGGCGGGCGAGGTGAGGAACGCGACACCGTTGAGCCCCTCGCCGCGCCCCTGCGCGTCGGGGAGCACGATGGCGTAGCGTGAATTGGGCACGGTGAGCGCGTGCCACATGCCGTTCTCCTGACGCGGCGACCCGGTGGAGTGCGCCGTGACCCACGCAAAGTTCGTGGGCACCGCCGACACGGCGGCTGCCGCATCGTCGAAGCGCCCCTGGTTGAGCAGCACACGGCCGCGGCCAATGCGAGCAATGTTCTGCACGCGCGTGTCGGTGCCGCTACTCGCCAACGCCGAGTCGAAGCTGGCAAGGGCCCGGGCGTAGATCTGCGTGGTGGTTTGCGGATCACCGAACTGCGTGCCCGAGTCGGTCTCCTCGGAGAACGGCACCCCCGAGCAGTAGGTCTCGGCGAAGAGCGTCTCGGTAAAGCCGCGCACGCCGTACATCTCGCCGATGTTCTGCACCGGCGTGGGCGCCACGCGCCGCAGCACGTTGATGGTACGTGTCGCGCCCGACCGGGCGCGGTGCAGGTTGCGGTAGAAGGCGTCCAGCGCCGGCAGGTTGTCGTTCATCGCCCGCTGATTGGGGAACAGGCGGTCGTCGAACGTATCGGTGGAGTACAGCTCGTCGGAGACGTTGCCGGTCACGACGATCACGTTATCCAGATTGACGTTCCCGCTGAAGACGTTCTGGAAGTCCTGGATGACGCCAAGCCGCAGCGGCGTCGCCCCGGCGGCCGTGGAGTAAGCGTCGACGTTGAGCACGTCGGGATCGGTGATCTCGAGCGTATCGGTGGTGCACCCCGCCGCCACACCGACCGCGAGGAATGCTGCACTCGCCGGACGGAGGAATCGACGAGTCACGAAGGGGAATCGCATAAAAGCGTGCTCGCCTCGATCAGAAGTTGAAGTTCATGCGGAACGTCCAGTAGCGCATCGGTGGCGTGGAGAAGAACTCCTCGTTGCCGCGCTGGTCGCCGTTGCCGACGGTGGTTTCGGGGTCGACGCCGGTGAAGGGCGTCCAGACGCCCAGGTTGCGGCCGGTAAGCACCAGGTTCCAGCGCTCGGCCTTGAGGGCCTTGGCCCAGGCGTTCGGCATCTGGTACGACAGCGACAGTTCGCGGAAGCGGGTGAACGACCCGTCTTCGTAGAAGCCGGTGAACACCGACGCCGCCGCCGCGACCGCCTTGGCCTGCTCTTCCAACGGGGCGCCGGCATACAGCCCCTGGCATGAGAATCCGGCCTGGCACTGATGGCGCTTGGTGTTGTTGAGCTTCTTCATGCCCCACCTGCTGTCCATCTGCCCCGAGATGCGCAGCTTGCGGCCGAACAGTTCGAGCGTGGGCGTGAAGGCGAGTTCGCGGGTGGGGAGGGTCGGTCCGATGAACGAGTTGGCGCCGTACGTCATCTCGCTGGCCACCAGAATGCCGTCGCCGTTTGCATCGTTGTAGGTGTAGGGGCGCCCCCAGAGACCAAACACCGGGAAACCCGGCGTGTTCAACTGCGTGTTGCGGTTGCCGGTGGGAATGGGGCTCACACCCTCACCCAGCGTGATGAGCTCGTTCCGGAGGGTGGAGCCGGTGAGCACGAAATCCAATCCAATATTGTCGTTCGAGATCACCTTCTGGTTGTACACAAGCTCCACCCCCGTGTTGCGCACATTGCCGATGTTCTCGAAGCGCGCCGTCACGCCGGCAATGGAGGGCGCCACACGACGTTCGATGAGAGCATCGGTCGTGTTCTTGTCGTAGTACGTGAACTCGAAGTTCGACTTGCCGTCGAACATCGTGAGGTCGAAGCCGGCCTCAGTTTCCGCCGTGAACTCGGGGCGGAGGGTGGCATTCCCCAGCGCGCCGAGCGAGACGCCCGGCTGGTCCGTGCTGCCGGAGATGGTGGTGGGAAAGGGCGAGAAGAAGCGGAGGGCGTCCGTGGTCCCCGGGATCTGGCCGGAGGCGCCGTAGGTGGCACGCAGGCGCAGGGTATTGAGCCAGCTGTACGCCGGGAAGAAGCCCTGATCCGAGATCACCCACGACGCCCCGATCTTGGGATAATTGACGGCGCGGAAGTCCTTACCGAAGGCACTGGCCGCGTCGCGGCGCAAGCCAGCTGTGAGGAAGAGCTTTTCGTTGACGTTGAACACCTGCTCCACATAGTAGCCAAGCGTGCGACGCTCATCGAACGCCTCCGACGCGTTGCGTATGGCGGCCGCCGTGATGGTGGTGGCGCCCGGTACCAACGCCTGCCCCGTGCCTTCGGACTGGGCGAAGGAGTTACGGATGTACTGCATGCCCACGGAGGTCTTGGAGTTCAGCCAGGAGAACACCTGCTTGTTGGCCGTCCCACCAAGGTCCACCGTCTGCTGATTGATTTCGGCCCGGTTGGCGTTGATCTGCCCCACGCGGTTCACGCCCAGCGGGCCCTGGTCGAACAGGTTGATGCCCTGGTCGCTGCGCGCCGTGAAGTCGGAGCCGACGATGGCACGGGTGGTGAGCCAGCTGATGGGGTTGTACTGCAGCTGCACGCTGTTGATGAAGCGGTTGATCGACTGGCTGGTGGTACGCGACAGGATGTCGCCCATGGGGAACGCGCGCCAGCCAAGGAGCGGCACACCGCGACCGTCTCGCAGGTCTTCACGCCACTCGCCGCCCAGCATGCCCACCATGAGCCCGTTGCCGTTGTCCTCGTTCTGCGGGAGGCGCTGACGGCTGTTGATGAAGCCGGACGAGACCTGCAGCGTGGCCTTGGGCGAGAGCTGCGCCGTGATGTTGGCGCGCAGGCTATTGCGGTCGAGCGCGTTGGGGCGAATCTGCGACGACGGAATGCTCGAAACGCCGCGCTCGGTCTTGAGGCGGTTGATTTCGATCTCCGGCATGCGGTAGATGCCCGTTTCCACTTCGGTCTCGCCGGACACGAAGTACTGCACGCGATCGGTACCACCCGACACCTGCATGCCATACTGCTGGCGCGAGCCCTGATCGACCGGACTCAGGCTGTCGATGAGGAACGCGTTACCCACGCGGAGGCTGTCGGCACGGCAGAGCGATGCGGCAATGGAAATGGCCGGGCAGCGCACGCGCGTGCCGGCCGCGGCGCCGCTGAGCTGGGTGCCCCAGCCATAGTACATGAGCGGGTACGTGTTCGGATCGGTGATCCGGCCGTTTTCCGTGTACACGTTCCAGCGCGTCTTGCCCGCCTTGCCGCGCTTGGTCGTGATGTTGATCACGCCGTTGGCGGCTTCGGTGCCGTACAGCGTGGCCGCCGACGGCCCCTTGACGACTTCGATGTTTTCGATTTCCTCGGGATTGAGGTCATCGAGACGCGACGGTGTGGACCCGCCCACGCCAATGGAGGAGCTGCCGGTGTTGGAGGTCATGCGCACGCCGTCGATGATCACGACCGGATCATTGGAGAGCGACAGCGAGGCCTGGCCGCGAATACGGATACGCGAGCCGGAACCGGTGGCACCGCCCGACGTGACCTGCACGCCGGCCGCGCGGCCGGAGAGCAGCTGGCCCATGTTCGACACCGGGAGCTCGGCCACCTTTTCGGCGACAGCGATCTGCGTGGTGGCGTTGGCCAGTTCGACCTTGCGCTGCTGCCCCGTTACCGTAGTAACGACGGCGGACAGTGAGAATGCCGCCTGCGTAAGCGCGACATCCTGCGTGATGGGCGCGTTGCCACCGATGGTGACGGTGACCCGCTTGGCTTCATAGCCGATGCGGCTCACTTCCAGCACCACGGCGCCGGAGGTGGGCACCCGAAGCGAGTACCGCCCGTTTTCGGCGGTCAGCGCGCCGACCTGCGTCCCCTGCACCAGGACGCGCGCCTGCTGAATGGGGAGTCCGGTGCTGGCGTCGGTCACGCGCCCCACGACGGTCCCCCCTGCCCCCTGAGCCGTCAGGGCGGATGGCAACGCCAAGCCGATGGCCGCGACAGCCGAAAGAACGGATGTGACCAGACGACGCATCAGCGGCGCACGGGCCGTGGTGGTGTGTGGTGGCGAGCAGCTGGCAGCACAGCTGGGCTGTGCACCACCTCGCTCGCCACGCGCGAACGCAGCAGGAACGAACAATCGCATCTCGTGACTCCCCGTATCAGGATCACCCGCCGGCCACCCGATGTTGTGACCGGTTATGGCCACACGTCAGCCGGCGGCTCGGCACGTGTGGAGGCGCGACGAGTCGACCGGGAATGACAGGGCCACTGGTTTGCTCGGCAGCGGACACACCAACAGTCCGCTCCGTGAAGGCTCGTTGGGGCACTGCAGCGCGTGCGCGGATGATCGCGCTCGCGGAAAGGCGGGAGGTACAGGCAGGACCGACACGCCGAGAACAACAGAACGCAGGCTTCGCGTCACCAACTGGGACCAAACGCGGAACATTTTCCGTCTGCCCTGTGACGCCGGTGTATCGGTGGCCGGAGGGTACGACTCACACAACGGGCTGTCAATACTTGGGGGGCATTGTCCTATCGATTTCTTTCGAATCCCGGAACGGATGCGGATGGTGCCACCGTAACAACGAAAAACGCGACCTCGAACCGGCGTTCGAGGTCGCGTTGTCCGATTGCCGGTAACCGCCCGGGTGGCGCGGGGCTAGAGCCCCGGAGGCGCAGCGGGGAGCACCAACTTCACCCCCGCGAGCGCCACGGAATCGGTCGCGAGCGGCGTGGCTCCGGCGGTCAGCCCATTCAACTTGAGGATGTACGCCAGCGCCGCCGCATACTCCTCCTTCGGCAGCGACCCCGGATTGCCGTCGGGCATCGTGGTGCGAATCTGCTCGAAGAGAGTGAACACCGGCTGCCCCGCCCACTTCGTCCGGAAGTCCGCTCCGGTCACATCTTTCGTTTCGTGGCACTCCGCGCACGCCTTGCCCCAGACCGCCTGACCGGCGGTTGCCTGGGAGTCGCTGTACACCGGTACCGTGTCCTGATCGTTGAGCACGGCCCGCCCGGGGGCGAGGGGGGACTGCGCGGTGCTGCGGGCGGCCGCGGCGACGCTTACCGCCACGACGGCAAGCAGGAACAGGCTGGGATTTCGGAAGAGACGGGGCATGGCGGATGAACGTGCAAGAGGAGCGTTTCGCTGGCAAGTCGCGCCACGAGGCCTCGCGATGCAGCGCCGCCGAGGCAATCGGGCGGTCTGCATTGCGAGGGACCGGTGCGACCGACATTTTCGGCCGATGGACGCTTTTGCTACCCCGGATGTTCCCGAACGCGCCGCGCCCCAGCCGGATGCCGACGCCACCGACCCGTTGATCGACACCGCCACGGCGGACGGCGCGCTCCCCCGTCGCGATTTTCTCCGTCTCGCCGGAGTGGGCGCCGGCGCCTTCCTTGCCGCCGGGTGCGCGCCACCGGCGGCCTTCTCGGCGGCACCGGCCCCTGGCATCCAGCCGGGGAAGGCTCGCGGCGGCAACAGCCAGCACATCGTGGTCATCGGCGCCGGAGCCTGGGGCGGGTGGACCGCGTACCACCTCCGCGCTCGCGGTGCGCGCGTCACCCTCATCGATCAGTACGGCCCCGGCAACTCGCGCTCCACCAGCGGTGACGAAACGCGCGGGATCCGCTCGTCCTACGGCGATCGCGCCAGCGGCGAACTGTGGACGCCGTGGGCTCGCACGGCCATTGCCCGCTGGAAGCTGTTCGAAAAGGAATGGGCGCCGGTCTTCCGCACGTCCTTCTTTCACGAGACGGGCGACGTGATCATGCGCGCCACCCGCGAACCGTTCATCACCAGGACGGTGGACCTCTGGAAGGCGAACAACGTCCAGCACGAAGTCCTCAGTGGTGACGAAGCGCGCAAGCGCTGGCCGGTCATCAAGGCCGACGACATCACCGTCGCCATCACCGAACCCGATGCCGGTGTCGTGCGCTGCCGTGCGGCGACGCAGGCCGTGGCGGCGGTGGCGCAAAAGATGGGTGCCGAGCTGGTCATCGGTCGCGTGCGGCCGGGCCCCATTGTGGACGGCCGCATGGACGGGGTCATCCTCGACAACGGCACCGTCATTCGGGGCGACGCCTACGTGTTCGCCTGCGGGCCGTGGCTGCGCAAGCTGTTCCCCTACATGGAGAACCGTGCGCGCATTCCCATTGGCCACGCGCTCTATTTCGGCGTGCCGGTCGGCGACACGCGCTTCCAGTTTCCCAACCTGCCCAGCTTCAACTTCCCCGGGGTGACCGGGTGGCCGATGCTGCCGGTGGACAGCCGCGGCTTTCGCGTGCGCGGCGCCATTGCCCCGCCGCCGCCGCCAGCCGGCACCACGCCGCCACCTGCCCCGCCCCCGGCACCGGCCGACCCCGCGCTGCAGGATCCCGACCTGAGTCCGCGCTGGACCAATCAGGATCGGGTGGATGGCGCCCGTCGGTTTCTCGCGGCGCGGTTCCCGTTGCTCGCCAACGCGCCGCTGCTGGAAACGCGCGCCTGCCACTACGAGTCGAGCATCAACCAGAATTTCATCGTCGACTTCGTGCCGGGCGCCACCAACGCGTGGATCGCCGGCCTTGGGCAGGCGGAAGGCTTCAAGTTCGGTCCCGTAGTGGGCGACTACATCGCGCAACGGGTCGTGGGGATCGAAGGCGATGCGAAGCTCAGGAAGGCCTTCGCCCTGCCCACCGAACAGTACGAGCGTCCCCCCGGCTGATGCGGCGTCCCCTGCTCTATACCGCGGCGGTGCTCTTCTTCGCCTATGAACAGTGGGCGTTCTACACGTGGATGCAGCAGCACGGCTCCGTCTCGGTGGGCCTTGCCCACGCATGGATGACGCTGCGCCAGGATCCCATGGTGTTCATGGCCTGGAACGACATGGGCATCTTCACGGCGATCGTGCTCACGTGGTTCTGGCGTGAGCTCAGGCGAAGCGGGCGGAGCATGATCTGGTGGGTCGCCACTTTGCTCACGGGGTGTCCGCCGCTGCTGGTGTACCTGGGAATGTACCCACACCCCAGACCCTCAACTCACGACCCCCGACCCTGAACGGGAATCACCGGCAGTCGCCCACGTGGCGTTCGCGTATCCGACTGACAGCACACCCGTTCAGCGTCGAGGGTCGTGTGTTCAGGGTGGTGGGTGGATGCGATTCCCCTCGGCGTGTAGCCGCTTGGTTTCCCCGTGCCGCAGCACCATGAACCGCTCTGGTGCAATGCCTCGGGCCTCCAGCGCCAACGCCAGGTCGACCGGCGGCTGATCGAGCGGTTCGTCGGTCAGCGAGAACGTGCCCCAGTGCACGCCAATCGCGTGTGCGGCCCGCACGTCCAGCATCACCTGCACCGCTTCTTCGGGATTTACATGCTGGGCGCGCATGAACCAGCGTGGCTCGTACGCCCCAATGGCAATCGCCGCGGCATCGAAGGGGCCGTAGCGCTCGCCGATCTCGCGCGGCTCGTTCGAGTACCCGAGATCCCCGGAGTACCAGAACCGGAAACCGTCGTGCAGCACCGCCCAGCTGCCCCAGAGCGACGCGTTGCGATCGAAGCCCGTGCGACTCGACCAGTGCTGCACCGGCAGGAAGTGCAAGCCGAGCGGCCCATTCCCTGCCGGCAGCTGCGCGCCTTCGTGCCACGCCAACCCCTCGATGTGCGGCAGCACGCCCCGGCGCCGCGGCAGATTCCGCGCGAACCAGCGTTCGAGCCCGCGCGGCACGAAATACGCCGGTGCCCCGCCAGCCTGCTGGGCCACCGCGCGCACCGACCACCGATCGAGGTGGTCGTAATGATTGTGCGTGAGCAGCACCGCATCGATGTGCGGAAGCTGCGCCACCGTGAGTCCGGGCGGTTGATGCCGACGTGGCCCGAAATAGCGGAACGGCGACGCCGTCCGACTGAACATCGGGTCGAGCAGCAGGTTGGCGCCGCCGATCTGCAGCAGCGCCGACGAATGGCCAATCCACGTGTAGGCGGGCTCGTGGCGATTGGCGTGCAGGTACGACAGATCCGGAGCAACCCCTTCGATGGGCGCGCGCGGGGGATGTGGCAATCGTGCCCGGGCGCGGGCCACGCTCCAGCGCAGCACGTCGCGGGGAGAGGTCACGACTGCCGAAGGATGCCGCACCGGCATGATGGCCCCTGACTCAGGACTCGCGCTGGCGCTTCTGCGCGCGCGCGAGGAAGGGGAGCACGAACAGATAGAGCCCGGTGATCCACAACCCAAGCACCACCACCCCCGACGGGAGAAACAGCCAGAGCTTCGCGGCATCGGCAAACCACGAACCATCGTGCAGCTGCTCGATGAGATCGGAGCGCCGGTACGCGGCCTGCAGCACGGCACCCGTGCCCAGATCCACCTGTACTTCCCATCGGTTGTTCGCGGTCACCTTCACGATGCCCTTGGCGGGGCGCACATCGAGCCGATCGATATCGCGCCAATCGGTGACGGCCGCCTCGGGCACCGATTTCGCCGCGCGCAGGATCTGCTCCATGCTGAGGCTCGGGACCGTGTTCGCCGTGCGCTGCTCGGGCGGCTGCACCCATGGCAGCTGCTTCTTGAGCTGCAGCAGCAGGCCCGTGACGATGACCAGCAGGAACGGCAGCGCCGTGGCGATGGCCCCCCAGCGGTGGAGCTTGCGATTGAGAATACGAGGATTGGGCATGGCTCAGCGACCTCGCTTCCCCCACACGGGAGGCGTGGGCTCCGTGGTGGCTCGCGGATTCTTCCAGGTGGACAGCAGACGCAGCGCCTCCTGCGTGGCGCGCTCGAGTTGCGGATCACGCCCCGCGTTCACCTCGCGCGGAAAATTCTCCACGTCGATGTCCGGGGCCACGCCTTCATTCTCCACCGCGAAGGCGTTCTCGCGGGAGAAGAAGCCGAAGCGCGGCGCAATCATCGATCCGCCGTCGACGAACGGCGGCGTGTCGGTAGTGGCCACCAGGCCACCCCAGGTACGTGCCCCCACCAGCGGTCCCAGCTTGCGCCGCTTGAACATGTAGGGCATGAGATCCCCACCCGAACCGGCCATTTCGTTGATGATCATGACCTTGGGCCCCCAGATGCCATTGGCCGGGCTGGTGTACGGGAAGCGGTCGCCGACCGGATTGTTGAAGTACCCGTCGAAGTCACGGCCAAGCAGGTCCACGATGTAGTCGGCCGCCGATCCGCCCCCGTTGAAGCGCTCGTCGACCACGACCCCCAGCCGGTCCTGCTGGGCAAAGTAGTAGCGGTTGAAGCTGGTATACCCCGGCACGCCCGTGTTGGGGAGATACACGTAGGCCAGCGTCCCCTTCGACACGCTGTCCACGTACCGACGATTCGACTCCACCCAGGCGCGGGTCCGCAGCCCCTGCTCGTTGGCGACGGGGACCACCGTAACGAGCCGTGCTCCCTGCAAATCGGGGCGGCTGTTCACCGTCAGTACGGTCTGACGGTTGGCCGTGCCATCGAGCAGCCGGTACACGTTGTCGGGCGCGCGCAGCTCCACGCCGTTGATGGCGAGCAGATAGTCGCCGCGCGACACGTTCACCCCTGGCGTGACCAGCGGCGCCCGCAACTCCGGGTTCCAGCTCTCCGCATCATAAACGCGGGCAATACGATACCGATCCCCCTCGATGGTAAAGTCGGCACCGAGCAATCCGCCGCTGGCGTTGGGCACGTCGGGCAGGTCGCCGCCGCGCACGTACGAGTGCCCGATCGCCGTTTCGGCCCCCATGTTGTCGATGAGGTAGTTCAGATCGGCCCGGTGATTCACGTGCGCCAGCAGCGGCTCGTACATCGTCTTCACCGCCGCCCAGTCGGTGCCATGCAGGTTCTTCACGTAGAAGTTGTTGCGCTGATTGCGCCACCCTTCGTTGAAGATCTGCCGAAACTCCTCACGCGGATCGATGTAGGCGCGCAGCGTGACCGCCAGGCGACCGCTGCCGGGCGCGGGCACCGTCTTGTCGGCATCGACCAGGTACAGCCCACCGTTCTGCCCGGCCGTGCGATACAGCAGCCGGCGGCCATCGGCACTCACCGTGTACTGCGCCACACCGCTGGCGAAGAGCTGGGCACGACGCGCGGACAGTTGAAAGCGATGCAGCGTGTTGCCGGTGCCGGCGGCGCTTCCCGCTGACGTGCCCGTGGCGGGAATGGGCTCGAGGAAGAAGACCGTACCAGCCGGCCCTGCCACGAGCGTACCGTAGTCGCGTTCGGCCAGCCCCGACACCACCACGATGCGCTGCTGCAGTCCGTCGAAGTCGATCCGCACCGGTCGCACGGCCGTGCTCATGGCATCACCGCGCGCGCTGTCCGCCCGCGGACGCGCGCTGGCCGGTGTGGTTGTCACCCCCGAGTCACGTGGTGCGAGGGCGCGCGGCGCTTCCTCGTCGCTTTCGGGGAGCAGGGGCGACGGCTCTCCCTTCGCGAGCACCGCCAGGTAGAGCGCCTTGGTTTCCGGACGCTCGTACTTCGTCATGTCGAGCAGCGACGAGTTGAGCGCGAAGGTGGTGCTGGCAAAGAACCACAGGTACTTGCCGCTCGCGTCCCACGCCGGACTCGTCGCGTCCGCCATGCCATCGGTGATCTGCCGGGCGGTGCCGGCCTGTACGTCGTACACGAACAGCGCACGCATGAGGGACTTGAGCCGCTTCGGGTACGCGAGGTAGCGCGAGTCGGGGCTCCAGACCGGCACGATGCTGCGATCGGCCATGAAATACGGATCGTGGTCGGCCACCTTCGCCTGCCCGCTCGCCACATCCACCAGCCAGATGCGGAAGTGCGTATCCTGAAAGGCGATGTGCCGACCGTTGGGCGACCAGCTTGGCGAATAGGGGCGGCTCGGTTCGGGCAACGCGATGGTGCGCCGCGCCCCGAGGCCATCCTGCGGGGCGATCACCAGCTGGTACTCGCCGCTGGCATCGCTGAAGTAGGCCACCGATCGACCGTCGGGAGACCAGAGCGGCGCAATCTCGGCGGCGCCACTGGTGGCGGTAAGGTTGCGCACGTCTCCCTTCTCCGCGGGCACCGTGAACACCTCACCGCGTGCCTCAATGGCGGCACGCTTGCCGGTCGCCGACAGCGCAAGGTTGGTGACCCGCCCACCTACCTCCTTCCAGGCAGGCATCATCCACGGGAAATCCCCCGCGGCAGTAATGCGCACCACCGTGCTCGCGCCGGTACGCGTCTCGAGTTCATGGATGTACCCGGCCTGTTCGAACACCACGGTCGTGCCCGCGGCGTCCAAGGACTTCACATCGAAATCGGTGAACCGCGTGACCTGCGACAGGCGGCGGCTGCGGGTGTCGAATGCCCACACGTTCGAGACGCCATCACGATCCGACAGGAAGTACACCGCGTCACCCACCCACACCGGATCCATCTCCTTCGTGCCGGCGAATGGCGTGCTGTCGAGCGCCATGGACTTGAGATCGACGATCCAGATGGGCTTGTTCTGTCCGCCGCGGTAGTTGCGTCGTTCTTCATCCCATGACGTGGGCATGCGATACGCAATGCGCCCACCATCGGGGGACAGCTTCCCCTGATATGCGCGCGGCAGCGGCAGGGCGGTTTCCACGCCGCCGGTCACGGGCACCGTGAAGAAGCGCGGAGCCGCGTTGGGCGCCCACGTGGCGCGGGGTGAGGCGAACATCACCTGCTTGCCGTCGGGGGTCCACCCCTGCACCACGTCGGCGCCGGGGTGCCAGGTCAGGCGTGTCGGCTGGCCGCCCTCCACCGGCACGACATATACGTCGGTATTGCCGGCATACTCCGCGCTGAACGCCACCAGCCGTCCGTCGGGCGACAGCTTGGGATTCTGCGTCTGCCCCTGAAAGCTCGTGAGCCGGCGCGCGCTACCGCCCGCGCGCTCCACGATCCACACGTTGTTGGCGTAGGCGAAGGCGATATGGCGGCTGCTCACACTGGGGGTGCGCAGCAGCCGAGTGGGCGACTGGGCGTGGGCACGAAAGCCGGTCAACAGCACAGCAGCCGCGAGGCCGAACGCCGCGCCGCGCGAACGCGAACGATGCAGGAGGGACATGCTCGGTTGGCAAGTGAGGACGGACACCATTGCCCGCCGATCAACGTTACGCCGCGCTCGGCACCGACAGAAGGGCTGTTGCAGCCCGGTCAGTAGCTCCAGGGAATCCCGTCGGGGGCGACCCGCAACGCCATGGTGAGCACGGTCTGCTCACGGGCAATCACCCAGCCATCCTTGTCGGGGCGCCGCACTTCGAGCACCACCCGCAGCGTGAGATCGCTGTCGGCATCGAGGGCCGTGAGGCCGACCATTCCCGCCGGCAAGGCCACCTGCCGTTCTTCAGTGCTGCGCCACGCCTGCGTCAGCGGTACCGCGACCGTGCGCACCGTCCGTCCGTCCACCGACGACTGATCGCGCACGCGCACCTCGAAGCGCAGGAAACGGCCACGCGGGTCGTCGTCGAGCACGCGCCTGGGGAGTGTCAGCATCACCACGGCACCGGTGTCGGGCATCGCGTTCCACTGCGGCCACGCACGTTGCACGAAGCGGTCGCGGCGCAGCTCCTGCCCTGCCACCACCTGCAACGTGCCGTCGTGCGACGGGCGGGACTTGAGATCCCCAAAGCCGCCGAACTGTTCGCGTACCCGCCAGGCAACGTCGTCGTGCGGCACGACGCCATTGCTGAGCACCATCCCCACGGCGTTGGTGGCGCCGAGCGCGCCGTGCGTGCCGCCCAGGGGTCGCATGCGATTGGCCACCGAGACCATCCCCAAACCCACGCGATGGTCGTCGGCCACGGACACGAGCACAGGCGCGGGGTTCTGCGTGGCGCGGACATGTCCATGCACGATGCGCACAACGGCCGCGGGATATCTGTGTGATGCGGTCTCGCGCACCCACACCGATTCGGGGGCAAACCCGTTCGCATCGAGCAACCCGGCCGCCTGCAGGTGTCTCACGGTACCGGCCAGCTCCAGCGGATCGCCGCGCTGCTGCAAGTAGCGATAACGGGCCTCCCGCCCACCCGCGGGGGCCGTCTCTTCGATGACCGCGTCGTCCACGGAGCCGTCGGCGCGCCGTGCCGATACCGTGTAGCGATCGCGCGCGACGTGCGCCGTGACGATTTCCACACCCGGCACGGTGGTGAGCAAGGCAGCCACACGCGCCACGGAGTCGGGATGACAGAACACCCCGAACCCGGTGGTGACGCCGTCGACACTGAAGGCCACCCGGTTTGGGGCATCGAGCACGCGCGCCGTTTCGAATCCGTGCGCCGCCAGCGCCTCGGCAATCGGCACGAAGGCCGCCTCGCGGGCGCGATTGTGGCCGTGATCGGAGAGTACGACGATGT
The DNA here is from genome assembly GCF_027531815.1 of Gemmatimonas sp. NCBI lineage: Bacteria > Pseudomonadati > Gemmatimonadota > Gemmatimonadia > Gemmatimonadales > Gemmatimonadaceae > Gemmatimonas > Gemmatimonas sp. Next base: position 311,228 of record NZ_JAPZSK010000002.1, on the reverse strand, counting down.
CCAGCGAACGTCCCGTGCGCTGTCGATATCGCTGCTGCAAGGCGTCGAGTCGATCACTGAGGTGATCGAGGTAGGGCGCAATGTCGCCGCGCGTGTGCTGCAGTGCGTCGGGACCGACATTGTAGAGATACACGGTTTCGCGACCGCGCGAGCGGAGCACATGCTCAACGTCGGTGTCCACTTCCTTCCTGGCCACCGGCCAGGAGATGAGATAGGCCCCCAGATGGTGGAACTTGGTATCGAAGGCCTGGTCCATGCGCTCCTCGTACTCGATGGGGCGAATGGCCGAGAGCGCATCACCCAGCACCCGGCGGTGCCGCGTGCTGTAGTACACCCGCTGGTACCCCGGCGGAGGTTTCACGCCGAAGATGGCATGCCAGGCAATGTCGCTGATCGACGGGAAGGTCGAAAACAGTCGCGCGGGCTCATGGAAGGCGGCAAAGCGTCCGCGCCGCCGGGCGTCGAGCACATCACGGTAGTCGAGGCCGTCCAGCGCCAGCACGACCCGCCTCGGGAGCTCCTCAGGGGGAACGGCGCGGCGCAGCGGGGTACACCCTGAGAGCAACGCCACGAGGGAACAGAGCGTGAGCCAGTGGCGCTTGCCCACACAGGAGGCACGAATCATGATTCATCGTAGCCCGCCCGCGCGCCCACACAAGTCCGCGCCCTTGAGCGCGCCCTCTATGCGCATGCCCCGTTTGATGTATCGGCTCGTCCCTGCCTGGTCGATGATCGCCCTCACCGGCGTGGGCGCGACGGTGGCGCGTGCGCAGTCCGCTGGCGGGGCAACGGGAACGGTTCGTGGCACCGTCAACACCACGTTGGGGCTCCCCATTGGCGGCGCGCAGGTACGCCTTCGCATTCAGGGACGCGGGACGACCACGTCGGTGGAGTCGGACGACAACGGCACGTTCACGGCGGCGGGGGTGCCGCTTGGGTCGGCGTGGCTGGTGGCCCGACGCATTGGCTACCGTCCGGACTCGGTTGCCGTGGAGATCACGGCAGGCGAGCCCGCGCGCGCGACCGTGCGGCTGGAGCGCATTGCCGTGGAGCTGAGCACCGTCCAGGTGGTGGGCCGACGCGAGGTCAACGGTCCCATGGCCGGCTTCTACCGGCGCATGGGCTACGGGAGCGGGCGGTTCTTCACGGCGTCCGACCTCGCGAGCCGCAATGCGGCGCGCATGACGGACGTCTTCCGCATGGTGCCCGGCATGCGCATCGAATCGCGCGGCCTGCAGAACGCCGTGCGCATTCGCGGCAGCCGCTGCGCGCCGCTCGTCTGGCTCGACGCCCAGCCGCTCTATGCCGGCGAAGTGGACCTCGACGCCTTCGACCCGCGAACGTTCGAGGGGATCGAGATCTACAGTGGCGCGGCGTCGGTTCCGGTGGAGTTTCAGGGAAACCAGCGCATGAGCAGCGCCTGCGGGACCATTGTACTCTGGTCGAAGCGCGGCGAGCCGCGTGAGCGCAAGCGCAAGAAGGACGAGCCCACCCCCGCCATGCGCATTGCCCAGATGATCGAAGCGGGGGAAGCCTACGTCGCCAACGACGTGGACGCCGCCGCGCGCCCCGATTCCGTGAACCTGATTCGCCCCATCTACCCCGACTCGCTCTTCGATGCGCAGGCACCCGGGCGGGTTCTGGCGGAGTTCGTGGTGAGCATGACCGGCGAAGCCAACATGGACACCTTCAGTGCGGTCACCACGACCAATCGCCTGTTCGTGGAGCCGGTACGCCGCGCCGTGCGCGAGCAGCGGTTTGCACCGGCGGTCCGCAAGGGGCGTATCGTACAGCAGGTCATGCAGCTGCCGTTCGAGTTCGTCCCCGATTCCACTGCCCGCCGCCGCAAGTGATGACCATGATCCACGCGTTATCCCCGTCCGCGTTGCGTGCTGCCTCGGTTCGACTCGTGTTCCTGATGTGCGCCCCGGCGCTCCTGCTGGCGCAGGGGCGCAAGGGCACGAAGGAAATCGGCCGCACCAGCATCGGCACGCCAACGGCGGTGCTGGTGGAACCGGGCACGGTGTCTCGCGCCGGTACGGTGGTGACGGCGGCCGTGCGCGTGGCCCTCGTGCCTCCGCTCAAGCATCCCAAGGGAGAACTCAAGAGCTCCCGGACGATTGGCATGTACGATTGCGCCAAGCGCGTGGTGGCCACGAAGGAAAGCTGGTACTACCTCGATGAGGCGGGCACGAAGGAAGGGATGCACCGCGAAGTGAAGATCCCGGGGTTCGGACCGGTCTCGAAGGGATCGGTGGCCGATGTGGCGCTTACGTGGTTGTGCGCCGCGAAGCCGTAGCCGCCAGCACGACACCGCCAACAACGGCACTGGCGCCCACCACCCCCAGGATCGAGAGCCGCTCCCCCCACAGCAGGAACGCCGCCCCCACGGCGAGAATGGGCTCCAAGGTGGCAATGGTGGACGCCCGCGACGCACCAATGCGCTTGAGGCCATTGGCGTTTGACAGATACGCGCCGTACGTGGCCACCGTGGCCAGAAAGGCGATGGCCGCCCAGGCACGCCACGTGAGCGTGCCCCACTGCACGAACGGGGCGAGCACCACGGCGCCGGTTGCCAGCGCCCACGCCATCACACGCGCCGGGGCGTTGTGCGCGAACAGCGACCGCCCCAGCAGGAAGTACAACGCGTAGGCCAGGCCAGAGGCGAGCCCCCAACTCACGGCCGCCGGCGTGGCCGCAATGTCCGCTGCTCCCGAGGCCGGGAAGAGCGCCACCAGCACCACCCCACCGAACGTCAGCAGCAGCGCGCCCGCCTCGCGCGCAGGCACGCGCTCGCGCATGACGAAGTGCGCGCCCAGCGCCACCCACACCGGCGCCGAGTACAGCAGAATGGCCGCGAGCGCCGCACCACCGCGCTGGACGCTCTCGAAGTACGACACGTACAGCCCGGCGACTGCCACGACCCCCAACAGCATGGCCGGCAAGCGGTCCTGCCGCCGCAGGGCGTGGGCGCGGGTCACCGAGGCGTGCGTGGCAAAGAGCAGGGCGGCCACCGTCGCGCGCCAGAAGGCCACCGTGAGCGGCGCGATCCCCTCGGCGAACGCCACACGCGCAACGGGTCCCAACAGCGCCCATTGAAAGGCCGCCGCAACCACCAGCCAGACACCCAGCCTTGCTCCACCGACCGCATGTCGATCGGTGGAGGTCACCTGCGTGCAGGGGTTCGCGTCACGGCACGATGCGGGTTGCCGACGCGCCCCGGTCGACGATCTTCGGCAATCCCTTCGCGTCGAGCATGGTGTTCACCGGCGGCAGTTCGCTGGCCAGAATGCCGTCGATCGTGCGCAGCGCCGCGCCGAGCTCGTTGGCGAGAATACCCTGCACCTCGACATGCTGCGTCGTGGGGGCAAAGTCCGCCACGGCCACCCCATTGCTGAGATAGCCCATCTTGCCGATGAGCTTGGAACCGAATCGCACCCCGTCCTGTCCGGTGCCCGTGAGTCGGAGGTCCACCAGCGCCATTTCAGCATCGATGAGCTGCTGATCGAGCGCGCGCAGGCGGGTGGCGGCATCGGCGTCACCGCCCCCCCGCTGCAGTTGCCCGAGGAGCTGCTGCACCTGGAGCCGCACGTTCTCCACGCGCGCCACCGCGGTGGCCGCCTTGTCGAGCTCCGCCTTGAGTGCCATGAGCACGCGCACCTGGGCGGTGATCTCCGCCTCGGTGCCGGCGCTGTTCGGGTCCTTGCGCACAACCAGCGGATGTTCCTGCGTCACACCGTCCACGCGCAGGCGCACGGTGTAGGTCCCCGGTGGCATGAGGATTTGCAGACGATTCGTGCCCGGCGCCACGCGCCCCTGCGGTCCCGTCACGATGTGCTCCGCGAACAGCGGACTCGTGAGCAGGCGCACCTCGAGGCCCGGTTCGTCACGCAGATCCCAATGCAGGCGATTGAGCCCAACCCGGTTGCTGCCACGCAGCGTGCGCACCACACGTCCGTTGTCGAGAATCTCCACGATCGGCGCCGCCTTGGCCGGTGCCTTGAGGTAGTAGTTGATGGCGGCGCCGTACTCCGGATCATTGCCCGCGGTGGGATCGTCGTACGTCGTGCTGGGGGCCGTGATGGGGCGGAAGCGATAGGCAGCGCGCGGGGCAAACAGGTGCGCTCCCTTGGCCAGCACCGCCGGATCGAGCTGCTGCAACGGCGACAGATCGTCGAGGATCCAGAAGCCGCGGCCGTACGTGGAGATCACCAGATCGTTGAAGTGCTCCTGCACGATGATGCCCGACACCGGCGCGTGCGGCAGGTTGTTCTGCAGCGGCAACCACGTGTCGCCGCGATCGTACGACAGGTAGATCGCGTTCTCGGTGCCGAGGTAGAGCATGCCCTGCCGCACCGGATCCTCGATGATGATCTTCGCGTAGCTCAGCATGCTGCGCGGAATGCCGGTGACGATCTTCGTCCAGCTCTTGCCGTAGTCGGTGGTGCGGTAGACGTGCGGGTCGCGATCGTTCTCCTGATGCGCATCCACGGTGATGTACGCCGTGGCGGCATCCCACTTGGAGGCGGCGATGGAGCGCACCGATCCCCAGAAGGGGATCCCCGGCACGTTCATCGTCACGTTGGTCCAGGTCGCGCCATTGTCGCGGCTGAGCTGCACAAGTCCGTCGTTCGTGCCCACCCAGATCGTGCCCTTGGCCTTGGGGGACTCCGCAATGCCGTACACCACGCCGGAGTACTCCACGCCGATGTTGTCGGGGGTGAGGCCGCCAGAGCTCTTCATGCGCGACCGGTCGTTGCGCGTGAGATCGGGGCTGATCACCTGCCAGCTGTTGCCGCCGTCCTGCGTGCGATGCACATGCTGGCTGCCCGTGTAAAGCGTGTTGCGGTCGTGCGGCGAGATGAGCAGGGGGGCGTCCCACACGAAGCGGTACTTCACCCCCTCGGCCGGCCCATTCGACTGCTGCGGCCACACCTCGACGTTGCGGAACTGCCGACGGTTTTCCTCGAAACGCACCACGATGCCACCGACCATGCCGCTGCCGGAGGCCGTGCTCCAGATGATGTTCGGATCGACCGGATCGGGTGTGG